>CAYWGW010000066.1:0-17256 GCA_964457385.1 uncultured Spirochaetaceae bacterium
GTTGCCGGCCGCGTTGTTGATGAGACAGTCGGGCAGGCCGAGCTCCGTCGTGACCCGGGCGAAGGCGAGGGCGACGGCCTCCGGATCCCGGATGTCGCAGCCGACGGCGATCCCCCGTCCGCCGGCCTGCTCGATCGCCTCGAGGCCCGCCGTATGGTGGGACTCGCTCCGGGACAGGATCGCGACCCGGGCGCCGAGTCGTGCGAACTCGACGGCGATCGCCTTGCCGAGGCCCGTTCCGCCTCCGGTCACGATGACCGTCTGGCCGTCGAAAGCACCTGCCGGCAAGGCGCTCGTTCCGACGGCCGGGGGTTCGGGCAGACCCATCGGTTGCTCCTCCTCATCTTCTCCCGGGTCTTCCCGGGGCCTCCGCCTCGGAGCACGTCGGTCGGTATCGACTGACGTCGGGTCGCGTCGGCGTCCGCCAGGCCGCAGGATCGGGCTCGTCATGATAGCCTTCCGTCGCGGTCTGCGAGGGCTCCGAACGCGGCGGCGGGATGGCGCCGAGAGAGGACGAAGGGCGGAAGATGGGTGAGCAGCTGATCCGACTCGAGGTGGTGGACGGCGTCGCCGTGCTGACGAACGACCGCCCCGAAAAGCACAACGCCGCCAACGACGAGATGGATCGTCAGCTCTTCGACGCCCTCGACGCGATCCACGAGCGCGACGACGTGCGCGTCGTGCTCTGGCGCGGCGAAGGGCGCTCCTTCTCGTCGGGACGGGATACCTCCCAGATCGGCGTCCGGACCGAGGACATCACGGACTTCGAGTTCATCGAGCGCGGGCATCGTCGGACCCAGGCCTTCTTCACGCTGCCGGTTCCGATGGTCGTCGCGCTCCGGGGCTGGGTGATCGGGGGCTCCTTCGAGCGCGCGCTGCTGGCCGACATCCGGATCGCCGCCCAGAGCACGCGGATGCGTTTGCCCGAGATCGCCCACGGCGTCGTGCCCGATTCGGGCGGCACCGCGCGGCTCTTCCAGATGGCGGGACACGGTCTGGTGGCAGATCTCGTGCTCACAGGACGGGTGATGGATGCGCAGGAGGCGCTGCAACACGGAGTCGTCTCCCGGGTCGTTCCGGACGAAGCGCTCGACGACGCGGCTCTCGAGCTCTGTCGCGAGATCGCGGCGCATGCGCCTTTTGCGGTGAAGCTCTTCCGGAGGACGCTCTCGCGCATGGCGGATCCCCTGCCTCGGAGCACGATGCAGGAGGAGTCGGTCGCGCAGTCCCTGGTCTTCGCCTCGGAGGACTACGCGGAGATGAAGCGGGCGCGCGAAGAAGGCCGTCCGGCCCGGTTCCGTGGTCGTTAGGTCTGGGTCGGGATTCGAGACGAGGAGCGAGCGTGGACGACGGGATCGGCAGCGACGAAGACTGCGACGAAGGCCGCGACCAGGGTTCCGGGAACGAGACCGGGCCCGGGGCGCCCGCGTCTTCGAGGGAGACGGGGACCCGAGAGGTCCGCTGCGAGGTCCGCGAGCGGGTCGCCACGATCACCCTCGATCGGCCCGAGGCGAAGAACGCGCTGACCATGGAGATGAAGGAGGCCCTCCACCAACTGCTGCGGGAGCTCGAGGAGGATCCGGAGGTCGGCTGTCTGCTGCTGACGGGAGCCGGCTCGACCTTCTCCGCGGGTGGCGACACCAAGCGGATGCAGCAGGAGGGTAAACCGCCGGTGATGGAGGACCGCCAGCGCCAGCTCCGTTGGGAGCACGAGCTGCCCCGGATGCTGCATCGCTCCGCCAAGCCCACGATCGCCTCGCTGCCAGGCGCGGCGGCCGGTGCGGCCTGCTCCCTCGCCCTGGCCTGTGATCTGAGGATCGCTTCGGAGACGGCCTTCCTCGTCACGTCTTTCGCGCGGCTCGGACTCTCCGGGGACTACGGAGGCAGCTGGTTCCTGACCCGGCTCGTCGGTCCCGCGAAGGCGCGCGAGATCTACTTCACCGCCGAGCGTGTCGACGCGGAGACCGCACGGGCGCTGGGCATCTTCAACCGCGTGGTGCCCTCCGAGTCGCTCGCGGAGGAGGCCTTCACGTGGGCCGCGCGCATCGCCGCTGGACCGCCCATCGCCCTGCGCTGGATGAAAGCGAATCTCAATCGGGCGCTGGAGGCGGATCTCGAGACCTGTCTGCGCTACGAGGCCGATCGCATGGTCCGGGGCGCGCTCACCGACGACTACACCGAGGCGGTCGAGGCCTTCGCGGAGAAGCGGCCACCGCGCTTCCGGGGCCGCTGAGCCGATCGCGGGCGATGAACGCCGCGAACGAACGTCCAGGCCGACGGAGCGGCATGTCGCGGGCGGAGTCGACCGCCGAGGCGGCCTCTGAGTCGACCGCTGAGGCGGCCTCTGCGGTGGTCTCAGGGGTGGCATCGTAGCTGGCCTCAGGGGCGGATGGAATAACGCGGTGCGCCCGCCCGGACGTGCTCGAGCACGGCGGTCTGGACCGACTCGACCCACTCGCAGAGCAGCGGCCGCGTCTCCCTCGGATCGATCAGATCGTGCACGCCGAACTCCTCGGCCCGAGGCATCACGGACTGGGCCTCCGCCATCTCGTCCTCGAGCTCCGCGCGGCGCCGGTCGGGATCGGCGGACTCCTCGATCTCGCGCCGGAAGGCCAGGGCGACGCCGCTCTCCACCGGCAGCGCGCCGCTGATCGCGCTGGGCCAGGCGACGACCGTCGCGTCCGGCCCGAGGTGAAGCCCCTGGGCGACGCCGTAGGAGCGCCGGACCACGCAGGCGAACCAGGGCACGGTCGTCTGCAGCACGGCAAAGAGGGCGTTCATTCCGGCGCGGATCGTGCCCGCCTGCTCGGCGGCGCTCCCGATCATGAAGCCCGGCTCGTCCACGAAGGACACGATCGGCAGATGGAAGAGATCGCAGAGCTCGACGAAGCGCCGCAGCTTCGCCGCGCCGTCCGCGGTCATGGAGCCGCCGTCGTGGTGGCAGTCGTTGGCGAGCACCCCGACCGGATGACCATCCACGCGAGCGAGCCCGGTGATCTGGCTGCGTCCCCAGCCACCACCGATCTCGAAGAAGCTGCGTCCGTCGACGACCAGCTCGATCAGCTTGCGCATCTTGAAGGCTCGGCGGCGCTCGCGGGGCACGATCGAGAGCAGGGCCTCCTCGCGGCGGCTGCGGCGATCGCCGACGTCGAAGAAGGGCGGCGGCTCGCCGCAATGGCTGGGGAGGTAGGAGAGGAAGCGCTGGGCCTGGCGCAGGGCATCGGCCTCGTCCTCCGCCACGTTGTCGACCATGCCGTTGCGGCCGTGGATCCTGGCGGAGCCGAGCTCCTCCTTGCTGAGTGTCTCGCCGGTGGCCTGGGCGACGACGGCGGGGCCGCCGGTCAGAACCTGGGCCGTCTGCCTCGTCATGATCGAGAGATGGGAGGCGACCAGTCGGCCCGCCGGAAAGCCCGCCACCGGACCGAGCGCGATGCAGACGACGGGCACGGCCTGCATCGTCTGCATCGCGAGCAGGTTCAGCATCGGCGGCTCGGTCCAGTCGTAGCCCGAGCGACCGCGGGTGCTGCCGCCGGTGCCGGCGATCGAGGCGCCTCCCGCCTCGAGTAGTCGCACGAAGGGCACGCGCCGCCGGATCGCGAGCTGCTCTGCAAAATAGCTCTTCTTCAGCACCGTCTGGGAGTAGGCACCGCCGCGTAGGGTGAAGTCGTCGCCGCAGACGACGATCGGACGATCGTCGATCCGGGCGCTGCCGACGACGAGGCTCGCGGGCCGGAAGTCGGAGGCGCCGGGCTGCTCGCTGGCGCCGGTGATCCGACCGTGCTCGCGGAAGCTGTCGCGATCGACGAGGGTCGCGATCCGCTCGCGCACCGTCCAGCGACCTCGTTCGTGTTGCTTCGCGACGGCCTCGGGGCCGCCCATCTCGAGGGCGCGCGCGCGGCGGCGCTCGATCTCGTCGACCTCGGGCTTCCAGCTCATGGCGCGGAAGCTATCACAGCGCGCCGCGGAGCCGGAGGCCGGCATGCCCGGCCGCGGGAGGGGGTGGTAGCATCATGGCTCCCGAAGCCAGAGGAGGGTCGACCCCGTGGATCTCGCGAACAGGAACGTCGTCGTGACCGGCGGCGGAAACGGAATTGGACGGGCCCTCTGCGAGCGATTTGCGGCGGAGGGCGCGCGGCGCATCACGGTCGTCGATCTCGACGAGGCCGGCGCCCGGGCGGTCGCCGAAGGGATCGGGGGTGTCGCGCGGAGGGTGGACGTCGGAAGTCGGGAGGCCGTGGTCGCCCTCGTGCGCGAGGTCGAGGCGGAGGCGGGGCCAATCGATCTCCTCGTCTCGAATGCCGGTATCGCGATCCCCGGCGGCCCCGAGGTCGAGGTCGAGGCCTGGCAGAAGATCTGGGACGTCAACGTGATGGCCCATGTGCATGCCGCCCACGCCGTGTTGCCCTCGATGCTGGAGCGGGGCGAGGGCTATCTGCTGAACACCGCGTCGGCGGCGGGTCTGCTGTCGCAGATCGGCTCGGCCCCCTACGCCGTGACCAAGCATGCGGCGGTGGCCTTTGCCGAGTGGCTCTCGATCACCTACGGCGACCGCGGGATCCGCGTCTCGGCGCTGTGTCCGCAGGCCGTCCGGACCGCGATGACCGCCGACATGGAGAACGGCGGCGTGGCCGGCGTCGACGGCATGATCGAGCCGGAGGAGCTGGCCGAAGTGACCGTTCAGGGGCTGAAGGAGGAGCGCTTCCTGATCCTGCCCCATGAAAGCGTGCGAACCTACTATGAGCGCAAGGGTCAGGACATCGATCGCTGGATCACGGGGATGCGGCGTCTCGCTGCACGCTTCGGCGATGGCGCGATGTAGACCTCCGGCCGGCCGGCCCTGCCCCCAGGGTGAAAACGCGGGCCCCCGATGGTGCGCGCCTGCCCGCGTGGAGCGTCCGCGCGTCTGGCAACGCCTCGTCGCGCTGCCACCGCTCTTTACATATTACAAGACGCAGCGTATCGTTATTGATTCCCTGAGCCACGGAGGCGCGCGCGATGGATTTCGAGCTGTCCGACGAGGAACAGGCCTTCGAAAAGGAGGTCGTGGCCTTCCTCGAGGCGAATGCGTCGCCCGAGGTGATGGACGACAACCCGGAGCATCTCTCCCAGACCGTGGAGACCCCGGCCAAGCGCGCCTTCATGCGCAAGCTGGCGGAGCAGGGCTGGCTCGGGATGTCCTGGCCGAAGGAGTACGGCGGCCAGGAGCGCTCGGGCATCTACGACTTCCTGCTGACCGAGGCGCTCTCACGTTTCGGCGCGCCGCAGCCCGGCAAGGGCGTGGGCATCGTCGGCAAGACGATCATCCGCCACGGCAACGACGAGCTGAAACGCTATTTCCTGCCACGCATCATCCGCGGCGAGATCGAGTTCGCGATCGGCTACTCCGAGCCCCAGGCGGGCTCGGACGCGGCGGCCATGTCGCTCAAGGCCGTGCACGACGACGAGCGCGGCGGCTGGGTCCTGAACGGGCACAAGATCTGGACGACCTCGGCCCACTTCGCCGATTGGTACTGGGTCGGGGCCCGTACCTCGGAGCACAAGCACAAGGGTATCACGCTCTTCCTGATCCCGATGGATCACGAGGGCTTCGAGATCCATCCGACCTGGACGATCGGCGACGAGCGCACCAACGAAGTCTTCTTCAACGACGTCTTCGTACCCGACTCCCATGTCGTGGGCGAGGTGGGGGAGGGCTGGACCTATATCTGCGAGGCCCTCGATCTCGAGCGCTTCGCGATGTTGCCGGTCGGGCCGGTGGAGATGAAGCTCGACGGTCTGCTCCGCTACGTGAAGCAGGCGACCTTCGACGGGGAGCCCCTGTCGAAGGATCCCGTCGTCCGCCAACGACTCGCGAAGCTGGCCGCCGATCTCGAGGTGGCCCGAAAGCTCCAGCGCAAGGTCATCAGCGAGGCCCTCAAAGGACGCGTGCCCACGGTCGAGGCCGCGATGTACAAGCTCTGGCAGTCGCAGCTCGGCCAGCGGATCGCCAACGCCGCACTCGACCTGATCGGTCCCGACGCCGCGCTGAGGCCCGATCAGGAGGAGGCGCCGGTGAACGGCCGCTACGAGCGCTCCTATCGCTACACCGTGGTCGACACGATCGGCGGCGGCACCTCCGAGGTGCAGAAGAACATCATCGCCCGCCGCGGCCTCGGCCTGCCGAAGAACTTCTAGAGCGGAGATCGCCAGCCGTGACCGAGATCCAGGAGACCCAGGAGACCCAGGAAAACCGGACGGCGAAGAGCCGATCCGAGAGCGCGCCGGCCGGCATGCTCGAGGGGATCCTCGTCCTGAACCTCGGTAGTGTCGGCCCGGCAGCCCGGGCTGCGCGCTCGCTGGCGGATTTCGGCGCGCGGGTCGTCCAGATCGCCCCGGTCTCGAAGAAGGGAGGGCTCCAGACGAGGCCCGTCTACCATACCTACGGCGCCGGTCGTGGCTTCGAGCGCATGCGCATCGACCTGAAGTCGGAGACGGGGCGTGAGGCGCTATTTCGACTGGCGGAGCGGGCGGACGTCGTGATCGAGTCCTTCCGCCCGGGCGTCGTCGACCGCCTCGGAATCGGCTGGTCGGCGATGCGTGTGCGCAATCCGCGGCTCGTCTACTGCTCGACCTCGGGCTACGGCCAGGACGGACCCGCCGCCGGTTGGGCCGGTCACGACCTCAACTACCTGGCCCTGTCGGGCTTCCTCGCGTGCAGCGAGCCGCGTCCCGATGGAGGTCCGCCGATTCCCGGAGCGACGGTCGCCGACAGCGCAGGCGGCGGGATGCAGGCGGTGCTTTCGATCCTGGCGGCGCTCGTGCAGCGGAGCCGGACGGGCGAGGGGGCCTTTCTCGACGTGTCGGCGGCCGAGGGCGTGCTCGCGCTGATGTCGCTGTCGATCGATCAGTATCTGGCGGAGGGCGAGGTCGCCGGTCCGCGACAGGTGCTGCTGACAGGACGTTATGCGTTCTACGACCTCTACGCGACGAGCGACGGGAAGTGGATCTCGGTCGGCGCGATCGAGCCCCATTTCTACCGGAATCTCTGCCGGAGTCTCGGGCACCCGGAGTACGCCGAGCATCAATACGACGAGGCCAGGCAGGACGAGATCCGGGCGGCTTTCGCGGCGACCTTCCGGACGCGCACCCGGGACGAATGGACGGCCGAGCTCGCGCCGAACGATACCTGCGTCGCGCCGGTGCTCTCGATTCCCGAGGTTGCGGCGGATCCCCATTGGCGCGCCCGGGACGTCTTCATGGAGGCCATCCATCCCGAGCGGGGCGTCTTCGAGCAGGTCGCTCCGATCCTGGCCGGCGGTCGCCGCGATCAGCCACGACACGAGGTCCGGGTCGGGAACGGGACGGAGAGCCGAACGCTGCTGGCGCAGGCGGGGCTGGGCGCCGCGGAGATCGAGAAGCTCATTGAAGAGGGCGCCGTCGAGTAGGTCGGGCGGGTAGGTCGGACGGATGGGTCGGAGGCCGGAGGTCTTCGACGGGATTCATCGGAGCCCGGATCGGGCTCCAGCGAGGAGGACTAGGCATGGCCGCGCAATCGGCAGAGGATCTGCCGGAAGAGGTCCGATCCTGGATCGGGCAGGAGCGATACACCGAGCAGACGACGTTCCCGATCGAGATGGGATATGTCTACACGAACCTCTCGGCGACCGAGAACGGCAATCCGCTCTACTGGGAGCCGAAGGTGGCGGAGGAACTCACGAGCGGTCCGATCACGCTGCCCACGATGGTCTCCGCCTGGTTCCGGCCGCATCATTGGTCGCCCGGTCGGAGCGAGCCGGCCGTGCCGCTGCAGCTCCACTTCGACCTGAAGGATCGATTGGGCCTGCCCGAGGCGGTCATGAGCGACAACTCGATCGTCTTCGGGGAGCCGATCCGTCCGGGCGACGTGCTGACGACGACGCAGATCCTCTACTCCGTCTCGCCGCTCAAGAAGACGAAACTCGGAACCGGGCGATTCTGGGAGTTCGGCGTGCGGATCACGAACCAGAAGGATCAGCTCTGCGCAGAGGAGCGCTACACCGGCTTCGGCTACAACCGGGACTGAACGGGGACGGAAGACATGACGGATGTGAACAGGCTTCTGGTGGGCGACGTGAAGGAGGGCACCGCACTGCCGGTGCTCGAGAAAGACGTGCAGCCCGTGACGGTCGTTCTCGGCGCGATGGCGAGCCGCGACTGGCGGCCGCAGCACCACGACTACAAGTTCGCCGTGCACAACAATGGCGTACAGGACATCTTCATGAATACGCCGAACCTGGCGGCCTGGTTCGAGCGCTACCTGACGGATTGGACCGGGCCGAAGGGGCGCCTGGGAAGGATCCGGTTCCGGATGAAGGACTCCGTCTTTCCCGGCGATCGGATGCGTTTCGCAGGCGAGGTGACGGGTGTCGAGTCCATGGGCAACGGCAACGGCTGGGTCGACGTGTCGATCCGGCTCACCGCCGGCGAGAAGGATTGCGTGGGTTGCGAGGCGCGGATCGCGGTGCCCGAGACCCCTGAAGCCAATCCCTGGTCTCTCGCAGGCGACGACTGGAAGCCCTGAGTATGGATCTCGACTTCAGCGACGAGCAGGAGATGCTGCGCGAGATGGTCCGAGGGGTCTGTGGAAAGTACTGCCCGCTGGAGACCGTGCGCGCCCTCGAGGACGATCCCAAGGGCCATCCCGACGAGCTCTGGAAGCAGCTGGCCGAGCTCGGTCTCGTGGGCCTCCTGATTCCAGAGGCCTACGGCGGACAGGGGCAGTCGCTGCTCGATGCGGCCATCGTCTACGAGGAGTTCGGACGGGCGCTGGTGCCGTCACCGCATTTCGTGTCGTCGGTGCTCTCGGCCCGGGCGCTGCTCGACGCAGGCAGCGAGTCACAGAAGTCCGAGTGGCTGCCGCGGATCGCCTCGGGAGAGGCGATCTTCGCGCCAGTCTGGCTCGAGCCTCGGCGCGGTCATGGACCCCGGGGCGTGCAGCTGCGCGCCGAGCGCGAGGGCGAGGAGGTCGTGCTCTCGGGCACGAAGCTGCACGCCGTCTTCGCGGCCGCCGCGGATCGCTGGATCGTGCTCGCGCGAACGGGCGAGGGATCGGCGGAGATCGATCTCTTCCTCGTCGATCCGAAGACGCCCGGGATCACGCTCTCCCAGCGACGGAATCTCGGATCCGAGCCCACCTTCCGAGTGGACTTCGAGCGCGTCCGGCTGCCGGTCGGAAATCGCCTGGGCGAGCCCGGGAGCGGCTGGGCCGTCTGGGATCGCGTGATGCTCGAGGGCATCGTGCTCGCGGCGGCGCAGGCGGTCGGCGGCGCTCGGCGGGCGCTCGAGCTGACCGTGGCCTACGCGGGCGAGCGTCATCAGTTCGGCAAGCCGATCGGCGCGTTTCAGGCGCTCTCGCATTCGCTCGCGGATGCGGCCACCGCCATCGAGGGCGGCGCGACGCTGGTCTACGAGGCGGCCTGGGCGCACTCCGAGGGCAAGGACGTCTCGAAGCTCGCGCCGATGGCGAAGCTCTTCATGGGTCAGGCCTACCGCGACGTGACCGCCGCCTGCCAGCAGGTCTGGGGCGGTGTCGGCTTCACGGTCGAGTACGACATCCAGCTCTACTTCCGCCGCGCCAAGCAGCTCCAGATGTCCTGGTGGGACGAGCGCCATCTCGAGGAGCGAGTGGCAGCGAGCCTGCTCGACGATTGAGCCGGGCGCGGCGATGGGGGCCGAGGCTCAGACGAGCACGCCCGCTCGGCGGAGGGCCTCGATCTCGGTGGCGTCGCAGCCTACCTCCCGCGCGATCTCGTCGGATTGCTCGCCGAGTCGCGGGGCCTGACGCCGGACACTCGTCGGTGTCTTCTCGAAGTCGCCGAGGGGGCGGGGCTGGCGCAGGCGGCCGGCGTGGGGATGCTCGAACTCGATCAGCAGCTCGTTGGCCCTCACCTGGGGATCGCGATGCAGGCTCGCCGGCTCTCCGAGGACGGCATGCGGCACCTGCGCCGCGCGCAGTCGATCCACGAGCGCCTGGGTGGTCCAGCACCGGAGCGTCGGGTCGAGGCGCTGCTGGAGCTGGTCGGCATGCAGCGCGCGCGGACCGGCCTCCCGGAAGCGCGGATCGTCGGACAGATCCGGGCGCTCGACCACCCGGCAGAAGGCCTGGAACTCGTGATCCTGGATGAAGCTGATCGTGATGTGACCGTCCCGGGTGGCCCGGATGGCGGGGAGCGACGCGCGTCCGATCGGCTCGCTGGCGCCCTCTCCGAGAAAGGTGTGGTTCTGCATGGCGTCGGGCCAGAGAAAGGCCAGGCTCGCGTGGAGCATCGACACGCGCACGTGCTGCCCCCCGCGGCCGCGCTCGCGGGCGAACAGCGCCGCGGTCACGAGCTGAGCGGTCTGGATCGCGGTCCCCTTGTCGCAGACGATGCTGCGTACGAAGGCCGGCTCGCCGGTTCGCGGATCGGCCTGATGGGCTGCGACGCCGGAGTAGGCCTGCATGACCGAGTCGTAGACCGGATGATCGCGCATCGGTCCGCGCTCGCCGAAGCCGCTCACGGAGACGTAGATCAGCTGCGGGAAGCGGCTGCAGAGACGCTCGGGGCCGACGCCCATGCGCTGGACCGCGCCCGGACGGAAGTTCTGGATCAGGACGTCGGCTCGGGCGACCAGGCGATCGAAGAGCGCGAGCCCCCGCGGATCTGCCAGGCTGAGACCGATCGAGCGCTTGTTGCGATTCAGGTTGATGAAGAGCGCGGAGAGCTCGCCGCGACGGGTGCCGATCGAGCGCAGGGCGTCCCCCCGTCCGGGCGCCTCGAGCTTGATCACATCGGCGCCCTGGTCGCCGAGAATCGACGTGGCGAGCGGACCGGACGCCATCGTCGTGAGATCGAGGACTCGGATGCCGTCCAGCGGACCCTTCATTATGGTGTGCATCCCATGCCGAGTGCCCGCTCGAGATGGCGCGAAGGCGAGCGTTCGGGTCGGCAAGCTAGCGGAAGCGATCGGGACCCGGGAGAGGGGGAGCGGCGATGTCGCAGCAGCAGACGTCAGAGGCGCGCATCGAAGAGCTCGAACGGCGTCTGGCCCTCGTCGAGGGGCAGGCGGCGATCACGAACCTCAAATCGGAGTACGGCACGCTGGCCGATGCCCGATATACACGAAACGGTGTGAAGTCGCAGTCGGAGATCGATTCGATCGCGGATCGGTTGGCGGCGCTGTTCACGGTCGATGCCGTCTGGGAAGGTGGCGGCGAGCTCGGAGCCTGTCATGGTCGGGACGCGATCCGGGAGCGATTCCGACGGCCGACGCTCGCCTTCTCCTGGCATTTCTTCGTGAAGCCGCAGATCCGGGTCGACGGCATGCGGGCCTCGGGTCGTTGGGACGTGCTCGCGCTGTGCACGACCCGGGAGGGACGGGCGATGTGGCTGGTCGGCGTCGAGCAGGACGACTACGTCTGCCGAGACGGTGTCTGGCTGCATTCGAGCATGCGCCTCGATGCGCGATTGATGGCGCCCCACGACCGTGGCTGGGCCTGAGACGAGTCGTCGAGCCGACATCGAAGTGGCTCCTCGCGCGAGCGAGCGTCGAGCGCGAGGGCGGTCGAAGTCGACCCGCCGCGCTCAGCCGCGGCTCGGCTGGATCACCTTCTCCCCGAATCGCCGGAGCACGTCGAGCTTCTGCTGCAGGGTCGCGTCGGGCGGACAGAGGAACGACAGGGGGTAGTGGACGGTGCCGGTCATGCCGAGCTCGACGAGCCGGGCCATCCCGTCGGGTGGGACCGATTCGACGAGCGGGATCAGGCAGTCGAAGGGCTCGTCCTCGCGCCCGAATCGTCTTCGCTGCTCCGCCAGGGCGATCAGCAACGACTCGGCCTGCTCGAAGGTGTTGCCGGCACCGGTCCAGCCGTCGCCGTACTGGGCCGCGCGCCGCAGCGCCGCCGGATTCATGCCGCCGATCCACATCGGCACCTTGCGGCTGGGGACCGGGTTCATGCGCATCGGCGGAAGCTGATAGTGCTCGCCTTCGAAGTGGGTCACCTCGCCGCTGAGAAGCGCCTGGATGATCTGGATCTGCTCGTCCATGCGTTTGCCGCGTCCCTCGAAGCGGGCGCCGAGGACATCGAACTCTTCGCGCAGCCAGCCCGCGCCGAATCCGAAGACCACGCGGTTGCCGGAGAGGACGGCCGCCGTACTCACGTCCTTGGCGATCTCGACGGGATGGCGCAGGGGAAGGATGTAGACGTTCGTCATGAAGCGGAGCGTGCGCGTGTGCTGCGCGAGGGCCGAGATCGTGGCCCAGGGCTCGGGAAAGGGCGTCGCGCCGTCGAAGGGCGGCTCACCGCTCTCGTCGTAGGGATAGCGGGAGTCGTAGTGCTCCGGCGTGAAGACGTGGTCCGCGAGCATCAGGCCCTCGAAGCCCGCCTCCTCGGCGACCGGCGCCAGCTCGAAGAGCTCGTCGGGATGGGTGAAGGGGGCGGACTGCCAGAACTGCATCGGCTCTTCCTCGCGCGCGTCGGGTCGCGGTCGTGATCCGACGGGGCGCCCGAGCATCGCCCAGCCCGCCCGTCCCGGCCACCGCGTTCCGGGCTTCGGCGTACGCTCGCCGATGCCGCTGTGCGGATCCGGTCGCGGCCCTTTGACGCTCGATCGAGGCAATCGGAATGTCCTATCCTGCGACTGCGGTGGCACCCTCCGTGGCATCGCCCGGGGCGTCCCGAAACGCGATCCGGAAGCGGCCGCGGTGGGTTCCGTCGGCGTGGCTGGGATCGGCGCTCGGCGACGCTCGGTGACGCTCGACCACAAGACAGATGAACGCAGCCGGTGTCGGGTGTTCAGGGCAGGCAGGAGAAAGCGCGTGGACAGGCCGGATCGGATCGTCGTCGTGGGTGCTTCGCTCGCGGGATTGCGGGTCGTCGAGAGTCTGCGTCGGCAGGGATACGCGGGCCCCATCACGGTTCTCGGCGCTGAGTCCGAGCCGCCCTACGACCGACCGCCCCTCTCCAAGCAGTTCCTCGTCGACGATTGGGACGAGCACAAGCTCGCCCTCGCCCGGGACGGGCTCGAGAAGCTCGAGGCGGATTGGCGGCTCGGCCGACGTGCGATCAGTCTCGATCCCGAGCGTCTCTGCGTCGAACTCGAGGGGGGCACGAGCGTCGAAGGCGAGGCGATCGTCATCGCGACGGGGGCGCGGGCGCGCCGGCTCCCCTTCGGTCGTGAGCTGGCGGGGGTGCTCGAGCTGCGAACCCTCGAGGATGCGCGTCGCCTGCGGGCCGCGCTCGCCTCGCAGCCGCGGGTGGTGATCGTGGGCGCGGGCTTCATCGGCATGGAACTCGCAGCCAGCTGTCGCCAGAAGGGGCTCGAGGTCGCCGTGGTCGAGCCGCTGGCGGCACCGCTCGTCCGCGGACTCGGTCCCGTGCTGGGCGAGCGGGTGGCCGATCGGCATCGGGCCGAGGGCGTCGTCTTCCATCTCGGCCAGGGCGTCGAAGGCTTCGACAGCGACGCTGAGGGGAGGGTGGAGGCCGTGCGTCTGTCGGGAGGCGAGCGTCTCGAGGCGGAACTCGTCGTCGTCGGCATCGGCGCCGTCCCCGCAACCGAGTGGCTCGAGGGCGCGGGGGTCGAGCGCGAGAACGGGGTGCTCTGCGATGCGATGGGCGCGACGACACGCGACGGTGTCTACGCGTTGGGCGACTGTGCCCGTTGGGAGAACCCGCGCTATCCGGAGCGTCCGCGCTTCGAGCATTGGACGAGCGCCGTCGAGCAGGCGGAGTTCCTCGCGGAGCGGATCGTCCACGGCCGGGCCGGGCCCTTCGCGCCGATTCCCTACGTCTGGACCGATCAATTCGACCTGCGCATCGCGATCGCCGGCGAGATCCGCGAGGGCGACGAGATGCACGTCGGTCAGGGTGTCCTCGAGGACGACCGCTTTCTCGCGCTCTTTGGCCGGGAGGGGCGGCTGGTCGCGGCGGTCGGTTTCAAGCGTCCCCGTCCGCTGCTCGCCTGTCGCCGGAAGATGGCCGAAGGGATCTCCTTCGCGGATGCGATCGCCGAGCACGGCTGAATCCGACGGGTGGAGGGGACGGACGGGCGCCCGTCTCAGGCTGGATCGGGATCGCAGGGGACATCCGGCGCTTCGCCCGACGCGGGAGGGGCGCCTGGCCCGATCACGCCGGCGGCCCCGAAGCGGTGTACCGCGTCCTCCCGAAGTGCCTGCTTGGCGACCTTGCCGCCCACGCTCTGCGGCAGCTCGCTCAGCACGACCAGCCCCTCCGGCCACAGCTCTCGCGCGATACCCTGGGACTCGAGATGCGCCCGAAGGGCGGGCAGGTCGAGGCTCTCACCCGGACGCAGCGCAACGTAGGCGGCGACCCGCTCGCCGAAGAGCGGATCCGCCACACCGATGGCGGCGCCGAGCGTGATCGCCGGATGTGTCGCGAGAGCCAGCTCGATGGCGGCGGCCGAGAGGTTCTTGCCGCCACGGATGATGATGTCGTCCGTGCGTCCGACCACCCGCAGATAGCCCTCGGCATCGATCTCGACGAGGTCGCCCAGCATGAACCAGCCGTCCTCCCGGATCAGCTCTGCATTCGCCTCGGGCGCGCCGAGGTAACCGCGGGAGAGGGTCGGTCCTCGAACCCCCGGCCGACCGCGACCCGAGTCCGTCACGTCTCGACCCGACGCGTCGAAGAGTCGGAGCTGCATTTCGGAAAGCGGCCGCCCGGCGGTGCCGAGGCGCTTGCCCGGCGGATCCCCGGGACGCGTCGCACTGACCGCCCCGGTCTCGTTCGATCCGTAGAACTGGAGCACGCAGGCTCCGGTCCGTTCTTCGAAGGTCCGCGCCCGCTTCGCGGGGACGGCCTCGCCGCCAGTGAAGACACGCCGCAGAGCGAGCGCCCGCGGCCGATCGAGGCCTCCGGACTCGAGCATCAGTGAGAGCTGGGTCGAGACCGCAGCGAGCATCGTCACGCGATGGCGCTCCAGGGCCTCGAGGGTCCGTCGAGCATCGAAGCGCGGCAGCACGACCGTCGGCACGCCTAGCATCGTGGGCGTCACGTGGGCGGTCCAGAGCCCGAAGCCGAAAGGGGCGGGCACGGCGCTCAGGATCACCTCGCCCCCCGAGAGCTCTCCGATCTCGACGGCGAATCGGTGGAAGGCCAGCCAGCGGCTCTGATCGTGGATCACGATCTTCGGCAGACCGGTGGTGCCCGAGGTCGAGTTGAGCAGGAAGACGTCCTTCGGGCCGAGAGCGCGGCCTTCGAGCGCCTGAACGTCCGCCGGTTCGGGCTCGCAGCCGTCGACCCGGATCGGATCCTGCACCTCACCCTCACCCTCGAGGACGACGTGATGGTGCAGCGGCACGCCGCGCTCCCGGAGTGTCTCGACCACACGAGTCGTATCGTGACCGCCCACCTCCGCGGCCGATACGAACGTCGTCGCCCCGGCGAGGCTCAGTAGATGGACGAGCTCGCGCTCGCCGCTGCGAGCGCCGAGGCCGAGGGCGACGAGACCCGCGCGCTCCGTGGCCTGGAAGGCGATGTGGATGGCGGCGCCGTCCGGGAGCCAGACGGCGACCGGCTCGTCGGGGTCCCGCTCGAGGGCGAGCAGGATCCGGGCGAGTCGATCGGCGGCGGCATCGTAGGCCGCCCAGTCGATCGTCCGACCCCCGAAGACGAGGTAGGCGGGACGCTCCGGCTGGCTGCGGGCCAGCTGGCGGACCCGGCTCGCCAGGGTTCCCGCCGGATTCTTCCGACCGGGATCCGGTGTCGGTCGGCCCACGCGCCTACCCGCGTCGCCCGGGTCCAGCTTCACCCCTCTACGTCCCCACAGGAAGCCCCGGCGTGACGCCCGCTGGTCCGGCCGGCATGCAGATCGTCAGGCCGCAAATCGGATCGGCAGCTTCCAGTAGCCCTGCACGAACTCGGTCAGCAGGCGCTCGGAGCGGTCGAGGTCCACCTCGTAGTCCGGGATCCGCCTGAGCAGCTCTTCGAGGCAGACCTTGCCTTCGAGCCGGGCGACGTTCACGCCGAGACAGGAGTGGGGGCCGTAGCCGAAGCTGAGGATCCGCGGCGGGCGCCGGAGGATGTCGAAGCGATCAGGATCGTCGAACTCGCGCTCGTCGTGGTTGCCCGAGTGGTACAGGAACATGACGGCCTGTCCCTCGGTCATCTTGGCGCCGGCGAGCTCGACCGGCCGCTTCACGACGCGCATCAGGAACTGGGTCGGCATGTCGAAGCGCAGCCCCTCGTTGTAGGCGTCGGGAATCAGCGACGGATCGCGGGCGCACATCCGCCGTTGATCCGGATGCTCCCAGAGCCGCTGGAGCGCCGAGGCGAAGGTCTTGGGGAACGTCTCGGAGCCCCCGATGATCAGCATCGAGAGGTGGGAGGCGAGGGCGTCGTCGTCGAGCTTCCGGCCTTCCTGCTCGAACTCGAGCAGGCGCTGGAGCACGTCGTCCTTCGGGCCCGAGGCCCGTCGCTCGGCGATCTTCTCGTGGAAGTAGGCGAACATCTCGCCCATCGCCGCCAGGCCGTCCTCGGTCATGCCGTCGTGGCCCTCTTCGCGCTTGAAGAAGCGATAGACGAGATCGACGAGCATCGGTCCGTCTTCGGGAGGCAGTCCGCTGATCGTGCAGGCGACGGTGACGGCGACCTGTGACGAGAAATCGCCGAGGACGTCCATCTCGCCCCGGGGCAGGGCCGCGTCGATGCACTTCGTCGCGAGCTGGCGGATCATCGGCTCGAGTCTGCCGACCTCGGGTGCGGCGAAGTTCTTGCGGAAGGCGGCCCGCAGCCGCGTATGGTCCGGCGCGTCCATCATGTTGATCATGGGCGTCACGGGTTGGACCTTCGTCAGCAGATGGGCCGAGGTCGTCCCCTGGGCGGCCGTCAGGTTCTTCATGTCGCCCGAAGCCTTCCAGATGTCCTCGAAGCGCGACAGAGCCCAGGTGTCGTACTCTTCGAGATAGTAGGCGGGAGCCTCGTCGCGAAGTCGTCGGTAGATCGGAAGCGGGTCGCCCTTGATGATCTCGTCGGAGAAAGGGTTGTAGTCGACCATCTCTGTGGAATCCTCCTTCGATCTTCGCTTGCGTGGGGCCAGACCCGGCTGGATCCGTGCGCTGGAGTCCGGGGGCTGATGAGGAGAGGCCGCGGTGCCCCCCGTGGCTCGCGGCTCGTCGCTGCGCTGCGCCGGCTTCGCTCCCGGACGCGCCCCGGACTCGCCCATGGAGATACGATACCCACGGTCAGCCTAGCGGAGTCCAGGCTTTCAGGTGAATCAGAACGAAACGTATTGTATCGTAAAT
>CAYWGW010000067.1:0-17114 GCA_964457385.1 uncultured Spirochaetaceae bacterium
GCAGCATGTAGGCCAGGTAGACGAACCAGAGCAGCAGGGTGAGGGTCAAGCGGGGATCCCAGACCCACCAATTGCCGGGACCCCAGGCGCCGCGCGCCCAGATCGGCCCCGTGATCAGCATCAGGGTGCAGAAGAGCGTACCGACCTCGGCTCCGGCGATGGCGAGCTGGTCGTGGATCTCCCGGCGCCGCCACAGGAAGAGCCCGCCCGCGACCCCCGTCACGACGAAACCGAGATAGGCGCCGTAGGCCAGCGGCGGATGGACGTAGAGGATCTTCTGCATGACGCCCTGGATGCGGTCGATCGGTGCCGTCGCGACCGCCCAGGCGTACACGGGCATCAGGATCAGCAGCAGCCCGCCCAGCGCGCGCAGCGCCCGTCGGATCGAATCCGCAGGAACGAGGGTGGAATCGGGGCCGGGATGGGAAGCGGACATCGGTCCTCCGGGTCGAGATGGCGGTGTAGGCTCTCCCGGGCCTACTCGTCGAGCACGAAATCGAAGAGCAGGAACGAGAGGATCAGATAGACCCCATCGATCACGAGCAGGGGCTGCAGGGCCTCGAAGGGCAGCCCCTCCGCCGACAGGGTAGCCGTCGTACCGAGCACGGCCGAGCTGAGGATCGGGATCAGGGTCGGGATCAGCAGCACCGGCAGCAGCACGTCGCGAAAGCGGCTGCGTACGGACATCGCCGAGAGCAGGGTGCCCACGCTGCAGATGCCCACGTTCGCGAGGGCCACGATCGCGATCAGACCCGGAATCGCGACCGTGAGGTCCACGCGGAAGAAGAGCGCGAAGACGAAGGCGGTCATCGCCTGCACCACCGTGATCAGGATCCAGGTCGCCGCCGCCTTGCCGAGAAAGAGCCAGCCCCGGGTGCCGGGCGCCAGGGCGAGGGCGGTGATGGCGTCGTTCTCGAGCTCCAGCGCGAAGGTTCGCCCGAGCCCGATCACCGCCGCGAAGAGGTAGGTGACCCACAGCACGCCCGGCGCGAAGCGCACCATCTCGCCGGACTCCATCGGCGGCCAGGCGAACTGGAAGACGACGACCACCAGGAACGAGAAGACCGCCATCGCGACGATCCGATCCCGGGAGCGCCACTCGCTGACTAGATCCTTCCAGAGCAGCGCCCAGGCAACGTTCACGCGGCATCCTCGGCGGTCGCAGCGGCGGCGCGGGCGAAATGGGCGAGGGCGCTCCGGAGGGCATCCGCCTCGAAGGGCAGCGCGTCCCGCGCGCCGGCCCGGCGTGCCGATCGGGCGACGATCCGCCCCCGATCGAGCACGATCGCCCGTTCGGCGAGCTCGACGCCGCGCTGCGGATCGTGGGTCACGACGATCAGTGTGCGGCCCCCGGAGCGCAGGGCGGCGAGCTGGCTCGAGAGACGCTCGGCGGAGACCTCGTCGAGCCCCGTGAAGGGCTCGTCGAGCAGCAGTACCGGTGGCTCGTGCACGATCGCGCGGGCGATCGCGAGCCGCTGCGCCATCCCGCGAGAGAACGTGCCTGTCCGCCGATCGCAGACCGCCTGCAGGCCAACCCGCTCGAGCAACGTTCCCAGACGCTCCTCCGTGAGGGGGTAGCCCTGGAGGCGTGCCGCGAAGACGAGATTCTCCCGGGCCGTGAGGTCACCGTAGAGCAGGGTCGAATGACCGACGTATCCGATCGCTGCCCGCAATGATTCGCGCCTGAGCGGCCGGGTCGGAGCCCGATCCCCCCCGACCGATTCATCCGTAACCCGGGACGCTTCGAAGCGTCCCTCGCTCGGCCGGGAGACTCCGGCCAGGATGCGGAGCAGGGTGCTCTTGCCCGCCCCGTTGGCGCCGAGGATCGCGACGGCCTCGCCGGGGCCGATCTCGAAGTCGATCCCGCCCAGGGCCGTCACGCGTCCGAAACGCTTCGCGACGGCCTCCCCGCGCAGGCGGATCGGATTCACCCCCTTTCCTCCGAGGCGTGGGCCTGCGAGGCGTGGGGTACCAGGGATCCACCGCAGCTCGAGCAGAATCTCCAGGCCGGGTCGACCCGGGATCCGCAAGCGGGGCAGAACCGCCCGATCCGGACGGCCGTCTCCGGCTCGGGACGCCCCACTTCCGCACTCTCGACCTCGGCTGGGGGCGGTTCCGCAGCCGCGCGCTCAGCGCGGAGGAGCTCGATCGCCCGGGCGCGCAGGGCCTCGCGCATCTGCTGATGGTCGGCCTGATCGAGCTTGCCGGTCTCGAAGTCGTGGTCGAGGTCCGCGATATGGGTATAGAGAGCTTCGCGCTCGGCCTGGATCGGGGTCAGCTCAGGCCGGGGCTTGGTGCGGGCGCGTCCCGACGATCGCAGCGGAGTGGTCAGGAACAGGGCTGCCGCCACCGCCGCAGCCAGCGTCAGTCCGATGGACGCGTTGCGCGGCAGGCCGCCGCTCCGCAGTGGGGTGAGCGAGAGATCGACGCTCTCATCGGCCCCGACGTCGTAGGCTTCGCGATGGAGGTAGTTGCGGGTGCCCGAACGGAAGGGTCGCCGACGGTGGAGGCGGCGGCTGTCGGGGGCGAGGCCCGTGTCCGCGATCAGCACGTTCAGAGTGCCGACCGGTCTCGGAAAGCGCATCTCGAGCTCGGCGCCCTCCGGGCCGGCGGGCATGCGATAGGAGTAGCCGAGCCGCGTCGGTCCCGGGCCGAGAGGTCCGACGAGATCGAGCCCACCCCCCTCCCGGGGCTGTAGCCCGAGTCGCTCGAGCTCCGGTGCGACCCCGGAGAGCTGGGCTTCCTCCGGAATCGGGAGCTGGAGGAGCGGTTCATCCGGCGTACCCGTGACCGGGCCGCCCTCCGCGACCTCGAGTTGGAGGTCGACGCTCGCCGTGAGCCAGGTGTCGTCCATCTCGAGCCAGACGTCGGCACGGGGCAGTGAGACCAGCGCCGGATCCCGGCGGCTCTCCGGCAGCGTGAGCCCGACGGTGAGGCGCTCGCCGGACTTCAGCTCCGAGCGGGCCCAGGATGCGAGGGCCTCCTGGGCATCGTCGCTGCGCAGCTCCGTCGAGGGGATGAGTCCCTCGCCTTCGATCCCGATCCCGGGTGTCCCAGCCACCAGCACGACCCGCCCCGCCGCCTCGCGCAGCTCGATCGGCAGCTCGACGCGGCGGGCGTCCGCGGCGAGGGGCAGGCTGTAGCGGTAGTCGATCTGCTGCTCGCCCGGGTAGAGGGGACCGCGAAAACGCATGGCACCGTCCTCAAGGAGGATGCCGTCATCGATCGAGGACTGGCCTGCGTCGAGCTCCGCGGCGTTCTCCGGCAGCCGGCGAACGACCAGCGCGCGCGGATCCTCGGGCCGGTCCAGCAGGATCACCCGATCGCCCGGATTCGCGAGCCGGAGCCGCTCCTCGACGACCAGCCGATCCCCGCGCCAGTCGACCCGGGCGCGGATCTCTTCGACCCGCACGCCCTCGATCCGATCCGTCGGCGGGGCGACCGGGATTTCGACCCCGATGGAAGTCTGCCCGGCGGCGAAGGTGACCCGCTCTCCGAAGGGGATCTCGCGATAGCGAGCGCCGATCAGGTAGACGATGCCCGGATCCGTCGAAATGTCCGCAAAGACCACCCGACCGTTCCGGTCCGTTTCGCCTCTGGCCAGGCCGGGCGTGCCGTCGCGGCTGAGGGCGTAGAGCACGATCGGGAGCCCGGCCGTCTCGGCCGGATCGCTCGGATGGCGAAGCTGCACGGTGAGCCGTCCATCGCCGGAGGGCGGCAGCGGGGCGTTGCCGGGGGGACCTTCTTGCTGCGCTCGGGCCGGTGCCGTCAGTGACGACAGATCCAGGCCGAAGAGTGCCAGGCCGAAGAGCGCCACGACCGCGAGCCGCCGCGGCGCACGGCGCGCGGGCCGGAACCGGACCTCGCTCATGCGGACACGCTCCGGGGAGCGGCGGAGGGCGGTGACGGACGCTCACCCGGGGCGCGGGGCTCGGGATGAGGCCACAGCACGATCAGACAGCCCAGCACGAAGACGCCACCGCCCGCCCAGCCCCAGTTGACCAGGGGGTTGTAGTGGACCTTGATGGTGGCGGAGCCATCGGGCTCGAGCTCGGTCAGGATCACGTAGAGATCCTCGCGCCAGCTCGAGTAGATCGAGGGGATCGAATTCGGCTGCTGCTCGAGCCAGTAGAGCCGCTTTTCGGGCGTCATCACCGCCAGCGGCTCGTCGTTGCGGTAGAGCGCAAGCCGCGCCCGGGCCCCGCCGTAATGCTGCGCCGGGATCGGCTCGGCCGTCAGGTAGTGCAGCCGGAAGTCCTGGATCTCGGTCGAGTCGCCGGGCTGGATGTTGTCGAGCTTCTCGCGATTGAAGGCGGCGCCGGAGACGCCCAGCAGCAGCAGCACGACGCCCGCGTGCACGATGTAGCCGCCATAGCGTCGTTGGTTGCGCCGCAGCAGCGTGCGCAGCGCCGTCCAGGGGCTCTCGTCCAGGCGCCGCATGCGCGCACCGACCGCGCGGCCGTACTCCTGGGTGATTGTCGTCAGCACGAAGCCCGCCAGCCCCCAGCAGGCGATCGCCCAGTAGCCGGGCGCGAAGCCGAAGAGCGCGATGACTCCGCCTGCCACCGCGAGCCCCACCGCCGCCGGCACCACGAACTGCCGCCGCAGGCTGGCGAGGCTCGCCTTGCGCCAGGCGATCAGCGGACCCACCCCCGTCAGCACGAGCAGCATCAGAGCCAGCAATCCGGCGAAGGTGTTGAAGTAGGGCGGACCGAGGATCCGCCGCACACCCTGCGTCGCCTCCGTGAAGACCGGAAACATCGTGCCCACGAAGACGACGAAGAGGATCGCCATGAAGATCCAGTTGTTGATGATGAAGCTGGCCTCGCGGGAGAGCACGCTCTCGAGCTTGTTTGGACTGCGCAGCTGGGGCAGCCGGTAGATCAGCGCCGCCACGAAGGCCACCAGGATCAGCACGACGTAGGAGAGGAAGATGCGCCCGAAGCTGTCGGAGTTCGCGAAGGCGTGGACCGACTGGACGATCCCGCTGCGGGTCAGGAAGGTGCCGAAGAGGCACAGACCGTAGGTCAGACCGATCAGCACGATGTTCCAGGTCTTCAGCATGTCGCGCTTTTCCTGGATCATCACCGAGTGGATGTAGGCGGTGCCGGCGATCCAGGGCATCAGCGAGGCGTTCTCCACCGGATCCCAGGCCCAGTAGCCCCCCCAGCCCAGCACCTCGTAGGCCCAGCGCCCGCCGAGCATGATGCCCACCGACAGCACGCTCCAGGCGAAGAGCGTCCAACGGCGCGTGGTACGGAACCAGGTCGTGCCGAGCTCCCCGGTCATCAGCGCCGCGAAGGCGAAGGCGAAGGGCAGGGCGAAGCCCGTGAAGCCCGTGTAGAGCATCACCGGATGGATCATCATGACGGGATGCTGGAGCAGCGGGTTCAGCCCGTTGCCGTCGGAGAGACGCTGCTCGTGGGGTACGCGCTCGAAGGGCAGGGACTCGAAGTTCACGAGCCCGAGAAAGAAGACCACGTTCGCGAGCAGGGCGACGCAGACCCAGGGCATCAGCGCCCGATTCTGATCGCGGTTGCCCCAGACCGCCACGGCGCCGTAGGCGGTGAGCATCCAGCCCCAGAGCAGCAGCGAGCCCGCCTGCCCGCCCCACAACGCGCCCAGCCGGTAGTGGAGCGGCATCGTGCGGGCGGAGTGGGCCGCGACGTAGGAGAGCGAGAAGTCATTCGTCGCCAGCGCCCAGAAGAGCGCGATCATCGCCACCGAAGCGGCCCCGAAGACCAGCCAGACGGAGCGTTCGGCCACCCGGGTCCAGCGTTCGTCGCGGCGGAATCCGGCGTACGTGCCAGCCAGCAAACCGAGTAGCGCAAAGAGCAGCCCGAGCCGCAGCGCGTAGTGTCCCAGATCAGCCATGGGCCGACGTCTCCTGGCCGCCGCGCCTTCCCTCTTCGGAGCGGGGCGGGGGCTTCATGCGAAGGGCGCGATTCATCCCGACGTCGGTCCCGGCGTGCCGACCGACCTTCGGCTCGGACTCTAGCGAGCCCAGCGACGGATTCGTCGTCCCGGGCCGTTGATTCGGGATCGGGGTGACTCGGGACCGGTGGGGACTCGAAGCGGGTTGCAACCGGTTGCTAGAGCTCGACGCTCGGCTCCGCGGCGGGGCCGACCTGGGCCTCGAACTTGGATGGACACTTGGCCATGACGTTGCTCGCGTGGAAGATTTCACCCTCTTGCGAGCGGACGAGGGATCCTTCCACGACGACCTCCGCTCCATCCTTGAAGAGATCGGGGGTCTCGAGGCTCGAATAGACGACGGTGAGCGTGCGGCCAGGGGGACCGCCGGCATGGGGCGGCGCGTTCTGGACGCTGAACCGGACCCGTCTCGCCTCGAGGTCGCGTTCGATCGAGGCCTCAGTCACGTACCCGTGCACCCTGGCCGAGCGGCCGACCATCTCGGCGGCGCTCGCATGGAACTCTTCGAGATCCTGGAAATACTGGAAGGAGAGGCCCTGGCTCAGCTGGGTCATTCCGTACCAGCCGAGCAGCAGCGCGATTCCTGCGGCACCGATTGCGATCTGGAAACCCTTGGGCATTGGAGCTGGACCTGATTCGATCCGTCCCCGTCGGTGGGGTCGGTATTCTGGAATACTGCGTCGACTTGGCGCCGGGACACGCGCCGGGATGCGAAAACGATCCTCGTATCCACGTTTGGTCGAAAGGCTAGCGGCCGAGCTCCAGTGTGTCAAAATTCGATTGTCCTGAAAAGGTCGTGATTTCAGTCACTTGGACGTTTGTCTGGCTTGACGGGGGGCGGGGGGCGGGCTAACCGCCCCGGATGGCTGTGCCGGCTCCCGAAAGCGTCCTGCGTCTCTGCGCGCGCAGCGAGGCGATGCAGCCCTTCCTGGCGATGGAGATCCTGGAGCGGGCGGGCGAGCTCGAGCGGCAGGGCGCTCGGATCGCGCATCTCGAGGTCGGGGAGCCCGAGTTCGCAGCGCCCGAGGCCGCCGTCCGGGAAGCGGTCCGGGCCCTCGAGGCGGGCGATACCGGCTACACGGACAGTCGCGGGATCTGGGCCCTGCGCGAGGCGATCGCCGCCGACCTCCACGCCCGGCTCGGCGTCGAGGTCGACCCGGAGCGGATCCTCGTGACCCAGGGCACCTCGAGCGCCATGACCCTGGTCTTCGGGGCGCTCGTCGGCCCGGGCGACGAGGTCGTGATCCCGACCCCCCACTACCCCTGCTACCCGAACTTCGTGCGTTTCTGCGGCGGCCAGCCGGTCTTCGTGCCGACCTCTGCCGCCGACGGTTGGCATCTCGATCCCGAGCGGGTGCGGGCCGCGATCACGCCGCGCACGCGCGCCATCGTCGTCGGCTCGCCTGCCAATCCGACGGGCGCGGTGCAGCCGCGGGCCGTGTTCGAGGCCCTCGCCGGGCTCGGCCCGACGATCGTCTCGGACGAGATCTACGCCGGCCTCGTCTACGGCGGGGCGCCCGCGACCTCCGCCCTCGCGCTCGGTCGCGACGTCTTCGTGCTCGATGGTGTCTCGAAACGTTATGCCATGACCGGGTTCCGACTGGGCTGGGTCATCGCGCCGCGCGCCAGCCTGCGGGCGCTGCAGGTGATGCAGCAGAATCTCTTCATCTCCGCGAGCTCTTTCGTGCAGCGGGCCGGAATCGCGGCTCTCGAGCAGGGCGCAGCGATGGCGGAGGCGATGCGAGAGGCTTGCGAGGAGCGTCGCGCGCGGCTGGTATCGGGACTGCGTCGGCTGGGCTTCGGCATCGAGCGCGATCCGGAGGGCGCCTTCTACGTGCTGGCCGACTGCCGGCGATTCGGAACGGACTCCCGGGCCCTGGCCTTCGAGATCCTGGAACAGGCCCACGTGGGCACCACCCCCGGAATCGATTTCGGTGAGGCCGCCGAGGGCCATCTGCGATTCTGTTATGCCGTGCGCGGACAGACGATCGATACGGCCCTCGCGCGGCTCGGTCCGTTGCTGGCCCGGCTCGAGACCCGGGCGGCGGGGGCTTCGTCGTGAAGATCTTCGAGGCCGAGCTGCTGGCCTCGTCACCTCGGGCCGAGACCCTGCCGGCGAGCGGGCTGCCCGAGATCGCCTTTCTCGGGCGCTCGAACGTCGGCAAGTCGAGCCTGCTGAACGCCCTCGCCCGCCGGCGCAAGCTGGCGCGCACGAGTGGGACCCCGGGCAAGACCCGGGAGCTCGTGCTCTTCCGGGTGCAGACGGCCCGGGGCGAGCTCGGCTTCTGCGATCTGCCGGGCTACGGCTGGGCGAAGGTCTCGCGCCGGGAGCGGGCGAGCTGGCAGCGACTGGCCGAGGGCTATCTCTCCGGCCGCGCCGAGCTGCGGCTGGCGATCCTGCTCCAGGACATCCGCCGTGATTGGAGCGAGGATGAGAGCCTGCTGCTGCGATGGCTGGCGGAGCGGGGGGTCGCCGGCCGGGTCGTGCTCACCAAGACCGACAAGCTGAAGCGGATGCAGCGGACGGAAAGGATCCGCGCGCTCACGACGGCCATCGGCGAGGGCTTCGGCAAGCCCATCTCGACCTCCTCGCAGAAGGGCGAGGGCCTCGATCTCGTCTGGCGTGTCTGCCTCGATCACGCCTTCGGGCCACTCACTTGAAGAGGTCGGTCGAGGGATCCCGAAGCAGCTCCCGCAGGCGGCCGTCGCCTTCGAAGGGGAAGCCCTCGACGACGACGGCCGGCACGCCCGCGCCCTTCCACATCAGCAGCCCCGCGGCCGCCGCGAGCTGGTCGGCGGTCGCGGGCCGGGTCACGACGAGCTCCCGCCCGGCGCGGTCGAGGCTGCCCCGATCGTCGCGGATCGGCGCCAGGCCGGCGGAGCCCAGGGCCACGTCGACGAGTCCCTCGCGCCAGGGCCGGCCGAAGGTGTCGCTGACGATCACCGGCGTCGGCGCGCCCGGCTCGGAGAGGGCCTCGTGCAGCCGACGCGCCGAGGCATCGGGATCCAGCGGCAGCAGCACCGCGATGTCGGCGCCCGGTGCGTTCGAGAGATCCACGCCGGCGTTGGCGCAGACGAAGCCGTGATGGGTCTCGCAGATCAGCACGCCGTGGCCGCGGCGGACGATGCGACTGGTCTCGCGCAGCACCAGCTCGACCTGCCGCGGGTCGCGGTCGTGCTCCGCCGCGATGTGGCGGGCCTCGGGCCGGGGCTCGACGTCGGCCAGCGCGACCAGCCGGCCTTCGGCCTTGGAGACGACCTTCTGGCAGACGACGACGACGTTGCCCGCCAGTGCGACGCCCGCGGCCTTCGCCGCCCTGCGCAGACTGGCCGCGAGGTCGTGGCCGGGCTCGATCTCCGGCAGGTCCGTCAGCGGTACGAGCCGGATCGAGGGGGGTATCTCAGGCATCCGGGCTCCTTCGGGATTGGCTTCGCGGCAGCGAGGTGAGCAGGCGGCGCGTGCGCCGGCCGCCGCCGCGGGTCGCCAGAAAGGCGTCGAGGTCCTCGGGCGCGTCGAGATCGATCGCCAGCGAGGGCAGCTCCAGCTCGTGATAGGCGGCCCTCACGGCGGCCGCCGCCTCGCGGTGGCGCTTGGCGCTGTCGCGCCCGAAGCAGCAGGGGATCAGATCGGCGGGTCGTTGCAGCAGCGCCGAGGTGCCGCCGTCCGAGGAGGGGGCGAGCCAGACGCCGGTGGGGAGGGTCGGCACGTCGTTGCACGGGTCGCCAGCTGGTTCGTCAGGCGATGCGTCGGTCGAATCGCTGGCCGGGTCGCTCGGCGACGCCGCCGCGAGCAGCCGCGCGAAGTCCTCGGGAAGCGCCCCGGCCACGTCGCCCAGCACGATCAGCAGCGCCTCCTCGGGGCCCATCTCCGCCCGCAACCGCGCGCGGCCCTCCTCGAGTGCCGCGTTCAGACCGGGCTCCGGTCGCATCAGGATCCGCGCGCCCGCTTGCGAGGCATGCTCGGCGACCGCCGGATCGGGCGTCGTGACGGCGATGCGATCGACGCCCGGCGTCTCCTGCAGCGCCTCGATCAGGTCCTCGAGCATCGCCAGGGTAAGGGCCTGGCGATCGCCGTCGGGTAGCTGCGGCAGCAGGCGCGACTTGCTCTGCTCGAGTCGCTTGACCGGAATCAGGGCGGTCGTCATCGCAGGGACCGCCCGAGCTCGAGGGCGGCGCGGGCCACCCGCTCGGCGACGCCGCCATCGACCATCAGCGTGTCCAGCGCCCGCGCCCGCAGCCCGAGCGCCTCGATCTCGGGTAGCCGTCCCCGATCCCGCTCGTCGCAGACGAAGCCGTCGATCCAGTCGCGGTAGAAGCGGGCCACGCCGACCGCCGAGACCTCCACCCCGAGCGCCCTCAACAACGGCGTCGCCGGCCCCTTCACCGGGGCGCCCCCGATGATCGGGGACACCGCGATCACCGGGGCACGCGAGCGATCCAGCGCCGCGCGGATCCCGGGCACCGCCAGGATCGGGCCGATCGAGACCACGGGGTTGCTGGGGCAGACGAGCACGAGCTCGGCCGCTTCGATCGCCTCGATCACCCCCGGCCCGGGGCGGGCCGCTGCCGCCGCCGAGAGATCGACTCCTCGCACGTCCGAGGGTGCACCGTCGCGCACGAGGTATTCCTCGAAGTGGACCCGCCGCCGATCCGAGAGCTCGATGAAGGTCGGAGAGGGATCGTTCGACATCGGCAGGATTCTCAGAGAGAGGCCCTGCTCGCGGCGCAGCTCGTCGGCGACCTCGTCGAGTCCAGCTCCCTCGGCCAGCCGCAGGCTGCGATGCAGGCAGAAGGCGAAGTCGGCGTCGCCGAGTCGGAACCAGGTCTCATGGCCGAGCGCCGCCAGCCGCTCGACGACGGTGAAGCGATCCCCGGCGAGCCCGAAGCCGCGCTCGGGATCCACGCGCCCTGCCAGCGTGTAGGTCACGATGTCGAGATCCGGCGAGACGTGCACGCCGTAGAAGAGGCGATCGTCGCCGGTGTTGACGATCGCCGTGACCCGCTCGGGCGGGATCGCCCGGACGACGCCGCGCAGGAAGCGCGCCGCGCCGACCCCGCCGGCCAGCACTGCGACCCGTTCCGGGGCATCGCGGATCGACTCCGCGGCCGAGGCCGCGCGCTCGCGCGTCGGTGCGCTCATCGCGGGAGGAAGCGCTTCATCGGGACAACCCGGACGCGTCGTCGTCGGGGTTCGCCTCCGTGAGCAGCCGTGCCAGCTCGTCTTCGTGGGGACCCAGGCGACGGGCGATGGCGCGGACCGCGGGCTCGGCGTAGATCGGCGTCGCCTGCTCCCCGCGCTCCGCGCTGACGATCGCCTGCAGCGTCTCGTGATCCTCGGCGATCGCGCTGCGCAAGGCCTCGACGCGCTCGGCGCGGGCGACCGCGAGCCGCTCGGCATCCAGCTCGCGGTGGCTGGGCCCCGTCCCCCTACAGGCAGCGGCGCCGCAGAGGACGATCGCGGCCGCGCCGGTGAGTGCGAGGAGCCACGGACTTCCGCGATCCGCACCGCTCGGCCGGCGGTCGGGCAACGCGCTCCCAGGGGAGGGCCGTGTCGGAGTGCAGACCGCCTCGTTCATTGCGGCCGATTCTTCGGGACGGGCCCGGCGGCGTCAAGCTCGACCGCGGCGGCTCCGGTCCGGGGCCCGGGGTCGAGATCGGCGGATGGGACCCGCCGGACACCCCCGGCGCGGATCCGTGCGTTCACGCTCGCGCCGGGGCTCTCGCGGGGTGCGACGGGGCGCGGCCGGGCAGCGGTCCGGCGGCGGTCCAGCTGCGGTACGGGGCTTGCGAAGGGGGCAGTCCGATGGGCCACACCTGGAACCTCCTTCGCCAGCCGTCCTCCCTGCAAACGAACGATCCGGCTCCCCGGATTCGTCCGCGAGGGGGCCGCGCGGCTCGATGCGACGGGGGCCGTCGCATCCACGGGGCCCGGGGCGGAATCGGGCTGATGCTTTCGCTGGTCGGGCTGCTCGGACCGACGGGGGCTGGCATGGCGATGCGCGAAGGGCTGATCGGGTCGGATCTCCGATGGGAGCCTCTCGGGCAGTTCGGGGTACGACGGGATCCGCCCCAGGCGCTCGCCCGCGCCTCCGGCAGCGGTGGGCTCGCGGTGGGGGACGCCTCGGGCGTGACCTGGGCCCGAGGCGACCGGGCCGAGCGTGCGGACCTGCCCTCGGTGAATGATCTCGCCTTCGATCGCGAGGACGTCCTCTGGATCGCCACGGATCGTGGGCTCTATCGCTGGGCGCCGGACGGGCGCCCCGAGTTGAGCTCGCTTCGGGGAGGCGAGCGCGCGGACCTCGTGCATCGGATCGAAGTCGTCGCCGGATCGCTCCTGCTCGCGACCGAGGCTGGTGCGTTCTGGTCTTCGGAGGGCCGCCTCTTCCAGGCACTGACGGTGGCGGGGCCGGGGAATCCGGTGACCCGGGTGGCGCTGCGACGGGCGGTGCCCGAGGCCCGGCCGGCGCCGTCCCCCGGCCTGCCTCGGGCGCGCCCGATCGAGGCCTGGCTCTACGGCGCAGGGCGGCTCTTCGTGGTTCGGGGCATCGTGCGGGAGACGGGACTCCGGGTGCTCGACGGAAGGCGGCTGGATCTGCCGCGACCGACGGACGAACGACTGCCGATGGACCTGACGCTCGATCCGGAGGGACGCCGACTCTTTCTGGTGTATGAGGACCTCGTCGCCTGGCGCGCTCTGGACAATGGCGCGGAGTTCTCGGCGGGTGCTCCCTGGCGGATCGAGCGCCCCACGCTGCCGCCGGGTGCGCGGATTCAACGCCTCGGTTGGGCGGCGGGTCGTCTCTGGCTCGCGACCGATCGAGGACTGCTGGAGGCGCCGGATCTGGCGGGTCCCTTCCGTCGGGCCGCGACTCCTCTCGGCACCGCGTCCTGTCGGGATCTGAGGTCCGTCGGGGCGAACGGGGCCGTGGCGCTCTGCGACTCGGGCCTCTTCGCGCTGCGGACCTCGTCCGGGCCGGCCGTCGCGCGCGGGGTGGCCCCTCGGCCGGCGCCGGCCTCCGATCCTCTTCCCCCCGATCCCCCCGTCGCGGAGATCCGTCGCCGCGCACTCGCTCGCGCCGGGCTTCAGGTCGAGCGGGCCGAGGCCCTCTGGCGCGGCCTGCGCAAACGGGCCTTCTGGCCCGATCTCTCCCTGGGCTTCCGGGTCGATGCGGATCGCGATTGGACCCGGGACGCGGACCAGAGCTTCGTCTCGGGCGACACCCGCTTCCTGCTCGATCGACGACGCGGGCGGGGCCTGGATCTCGAGGCCCGGATCGACCTGGAGTGGGATCTCGGCGGCATCGCCTATCCCACCCGGAGCGTGGAGCTCTCCCGGGAGCTGCGACTGGTCGTGAGTCTGCGGGACGACGTGATCGACGAGATCCATCAGCTCTACTTCGAGCGGCAGTCGATCCGCGAACGCCTGAAGACCGACGCCGCGACCCTCGAACCGAGCGAGCGCGCGCGTCTGCTCCTTCGCGCCGGCGAGCTCGAGGCGGGGCTCGACGCCTGGACGGGGGGCTGGCTGCTCCGCTGGCGCCTCGACCGCGCGAACGCCGCCAAGCGCTCTGAAGGCCCGGTGGAAGCCGGCGCCCTGGCTCGCTTCGACGACCCTGCTTTCGACCGAGGTCCCCTTCACCCCGATCCACGAGAGGAATGAAGCATCATGAGATACTGGAAAGGCTGGGCTCTGGCCGTCACCTGGGTGGCGTTGTTCACCCGAAGCGCGGCCGCGTTGCCGCTGCTCTCCGAGGTCTTCTACGACGCGCCGGGGTCGGATGACGGTCAGCTCTTCGTCGAGCTTTCGGGGGCGCCCGGAGAGTCGCTCGAGGGATTCGTCGTCGAGGGCATCAACGGCGCCAACGGGGCGTCCGGGCCGACGATCACGCTGACGGGCGCGATCGGCTCGAACGGGCTCTTCGTGCTGGCGGACGAGGCGTCGGGCGGCGGGACCTCCGTGCTGGGCGCGGATCTGCTGGCGAACTTCGACTTCCAGAACGGACCCGACTCGATCGTCCTGCGCCAGGGGGACGTCTTGATCGATGCAATCGGCTACGGCGTCTTCGGAGCCAGCGAGATCTTCGCTGGGGAAGGCTTGCCCGCCCCGGACGTGGATCCGGGCTCGAGCCTGGCGCGACGCTTCGCCGACCACGATACGAACGACAATCTGGCGGACTTCGTCGTACTCACTACGCCGACGCCCGGTAGCGCCGAGTTCACGCCCGTGCCGGAGCCGGGCAGCGCTCTGCTCTTCGGACTCGGGCTCTCCGGTCTGGCGGTCTCCGGCGGAGTCCGTCGGAACGAAGCCGGTCGGAACGGAGCCCGTCGGAGAAGGGGGGCGCTGGTGTCAGGTTGAGGCTCGACGGGACCCGCCTCGACGGGTCCCGATTGCGCTTGGGGATGCGCTTCGGGTAGACCCCGCGGGCCATCGTGCTCGCTGCGTGGGTGGGCCCGGAGCGCCTCCTCTATTTTTCAGAATCGGCCTCGACGACCCGATAGACGTCCAGCCACCAGGCGGTTTCGCGCGACGGGCCAATCGCCCCATGCGCCAGGCCGCCATTGCAGGGTATTCTCGCGCGTTGCGCCGATCGGGCGTCCACGCGAAGGCATCTGGGGGGGCATCGCGCGCCGATGCTGTCGGGCTTCAATACGAACTTCCGCTATCGCGGCGTGCTCTTCCATGTCCAGACCGAGGACAGCGGGCGCGGACACCCCCACGTGATCACCCATCTCTTTCACGGCGGCAACATCATCGCCTCCGAGAAGCGGGACTATGCCCACCTGCTGTCGGGTACCGATGTGGAGACCGGAGTTCGCAAGCTCATGGAGGGTCAGCACAAGGCGATGCTCAAGCGACTCTCCCGGGGCGAGCACGACCAGCTGATCGCCGACCGACTGGGTCCCGGGTTCTTCGGCAGCGGGACCGACGGCTCCGGCCATACGGATCCTCTGCAGCCCGCTGGCCCGCTCGTCGGGGATTCCATCGACCGTTCCGTCGAGCAGGCCGTTGCGGAAGCCGTCGAGCAGGCGTCCCAGGCGGAATCGATGACGCCATCGGCGCGCGACGCCCCATCGGTCGGGGCGCGCTCGGAGCGGGGCGCCCCGGATTCGGGGTTGTCGCGGGTCTTCGGGGATCGGGTCGTGAGCGAGAAGCCGCTGGACGAGGTCGTTCTCGACTACCTCGTGGAGAACGCACGAAAGCGGAAGCGCAGCGGGCGGTGAGGCGCCGGGCGCCGATGGCGACCGGCGAGCCGCCGGTCCGGATGTACCACGTCTCCAAGTCCTACATGGCGGGCCAGTACGCCCTGCACGACGTCTCGCTCGAGGTGCATCGCGGGGAGCTCGTCTTCCTGACCGGGCCCTCGGGCGCGGGCAAGACGACCCTGCTCGAGCTGCTCTTCGCAGCCGAGCAGCCCAGCGAGGGCCAGATCCTGGTGCTCGGTCGCAACGTCGCGCGTCTCGGCGCCGGCGCGGTTCCGGCGTTGCGTCGGCGGGTGGGCGTCGTCTTCCAGAGCTTCAAGCTGCTCGAGGATCGGACGGTCGAGGAGAACGTCCGACTGGCGCTCGATGTGATCGGGGTTCCGAGGCGGGAGGCGCGGGCGCGGGTCTTCCAGATGCTGAAGTCGGTCGGTCTCCAGCATCGCCGCTTCCACCATCCGCTGTCCCTCTCGGGTGGGGAGCAGCAGCGCGTGGCGCTGGCGCGGGCCCTGGTGAACGAGCCGGAGATCCTGCTGGCCGACGAGCCGACGGGCAACCTGGACCCCGAGCTCACGATCGAGATCATGGACCTGATCGTCTCCGCCTCGACCCGGGGCACGACGGTCATGGTCGCCACCCACGACCTCTCCCTGGTCGAGCGCTACGGCAAGCGCGTCCTGCGCCTCGAGGACGGTCGCATCGTGGAGGACGTGCCCGCCGCCGGTGCCCGGATCGGAGGCGAGCGATGAACCGCGTCTGGATGCTCGTGTACATCGCCTTCGCCAACGCCGTCCGTGGCATCCGCACCGGCAGCACGACCAGCTCCCTGGCCGTGCTGACCATCGCCATCGTGCTGGTCCTGGTCGGCAGCGCCGCGCTGCTCGTGCATAACATGAGTGGCCTGCTCGACGAGTTCGGTGAGGATCTGCAGCTGACGGCCTATCTCGAGAAGTCGCTGGCCGAGGACGACCTGCGCCTGCTGGCGACGACCGTGGGCGGGGCGCCCGGCGTCGAGCGGGTGGAGATCGTGACCCGGGAGCAGGCGCTCGAACGCTTCGAGCGCCTCGCCGGCGGCGCCGAGCTGTTGGCCGGGCTCGAGGAGAACCCGCTGCCGGCCTCCCTCGAGATCCACCTGCTGCCCGAGGCCCGGACCGCCGAGGCGATCGGGATCCTGGAGTCTTCGATCGACGGCCTGCCGGGCATCGATGAGATCGCCCACGGTCAGGAGTGGATCGAAGGCTATGCGCGGGCGCTCGCCCTGATCCGGGGGATCGCGACGGGGATCGGGCTCGTGCTCGGCCTGGCGGCGCTGCTGATCGTCGCCAACACCATCCGGCTGGCGCTGTACGCGCGCCGGGACGAGCTCGAGATCCTGGCGCTGGTGGGCGCGAGTCGGACCTTCGTGCGGGTGCCCTTCCTGCTCGAGGGCAGCTTGCAGGGCCTGCTGGGCGGGCTGATCGCGCTGCTCGTGATCTTCGGGGCCTACGAGCTGCTGCTGCCCCAGATCCGCTACGGGCTCGAGCTCGTGCTGGGACGCGCGGAGCTGCGTTTCTTCACCAGCGCCGAGGCCGTCCGGCTGGTGGCCTCGGGCGCCGGGCTGGGGCTGCTGGGATCCATGACCGCGCTGGTCGGATGGCGGGGGCAGACGTGATCGAGGTGGTTCGAGACAGGCCGGGGGAGGTGGCGGCCTGGACGAGCATCGTTCGAGCGATGTGGGCGCTGGCTCGGGCGCCGGTGGCGGTGCTGTCGCTGTCTGTGGCTCTGGGGCTCGGCATCCCAGCCGGTGCGGCCCTCGCCCAGGATCGACGCGAGGAACTCGAGAGTCTGCGCGAGAAGATCCAGGACAGTCGCGAGCGGGTCAGTGCCCACGAGGCGGACGAGCGGGCGCTCACCGGCGCGTCGGCGACGGACGTGCTGGAACTGCTGGCCGAGGGGGAGTTGGGCAACGCCGCGCCGGCGCACCGGCGGGCCGCAACGCGCCT
>CAYWGW010000068.1:0-3218 GCA_964457385.1 uncultured Spirochaetaceae bacterium
CGGCGGCCCGACTCGAGGGCAGCAAGGCCTTCGCCAAGGACTTCATGGCGCGACATGGAATTCCGACCGCCGCCTACGACGTGTTCGACTCGGCCGAGGCCGCTCACGGTCACGTCGACCAGCACGCGGGCGGCGGAAGAGAGTGGCCCTGCGTGGTGAAGGCGGATGGGCTCGCGGCGGGCAAGGGCGTCGTGATGTGTGCGGATAGGGCGGCGGCGCACGCGGCGATCGACGACATGATGGAGGATCGTCGCTTCGGCGACGCCGGCAGCCGGATCGTCATCGAGGAATGGCTCCAGGGCGAGGAGGCCTCCTACTACGCCATCACCGATGGCGAGCGGATCGTGACCCTCGCCGCCGCCCAGGATCACAAGCGCGCCCTCGACGGCGACGAGGGCGAGAACACCGGTGGCATGGGCGCCTACTCGCCGGCCCCGGTGGTCTCCGAGTCCGTCGAGAAGAAGATCCTCGAGCGCATCGTTCACCCCACCATCCGCGGCATGGCGCAGGAGGGTCATCCCTATCGAGGCGTACTGTTCGTCGGGTTGATGATCGACCGTGCCGGCGATCCCTTCGTGATCGAGTTCAACGTGCGCTTCGGTGATCCCGAGACGCAGCCGTTGCTGGTGCGCATGGACGGCGATCTGCTGCCGCTGCTCGCGGGCGCGGCGCGGGGCCAGCTCGACGAGTCGATCCGGGTCGGCTGGAAGGGGGCCGCCGTCTGCGTCGTGCTGGCCTCGGGCGGCTATCCGCGGGTCTACGAGATCGGTCGCCAGATCGAAGGACTCGAGGCCCTGGCGGACGACGAGCAGCTCGTGGTCTTCCATGCCGGAACCCGTCGTTCCGGATCCGGCGACGGATTCGAGACCGCCGGAGGCCGGGTTCTCGGCATCACGGCTCGCGGCGAGAACGTCGAGGAGGCCCGGGAGCGGGCCTATCGAGCGGTCGAGAAGATCCGATTCGAAGGCGCCCACCATCGTCGGGACATCGCCGCGCGGGCATTGGGCCGATCCGCCTGATCCGGGGCCAGACCAGGGAGAGCGAACCGATCCATGACCGTCGTCCGACCCTTTCACGGCCTGCGCTACGACCCCCAGCGGGTGGACCTGTCTCAGGTGATCGTGCCCCCCTACGACGTGATCGAGGCCTCCGAACGCGCCTCCTTCTTCGATCGGGATCCGCATAACGCGATCCGCTTCGAGCTGACCCGCGACGTCGCCGAAGAGGCGAGCGCAGACTACGCCGGGGTCCGGGAGACCCTGGATGCCTGGCGGTCTTCGGGAGTGCTGCTGCGCGACGAGACTCCCCTCTACTATGTGATGAGCCAACGCTTCAAGGGGCCCTCGGGCGAGCCCCTCGAGCGGATCGGCTTCTTCGCCGAGCTCGGCCTCGAAGCCTACGAGAACCGCGTGGTGCGGCCGCACGAACGGACGCTCGCCGGTCCGAAGGCTGATCGTCTGAAGCTGCTGCAGGCGGCGGAGGCGAATCTGTCGAGCGTCTTCCTGCTCTACGAGGATCGTGAAGACGAGCTGGGACCGCTGCTCGCACAGGCCCTCGCCGAGGACGTGATCGGCCACGCCGTCGATGGCGCGGGCGTGGATTACACGCTCGCCAGGCTGGGAGATCCGAATACGATCGATCGCGTCCGGGGCTTCCTCGCGTCCCGTCCCAGCGTGATCGCCGACGGCCATCATCGCTACGAGACGGCGCTCGAATACCGGAGGCTGCAGATCGAGCGGGACGGCGACGATCCCGCCGCGGCCTGGCAGTCGACGATCGCCTACTTCGCGAACGCCTACGCCCCGGGCAGCCTGCTGCTGCCGATCCATCGCGTGGTGCGGGACCTGCCCGCGCCGAGCGAGACGGAGTGGCGGGCGCGGATGCCCGGGTGGACGGTGGAGCCGCTCGCGGCGGTCACGCCAGACGCGATCGAGACCCTGCTGGCCGAGCAGCTCGCACCGCTCGCGGGCCATCCCGCCTTCGTGGCGGCCTCCTCGGACGGCCGCCTGCTGCGCATCCACCGGTCGGAGTCGCTGGGCGACGATCTGATGGTGCGGATCCTCGAGAGCGAGGTGCTCCATGCGGTCTTTGGCCTCGACGGCGAGGCGATTCGGAGCGGTGCCGTGGGCTTTCCGAAGAGCGCCGCGCGCGCTGCGCAGGAGCTGGCGGAGGGGCAGGGGACTGTGGCGCTCTTCCTGAATCCGTTGTCCCCCGACGACGTCTTCCGCATCACTGGCCGGGGAGAGGTGATGCCGCAGAAATCGACCTTCTTCTATCCGAAGATTCCGACGGGCATGGTCTTCCGGGATCATCGGGACGGCACGGTCAGGGGAGCCGCCGGGTGAGGGCGCGCGAGGGCCGGCGCAAGGGCACGCCGACGGCGCTGGGGGAGATCGTCGATCGGGTGCTGGGCGATCTCGGGCTGGAGGGTGTGGCTCGGTCGCATCAGATCGGGGCCCGCTGGGAGGAGGCTGTGGGCCCGCAGGTGGCGGCCCATTGCCGGCCGATGGGACTGCGGGGCGAAGTTCTCGAGCTCGAGGTGGATAGTCCGGTCTGGGCCCAGCAGCTCCAGCTGCGCAAGCCCGAGCTGATCGCCGCGCTCCGGAGGCTTCTCGGGGATCGGGCGCCTCGGGAATTCCGCTTTCAGGTCGGCTACGCTCGGCGGCGTTGAGTTGCTGACCGGTTCGTGCTCAGCGATCGGGATCCGTCCGGAAGGGCAGCCCGCCCGGCCACCAGCCGGCGCGGGGCAGCGAGGCGCAGGAAGAGTTGGAACGGGGAGGAGCGTATTGCAGCCCACCAGCGAGCGAGTCGAGCAAGTGGACCAGGTGGAGAAGGGTGCGCGGGAGCGGACAGGACGCGACTGCGATTTCTGCGGGGACCGGGTGGCGGCCGTGCGCCGTGTGGCGCTCGACCGGGAGTACGATCGCCTGCAAAAGGTCCACCGGGAGCTCTACTCCTGTCCGGTCTGCTTCGAGAGCAAGGAACGCCAACGCCTTGGGCTCGATCGCCGTTGACCCGGACCGTCGATTTCTCTAGCTTGCGCGCCGCCTTAGCGCCCAGAGGATCCGCTGCGGGACGGCGGGTGGAGGGCGTCGCGCGCGGATGACGGGTGCGCGAACGACGAAACGATGAAATGACGGTCGGAACGACGGCGGGTTTGGCGCCTGATGTCGACGAATTGGGATGAATCGGATGAATCGGATGAATCGGATGAATCG
>CAYWGW010000068.1:3318-17103 GCA_964457385.1 uncultured Spirochaetaceae bacterium
GAATCGAGAGGTCTGCTAGGAACATGGTCAAGATCCGCATGATGCGTATGGGATCGAAGAAGCGCCCCTACTACCGATTGATGGCGATCGACGAGCGCAAGCAGCGCGACGGACGGCCCCTCCAATTCCTGGGGACCTACGATCCGCGTGTCGAGCCCCCGGCGACGAAGCTCGACCTCGATGGCATCGAGAGCTGGATCGGAAAGGGCGCCCAGCCGTCGGAGACCGTGAAGAGTCTGCTGCGAAGCGCCCGGGCCGGAGCATCCGGAGCGGCCTCTTCGGTGTCGGAGGGGGTGAACCATGGCTGAGAACGAGCAATCCGAGCGCGGCGACGATTCGGCCGATCTGATCGAGTTCCTTGCTCGGGCGATGGTGGGTCAGCCCGATGAGGTCAACGTCGTCGTCGAGGAGGATGGCGACCTGATCGAGCTCGAGACGGCCGACGACGATCGCGGTCGCGTGATCGGTCGCCAGGGCCGCGTCGCGAAGGCCTTGCGTGCGATCCTGAACGCGACGGCCGATGGCGCCGGCGCCCGACTCGACATCGTCGACTGAGCCCCCCGTGCGCCGAGTTCGCTCGGCCGACGCTCTTCGAGTCCCTTTCGATGCCCAGCCGTCCACCCTCGAGCGCGAGCTCTCTCCAGACATCACGGCGCATCGTGCTCGGTGAGATCGTCGGAGCCCATGGGCTCCGCGGTGAGTTGCGAGTGCGGTTCTCCGGGGACGAGCCGGATCATCTTCTCGCCTGCGAGGCGGTCTGGATCGGCGGACATGAGAACGATCCCGAGGCCCGTCGATTCGTCGTGGAGACGGCCGGTCTCGGTCGGGGGGGCGAGGTGAGGCTCGGGCTCGACGGCATTCGCACCCGCGAGGTCGCGGCCGCCTGGGTCGGTAAGCTGGTCAGCGCGCCCGCCGCGATCCTGCCGGCGCTGCCCGCGGGCGAGTTCTACTGGTTCGAGCTGATCGGCTGCCGGGTCGAGTCCGCGTCCGGAGAGCGGGTGGGCTCGGTCCGCGAGATCTGGGAGACGGGCGCACACGACGTGCTGGTCGTCGAGGACGCGGACGGTCGGCGTCGGCTCGTCCCGACGGCGGCCGAGTTGATGACCGAGATCGATCTCGAGGCCCGGCGCATCGTGGTCGTCGACCTGCCGGGTCTGCTCGATCCCGTATGAGGGTCGTGTCCGCATGTTGCATATCGATATCCTGACCCTCTTCCCCGAGCTCTTCCTCCCCTTCCTCGAAACGGCCTTCGTGGGACTCGCCCGGGAGCGGGGAGCCGCTCGGATCGCGACCCATGACCTGCGAGCCTGGACCTCGGATCGGCATCGATCGGTGGACGACACACCCTACGGAGGCGGCCCGGGCATGGTGATGACGCCGGAGCCCCTGATCCCGGCGATCGAGGATCTGGCCGGTCCCAAGGGTCACGGGCGGAAGGCCCGGGTCGTTCACCTTTCGCCTCAGGGTCGGCTGCTGAGCCAGGCGCGGCTGGCGGATCTCGCGGTCGGTCCGCCGCTGCTGCTGGTCTGCAGTCGCTACGAGGGGATCGACCAACGCGTGCTCGAACTGGGTGTCGACGAGGAGATCTCGATCGGCGACTATGTGCTCTGCGGCGGCGAACTGCCCGCGATGGTTCTGGTGGAGGGGCTCGTCCGACTGCTCCCTGGGGTGCTCGGGAATCCGGAATCCATCGAGGCAGAGTCCTTCTCAGGGGGAGCCCTTCTCGAAGGTCCGCACTATACTCGGCCGCCCGTGTACCGAGGACTCGCGGTGCCAGAGGTGCTCCGATCGGGCCATCATGCCGAGATCGAGCGCTGGCGTCGCGAGCAGGCCCTTGCCCGGACGAGAGAACGCCGTCCCGATCTGCTCGATCGGAGGGAGGACTCCGATCCGGGATCGGAGAATTGAAGATTCGGAGCGCGGGCTGGATCCGGGTCCTCCACCGGAACGCGGCCCGCAAAGACGCGAAGAGCAGAGCAAAGAGCAGAAAATGGCATCGGGAACATCGGGAACCTCGAGAACAGAGAGCCGATAGAGGCCGCTTCGAAGAAGATCGAGGCGCCAGAGGATTTGAGGCATGCGCACGCTGGACTTCGTCGAGAAAGAGAACCTTCGACGTGATCTCCCTCCCTTCAAGGTCGGCGACACCGTCGCGGTTCACGCCACCGTTCGAGAGGGAGACAAGGAGCGAATCCAGGTCTTCCAGGGACTCGTGATCCGTCGGCGTGGGGGCGGCGTCGGCGAGACCTTCACGGTTCGAAAGGTTTCGAGTGGCGTGGGCGTGGAGCGGATCTTCCCGGTGCAGTCGCCGCTGGTGACGAAGGTCGAGATCAAGGCGCGGGGCTACGTGCGTCGGGCCCGTCTCTACTACCTGCGCGAGCTGTCGGGTAAGAAGGCCCGTCTGCACAGCAAGGTTCGGGATCTCTCGGGCCTGATCTCCGAGGAGGAGGCCGATGCGCTCGAGAACGCGGCCGAGGTCGTGGCTGCGCCGCTGGAGGAGGTCGAAGAGGCCGCCGTCGAGCGGGTCGCCGAGACCGACGCCGATGGATCGGCTGCGAAGGACCTGAAGGGCAAGGCGCGCAAGAAGGCGCGCGCGGCCGAGAAGGAGAAGCGGCGCCTCGAGCTGGCGGAGCAGGAGAAGCAGCGCGCGGCGCGCAAGGCCAAGGAGGCGGAGGCTGCGCAAGCCGCCGCCGAGGCCGAGGCGGCGAGCGGTGCCGAAGCGGGTGACGCCGCCGCCGAGACGCCCACAGATCAGTAGCCGATCCCGGGTCGCGGCCATCAGAAGGCGCCCTCCCAATGTTCGATCTGCCACCGCGCTCCGTCGGGCGCGGTGGCGTCGTTCGGGGCTCCGGACGGCGCGACCGGATTCCCGACCGGAAGCCTTCCGGCTCGGAGCTCCGTTTCCCCTCGGACTCGAAGGCAGGTGACCACGTCGAATCGCAGGCGGTGGATTCCCCGGGCCGCCGCCGGCCGAGACGCGAGCCAGGCGGACGCGCCCCTTCGCAGCCGCTGCTGCTTGCGTCGGTCGACGGACTCCGCAGCGGCGCCCATGCGCAGGGAGCGTCGGCTCTTGACCTCGACGAAGACGAGCAGGCCGCCTCGGCGGGCAATCAAATCGATCTCCACGCGATCCGCCCGCACGTTGCGCCCGACGATGCGATACCCTCGATCTTCCAGGAAATGTGCCGCCTCGTTCTCGCCGGCGCGGCCGAGCTCCGCGCGCGTCGGGCCGACCGTCGGGTCGACGCGGTGCGCAGAAGATGGCCCTTCAGGCAGCTCCGCGGGCGTCGGTGAATGCTCTCGGGTCATGCTCTCGTCGGCTCCAGGCTGGCTCGTTGCGATTCTGCCTGCGGATCGGACGACGCCTCGAGCCGGCTGGACGTCTGTTCACAGGGAGCTCGTCTCGCGGCGAAGCGGGGACCGTGATCACAGCGAGTCGGAGCGAGTGTTGAGCGGGGGCGACCAGAGTAGGCAATGGGCACGCTCCACGTCATCGCGACACCGATCGGTCACCTCGAGGACGTGACCTTGCGGGCTCTTCGGGTGCTGCGCGAGGCGGATTGGCTTCTCGCCGAGGATACGCGGCGAACCCGCGTGCTGCTCGATCACTACGAGATCGCCCAGAGGCCCGACTCCCTCCACGCGCACAACGAGGCGAGTCGCATCGACGCCGTTCTCGCGGCGCTCGGCGCGGGACACAACGTCGCCCTCGTCTCGGATGCCGGGACGCCTCTCGTCTCGGACCCCGGGGCACGGCTGGTCGCCGCGGTCGTGGCGGCCGGATACCGGGTGGAGGCCGTGCCGGGCCCGTCGGCCCTGCTGGCGGCCCTCACCGTCGCCGGCCTGCCGACCGAGCAGGTGCTCTTCCTGGGCTTTCTGCCCCGGAAGAAGGGCGCCCGACGGCGGCTGCTCGAGGCGCAACGCGGTCGTACCGAGACCCTCGTGCTCTTCGAGTCCCCCCGCCGTGTCGGGAGGATCCTGTCCGAGATCGTCGGGATTCTCGGTGATCGACCCGCCTGCCTGGCTCGCGAGCTGACCAAGCGACACGAGGAGGTGTTACGAGATCGACTGAGCGAGCTGTCGGCGCGATGTCAGGCCTCGCCTCCTCGCGGCGAGTGCACCGTGGTGGTGGCCGGCGCGAGCGCGGCCGCGCACGGCGAGGCTTCGGGCTGGACCGAGATCGAGATCGACCGGGCGATCGCCGCGGCGCTGGAACGGGGGCTTTCGGTGCGCGACCTCGCGAGCGAGATCGCCGCGGCCTCGGGCCGTCCGCGTCGTGCGGTCTATGCCCGTGCGCTCGTATTGCAGGATGGTGAGGGGGCGAGACCCGACGCATCGTCCGAGCGCGAGCCGACGCCGGAGCTTCGACGATGAGCCGAGCGGCATCGATCGTGCGGCTGGCCCGTCGGCTGCCCACGCTGGGACGCACGCTGCGGCATCTCCGCCCCGATCAGGCGCGGGCGCAGCTGAAACATCTGCTGGTCGGCCTGCCCGCACCGGCCCGGATCGCGGAGCCCACGCCGGCCCCGGCCGCGACGGCGGCTCGCTGCGACTTCCTGCCCCCGCCGGCTCATGTCCGCTCCCTCGGCGACTCGCGGATCGAGCTTCTGGCACGGAGCTTCGATCTGGAGTGCGAGACGGATTGGGGCTCGACCCGGCACGGACCGCTCTTCGCCTATCATCTCCACCAGCACGACTACCTTCGCCTGGACGGCTTCACGCCGCGGTCGAGGGTGCGACGAATGATCGACTGGATCCGGCGTCATCGCGCGGGCGTCGGCTGGGATCCGCATCCGATCTCCCTGCGACTGCTCGTCTGGGGCAAGCTCATGCTGTCGCCCGGAGCGCTCGAGCTGGAGGGGGAGGAGCGAGCGGAGCTGCTCGCCTCGATGGCCGATCAGGCGGAGACCTTGGCACGGCGCATCGAGGTGCGGCTACAGGCCAATCACCTGCTCTCGAACCGGGTCGCCCTGGTCTGGGCAGGGCTGCTGCTCGATCATCCCCGAAGCGACGCCTGGCTCGATCAGGTCACTCCCCTGATGCGCGAGATCGGGGCGCAGATCCATCTCGACGGCGGTCACGAGGAGCGCAGTCCGATGTACCACGCGCTGCTGCTCGAGAGCCTGCTCGATCTGCTGAACCTGGCCTGCGCGACGCCGAATCGGGCGCCGGCGGGGTTGGTCGAGACGCTGCGCGCGGCGGCGGCGCGGATGCTCTCGGCGCTCGAACTCTGGACCCATCCCGATGGTCGCATCGGCCTCTTCGGCGACTCGGGCTTCGACATCGCCGCGGAGCCCCTCGTGCTCCGGCGCTATGCGGAACGACTCGGCGTGGCTTCCACCGTCGATGGAGCGCCAGGATCCTCGGCGTCCGGCGAGCTCCCGCAGACCGGCTATGTTCGGCTTCGCCGGGGACGGGCGACGCTGATCGCCTCGCTCTCCGGGCCTGCGCCGCTGCATCAGCCCGGCCACGCCCACTGCGATGCCCTCGCCTTCGAGCTCTCCTTCGATGCGACGCGCTGCGTGACCGATACCGGGTCGTACGAGTACCAGGTGGGACCGCGTCGACAGCGTGCGCGCGCGACGGCCTCCCATGCCACGATTGCGATCGACGGCGAGGAGCAGGCCGAGATCTGGTCGGCGCATCGCGTGGGCGGGCGACCCGTCGTGGATCGGATCGGCGCCAACGGGGTGGACCGGGTCGAAGCACGCTGCCAGCCCTGGTCGCGTCCGCGGACGGCGCATCGGCGGGCCTTCCTGCTCGATCCGGAGGGGCTCACGATTCTCGATCGGATCGAGGGTCGCTGTCGCTCGGTCCGCTTCGTGCTGCCCTTCGATCCGATCTGGTTCCTCGAACTCCGGCCCGATGGCCGCAGGGCTCTGGCCTCTCGATCCGAGGCGTCGGGCCCTCGGACGGCGGGGCCGTCCCGGGTCGAGCTGACGCTCTTCGAGGGGCTTGTCTGGCGGATCGAGCAGGGTCCCTACTATCCGTCCTTCGGCCGCGAGGTCGAGCGGGCCATCCTGATCGGCGAGGGACCACCCTTCGCCGAGGCGCGAACGCGCATCGTCCCCCTCGACTGAGCCTTGCGAGGGCGAGTCGGGCTCAGTCCCTGCCGCCGGTATCGCCCGTCCCGGCCGAAGCGATCAGGGCCTCCAGGCCGGCCTCGTCCAGGATCTCGACGCCGAGCTCCCGCGCCCGGTCGACCTTGCTGCCCGGATCGTCGCCGGCCACGACGTAGTCGGTCTTGCGCGAGACCGAGCCCGTCACCTTGCCCGCCGCCGCCTCGATGCGCGCTTTCACTTCATTGCGCGGCACGCTGAGGGAGCCGGTGAGCACGAAGGTCCAGCCCGCCAGCGGCTTCGATCCTTCCTCCTGGTCGTGGCCGGGTGAACGGGTCGCTGGAGGGGCCGATTCGAGCGTCAGGCCGAGCTCGAGGAAGCGATCGATCTCCTGTCGGTTCGACGGGTCCTGCAGGAAGCGGGTCACGCTGTCGGCGATCACTGGTCCGATGCCCTCGATGGCCGCCATCTCCTCCGGCCCGGCCTCGAGCAGCCGCGGCAGATCCGGGAAATGGGACGCGAGCAGCTCAGCCACGGTCTCGCCCACGTGTCGGATCCCGAGCGCGATCAGCAGCCGGGGCAGCGTCGTCTTGCGGGCGCGGTCGATGGCCGCGATCAGATTGGCGGCGGAGCGGGCGCCCATGCGCTCGAGCGGAAGCAGCTGCGTCTGCTCGAGGGCGAAGACGTCGGAGAGTCGCGAGACCAGCCCCGCCTCGACGAGCTGGTCGACGAGCTTCTCGCCGAGCCCGTCGATGTCGAGGGCGGAGCGGCTGGCGAGGTGGGTGAGGTTGTTCTTCAGCTGGGCCGGGCAGTCCACGTTCGGACAACGCGTCGCGGACTCGCCGACCAGGCGTACGGTGGCCGACCCACAGACCGGACATCGGTCGGGCAGGGCAGGCCGCTCGAGCCGGAGGCCCTCGGCCACCGCCTCACGACGACGATCGAGGCGAACGCGCACGACCTGGGGAATCACGTCGCCCGCGCGCTGGATCACGATGCGATCGCCGACTCGGAGATCCTTGCGTTCGAGCTCGTCCTGATTGTGGAGAGAGGCATTCGAGACCGTGACGCCGCCGACGCGCACCGGACGCAGGCGGGCGACCGGCGTGAGGGCGCCCGTGCGGCCGACCTGGACCTCGATGCCTTCGAGCACCGTCTCCGCCTGCTCCGGTGGGAATTTGAAGGCGATCGCCCAGCGCGGCGCCCGCGCCAGGGTGCCGAGTCGGGATTGTTCCTCCAGTCGATCCACCTTGAAGACCGTGCCATCGATCTCGATCGGGAGGTCGCCTCGCCGGCTCCGCAGGGATTCGTGGAAGGCGATGGCGGCGTCGACGCCCCGACAGCGGTCGATCTCCGGACTCACGTTGAAGCCCCAGCGAACGAGCTGCTCGAGAATCTCCGACTGTCGCTCGAGGCCCGGCGGGCATCCTTCGGCGAGACCGTAGGCCCGGAGCTCGAGGCTTCGAAGCCTCTCGAGGTCGACGTCGTGGATCTGGCGCAGTCCGCCCGCCGCGGCGTTGCGTGGGTTCTCGAAGGGGCGCTGTCCGCGCTCGACCCGGGCGGCATTCAGGCGCTCGAAAGCGTCGAGGGGCAGCACGACCTCGCCCCGGACCGAAGCCAGCGCGGGCATTTCCTCCTCGAGGCAGTCGAGACGCTCGGGGATCGAGGAGAGGTGTCGGAGGTTCTGGGTCACGTCCTCACCGGTCTGCCCGTCGCCGCGCGTCAAGCCCTGATCGAAGACCCCGTCGCGGTAGATCAGCTCGATCGCCGAGCCGTCCAGCTTGGGCTCGGCCATGTACTCGATGGGCTCCGTGGTCTCGAGCAGTCGTGCCACGCGCGAATCGAAGGCCCGCATCTCATCCGAGTTCATCGCATTGTCGAGAGAGAGCATCGGACTGCAATGAGGCGCCGTCTTGAATCCTTCGGCGGGTGGGGCGCCCACCCGCAACGAGGGCGAGTCGGGGCGCTGGAGATCCGGATACGCCTGCTCGAGCTGCGTCAGCTCGCGACGCAGAGCATCGTATTCGGCGTCCGTGATCTCAGGGGAGTCCTCGCGATAATAGAGCTCGTCGTGTCGGCGGATCTCTTCCGAGAGCGCTGCGATCCGCTTTCGTGCAGCTTCGTAGGAGGGTGTGTTGTCGGGCAGCTCCGACTCCTGCGCCCGGGTTGCCGCCGCTGCGCGCTTCGTCTCCTGGTCTGTTCGTCCGGATCGTGCGCTCAACGACTCGGCTTCCCTCGTCTTCTTCCGGTCTTTCTTCCGGTCTTTCTTCCGCGAGTTCGTCTCGTGGTCATCTCGCTGTCGCGATCCTCTCTCGCGGAGCCATCGTGGGGAAAGCCGCTTCAGAGGCCCGATCGATGCGCCGATGAACCCGACGATGAACTCGACGATGCCCCGCCACGGACCGGGGATCGCTCGGACGATACCACGCTGCGCGAGCGCGCCTACGAGCCCTGCTGGGGAGCGCGACGCAGGTCGGAGCCAAAAACCCAGTGGATCCGGATTCCACCCCGCAGTCGGATAGGCCCGACCCCGCCTGGACCTCGACGGAGGCCACTCGCCGGAGGACATCGCATCCGAGAGGCGAGCCGTTGGCGAGGAAGCTCGATGAGGCGCGCGATCGCATCGCGCTGCTCGAGTGCCGCCTGGCCGCACAGGGACGTGAACGGACGGAGCTCGTCCATCTCGTCGCTCACGAGCTACGGACCCCCATCACGGTGATCTCGGGATTCGTGCGGCTGCTGCAGGACGAGTCCGAGGGTCGACTCGGCCCGGAGCAGCATCGCTATGTCGAGGAGTGCCTCTCGGCCTGCCGGCGGCTGGATCGATTCGTGGAGGATCTGCTCGAGGCCCGTCCCGACTCGACCTGTGCGCTGTCGGTCGACCTTCGGGAGGCTGACCTCGACGGGACGATCCGGGGGCTGCTGGAGTCCCTGACGCCGCTTCTCGACGAGCGCGGGCAGCACGTGGAGACGGTGTGGGGCGGAGCCTCCCGCGTGCTCTTCGATGGCGGGCGGATCGAGCAGGTGGTGACGAATCTCGTCACGAACGCCGTCCGGCATGGCCGGGCGGGGGGCCGGATCCGCGTCTCGACGGACCTGGTCGCGGCTCCGAGGAGGAAAGGTCCAGTGGTCGGCGTCCTGGCGGAGCGCGACGAGCGCGTACAGGCGCGCGTGTCGGTCGAGGACGACGGCCCCGGCATCGCCGAGGCCGATCGGGAGCGCCTCTTCCAGCCCTACGTGCGGGGCAGGAGTCGGCCGGAGATCCAGCCGGGAGGCGGAGATCGCGCCCAGCATGCCAGCGGACTCGGGATCGGGCTGGCGCTCTGTCGCCGGATCATCTCGGCGCACGGGGGGGAGATCCGGGTCGAGGACAGCAATCTGGGCGGTGCGCGATTCTGCTTCGAGCTGCCGTGCGCGCGGGCCTCGGCCGCGGAGGACGGCCGATGAGCGGCGCGAGCCGGATGCGGGTCCGCCGCCCGGAGGCCGAGGAAGTGCCGCGCGCGCCGCGGGTGATGATCGTCGATGATGCGGACGGCATGCGCGCCTATCTGACGACGCTCTTCGAGCAGCGGGGCTTCGACGTCGACACCTGCGATGACGGACGGAGCGCGATCGCCCTGCTGGAGAGCGGTGCCAGCCCGGACCTGCTGGTGCTGGACGTGATGATGCCCGGGATGGACGGTCTGGCGGTGCTGGCGGCGACGCGCGAGAAGTGGCCGGATCTGCCGGTGTTGATGGTGTCGGTGGTCGGCCGTGCGGGGACGATCGTCGAGGCGATGCAGCTCGGGGCCGCCGACTACCTGACGAAGCCCTTCGAGGAGAAGGATCTCGACGCCGCGCTCGACGGCATCGGTCTGCATAGCATGAAGTTGCATCGATCGGAGGGCGCACTTCCGACCCGATCGACGAGCGATCGGACTGTCTGGGTGAGCAGCGCCATGCGCGAGATCCGCGCCGTGATCGAGCAGATCGGGGACACCGACGTCACGGTGCTGATCCAGGGCGAGAGCGGCGTCGGCAAGGAGGTGGTGGCTCGGGAGGTGCACGAGGTTTCCAGCCGCGCCCGGGGTCCCTTCGTCAAGGTGAACTGCGCTGCCCTGCCGACCGAGCTACTCGAGAGCGAGCTCTTCGGCTACGAAAAGGGCGCGTTCACCGGCGCTCATGGCCGAAAGCAGGGTCGCTTCGAGCTCGCCCACGGCGGCACGATCTTTCTCGACGAAATCGGAGAGATGGGGGCCCCCTTGCAGGCCAAGCTGCTGCAGGTGTTGCAGGATTCCGAGTTCACCCGACTCGGGGGAAATCGCGAGATCCGTGTGGACGTGCGGGTCGTCTGTGCCACCAATCGAGCGCTCGTCGACATGGTCGCCCACGGCGACTTCAGGGAGGATCTCTTTTTTCGATTGAACGTGGTTGCGATCGAGATCCCGCCGCTGCGGGATCGTCGCGAGGAGATTCCACTGCTCGTGGAGACCTTCCTCACTCGCTATGGCGCCCTCTACGGGCGACCCCGTCGCGGCCTCTCCCAGAGCCTGATCGAGGCGATGAGGCGCCATCCGTTTCCAGGCAACGTGCGCGAGCTCGAGAACATGATCAAGCGCATCGTCGTGCTCGAGACCGAGGACGGAGTCTTGAGGGAGCTGGCCCGGTCGCGACCGAGCCGGGGCGAGCGGCGGGCGGAACTCGAGGCGCTGCTGATCGAGATGGAGGAAACGGCGGGGGAGCTGCCCTTGCGCGAGGTCGGTCGGCGCTTTGCGCTCGAGGTGGAACGGGAGGCCATCGAGTACATGCTGAAGCGGACGGGGTGGAACCGCAAACAGGCCGCCGCGCGGCTCGGTATCAGCTACAAGACGCTGCTCCAGAAGATCCGGGACTGCGCGGTCGACACGGCCCACTGACGGGGCTCGTCGAGCGTCTTCAGGCGCGGCTCTGGCGGAGACCTGCTGAGCCGGTCGGACTGCCCGGATGCGATCGCGACCTCTCGAGTGTCTGTTCCAAAAAGGCCGCCATCCGCCGTGCGAGATCGTCCCGGACGAAGCTCTTCTCGACCCAGCTGCGCCCGGCGGCGGCGCGTCGCCTCGCCTCCGTCGGGTCGTGCAGGACCTCATCGATCGCGGCGACGAGCTGATCCTCGCTCTCCGGGTCGATCACCCGGGCCCCATCCGCCTCCTCCATCATCCGCTGGATCTCGCCCCGGGCGGCGAGCACGACCGGCCGCTCCTGCGCCAGGAACTCGAAGATCTTCGAGGGAATCACGGTCTCGAAGACCGGCAGATCCCGGAGCAGCACGAGCAGCAGGTCGATCGAGGCGATCCAGTCGGGCATCGCCTCGCGCGGCTGCAGCCCGATCATCACGACGTTCCCCAGGCCCCTTCGCGCGATCTCCGACTCGATCTTCTCGCGATCCGCGCCGTCGCCGATCAGTACGAAGCGCAGCTCGTCTCGATCCCGCATCCGCTCGGCGACGTCTACCAGCAGCATCAGGCCGTGAGCCAGGCCGAGTGTTCCGACGTAGCCGACCGTGAAGCGGTTGGCGAGTCCGTGGGCCGCCAGCAGGGCCTCGTTCGGGCGGCGGGGCCGGAAGACGCTCGGGTCGATGCCGTTGTAGATCAGCTCGATATGCCGGCCGTCGACGCCCCGCGCAACGATGTGATCACGGAAGGTGCGCGTATTCACGACGATGCCCGAGGCGCTTCGGTAGAGCCAGCGTTCGAGCCACTCGAGAGCTCGCAGGATCGGGCCCTCATCGAGTTGGCCGAGCTCGACGATCGACTTCGGCCACAGGTCGCGGATCTCCAACACGAAGGGGCGTCGCTTCAGCCGGGCGATCAGCGCGCCCGCCACGCCGACGAAGAACTGCGGACTCGTGGCGACGACGAGATCCGGTCGCTCCGCGCGCCTCGAGGCCAGAATCGCAGTGGCGGCGAAGAGCAGATAGTTGGCCACCCGTCGCAGGAAGCCGGAGTTGGGCGTCAGATACATCCAGGTCCGGATGACGCGGATCCCGTCGACGGTCTCTTCCTGGATCCAACGATTCTCGTAGCCTGGAAAGATGCGACCGCGAGGATGATTCGGCACGCCGGTCAGGACGGTGACCTGGTGACCGTCGGCGACCCAACGTCGGCAGTGCTCGTGGGTGCGATTGGCCGGAGCGTTCACTTCGGGTGGAAAATAATGGCTGATGAACAGGATCTTCATGGCCGGATTCGGTGATCCCCGGGCGACGCCCGTTCGTGTCGATTCCACGCTCTCGGGTGGTGTCGGGTATTTTCAGTCGGGGACGTAGTCCGACAGCAACGGCGTGACGGTCCGTGCGAACTCTTGAAAGGTCGCTTCCGCCGTCTCGACGTCGCCATTGTGGATGGGCACCGTGAATCGCACCAATGAACCATCGGTTCGGCCCGTCCGGGCCCGGTCGAGGAACATGTAGAGGATCTTTTCATGGCTGCGCGCGATCACGCGGCCGCGGGAGTGGTACCAGAAGTAGACGAGCGAGCGCTGGTTGCCCTTGGCGATGATGAAGCGCTTCGCCTCGCCGCCGGGTCCCACGTCGATCGGCACCAGCTCCGAGTCGATCACGTCCCAGCCGCTGCCGGGCAGGCAATGCTCCGGGGGGTGAATCGCGCTCGACGCGCCGGTGGCGCCGTCCCGGGTCTGACGCTGGTGATAACCGACGTAGAAATGGGCGGCGCGATCGCGCTCGGGGCCGACGAAGGCGCAAGAGAGGTAGTCCGTCACCTGCAGGCGTTGAATGATGTTGTCCTCGAGCGTCTCGCGCTGCTGGCAGCGCCAGCCGTTCAGCTCGTCCGGGAACTCGGCGAAATCCGCCCGGGGCGGGATCACCTCCTGGCTCCCCATGAAGTAGTAGACGTAGGCGTTGAGGCCCAGGATCAGGAAGGCGACGGCGAGCTTCGTCATCGGCTCTCCGCGGTCTGAGGGGAGGGTGTGGCGGATCCACCGGATCTCGACGCGATCCAATCGACCAATCGACCTTCGCCCAACAGGACCAGGAATGCCAGTCCGAAGGTGATCACCCCCTGGAAGTCGTGGATGGCGCCGGTGGCGATCTCCTCGCCGAAATGATGAGCCAGGTAGCCGGTGAGGCCCACCCGGAAGGAGTTCACGAGAATCGCGATCGGGATCGTCGACAGCACCAGCAGGACCTGGAGCCAGACGACGCCGCGCTTGAAGAAGTGGGCGAAGACGACGCCCAGGGTGATCAGCGCCATCAGGCTGCGCAGACCGCTGCAGGCGTCTGCCACGAAGAGCTGGGTGTGGGCGAGATGGATGATGTTGCCCTCGACGAGCGCCGGGATACCGAGTTCCTGGAGACTCAGGACGGCGCTCTTCGCGGCGATCAGCTGGAGCGGGAACGCAATCGTATTCACCAGCGACTGGGGCAGCGGCACCATCAGGAAGAGAAAAAAGAGCGGAAAGGCCAGGATCCGGAACACCTGCCGTCCGAGCAGCAGCAGGACCAGGCCGATCAGCGTGAAGACGAAGCCGCTTCGCATCGTCGTGAGCTCGGTGCCCAGGCGGCCGATCGCCAGCGAGAGCAGGCCGATGCCAAGGGGCAGGAGCCCCAGCCAGCTGGGCTCGATCTTCGCGTCCTCGAGATCCCAGCGTCTCTCGTAGGCGAACCAGAGGGCGAGGGGAACGATGATGAAGCCGTGTTGATAGTCCTCGACCACGCTCCAGTGGTGGACCATGACCCGCAGAACCTCGAAGT
>CAYWGW010000069.1:0-17090 GCA_964457385.1 uncultured Spirochaetaceae bacterium
GATCGCCAGCTCTACGCCGAGGAGGACCACGAGGGCAACGTGCTCTGGGCCCTGCGCACGGAGGACGAGAAGCTCATCGTCGCCAACCCCGGCAACCCACGCGGTCTACCCGAGCGCGAGTACTTCGACATCTCCAGCGATCCCCTCGAGCAGGATCCCTACGAGGATCCCGAGGCCGAGGCCCGACTCGAGGAGCTCGCCGCGCTCCAGCTCGCCGCCGCCCAGGGCAAGGCGGTCGCGAGCGACGAGGCCGAGATGGACTTCGAGCAATGCGAGCGCCTGCGCATGCTCGGCTACGTCGAGGATTGCAGCCATTTGAGGTGAGGCGCGGGATGCGCGCTGGACGGTGCTCCTCAGTCCAGCCCCAGCACGCTCGCGAGCTCGTGCATCGACGGCAGCACGTGCAGGGCGCGCCCGAAGTCGCCGGCGCGGGTGAGTTCGTGGGGGATCACGATGCAGGGCATGCCTGCAGCGTGGGCCGCGGAGAGACCGCGCTCGGTGTCTTCGATGACGAGACAGCGGGCGGGATCGACGCCGTAGCGCGCCGCGGCTCGTAGGTACGGGTCGGGATGGGGCTTGTGGCGATCGTAGTCGCCGTCCGCCAGCACGAAGTCGAAGAAAGGCAGGACGCCGGTCTGCCGGTGGATCCGTTCGAAGTGATCGCGGCCCGAGCTGGTGACGATCGCCATCGGAAGCTGGCCGTGGAGTCGCTGGAGCAGCTCGACCACCCCGTCGAGGACCCGGACTCCCGCTTCGATGAGATCGGCATAACGCTCGTCCCGCCGGGCCCGCAGTGCGAGCAGTGCCTCGTCCGAATGGCCCCGGGCGCGAGCCAGCTCGAAGATGCTCTTTCCCTCGCGCAGGACCGTCTGGTGGTAATGCGCCGGATCGACTTCGATCGAGACGGACTCCAGAATCTCCCGGGTCGCCTGGAAGAAGAGCGGCTCCGTATCGACGAGCACACCGTCGTTGTCGAAGAGCACGACGTCGATCGGGGCCTCGCCACTCGTGATTTGTCTGTCGATGTCGAGACGAGATCGTCGAGACTTCATCCCGCCCCCGAAGCGGCCGTGCTCCCCTCCGGCTCGATCCCCTGCTCGCCGCGCGGATCGCCGGCGGTGCGGGGAGGCTGGTAGGCGATCGCGAGCAGCTCGTCCAGCAGGCGTTCGGAGGCGTCTGCTCTCATGCTTCTCTTCGTGAGGGTCTCATCATGGGGTCTCAGATGTGAAATGCATCTCAGATTCAACTCGTGCTCAAGAGCCGATCTCGTGGACCGTGCCGTTCATCCGCATGAGCGCTCGGCAGCGACAGGATCCAATCTCATAACCAACCCCGAATCCCATGATCCCTGTACGGGCCTACTGTAGCAGCGGTCGGATGAGCGCAATCCACCGTGGGGTCCGCACAACATGGCTTGTGTCCTTGCCCGACGCGGCGTTATTCTAGTCGGAACCAACCTGTTTCTCGAGCCGAGCCACGTCGAAGCCATGACCGGTGGGTCGGTCTGGTGACCGAGGCCGCTCACTCGGATGTTGACGGTCCGCTACCTGTCCAGCAGCTCTCGTGGTCACAGACACGGAACGGTTTCGAATGGGCCTGATGAGATTCGGTCGGGCCCGACGCCGAACGACCGTGCTCCCGTCTCCTCGAACGCGACGGTCGACCGATCCGTCTCGGTTTCCGAGGACGGCTCGCTCGCTGCGGAAGGGATCGAATGCTCCAGGACGACGACAAGCGGACACTGAGCCAGATCATCGTCGACACGGTCTCGGACGCGCTCGTGCTCTGGCGCGATGGAGGCGAGATCGTTTTCTTCTCCCCCTCTGCAGAAGAGCTGTTCGGGCTTCGTCAGCAGGACGTCGCCGGGCGTCCCCTGAAGATCCTGCTCGGCCCCGATTTCCACCATCGGTACGACAGGGATCTAGCCCGCTGGCGTAGGCGGAACGAGCGTTCGAAAAAGGGACATCGCGAGCAGGACGATCCGGCCGAAGGCGTTCGGGGTCGGCCACTGCTGCTCCAATGCCAGCGGTCCGATGGCAGCGTCTTCCCAGCCGAGCTGGTCAAGAGCACACATTTGAGCGCCGCGGGTGAGCGTATGTTCGTCGGCGCATTCCGCGACGTCAGCGATCGGTTCCTGGCAGCGGAGGCCCAGCAACAATCGGAGTCGTTGCGGCTGTTGATCGAGGGGTTGCCCGACGCCGTCATGGTCCACCGAGACGAACGACTGGTCTACGCGAACCGGGCTTTTCTCGAGCGGCTCGACTACCCGAGTCCAGATGCGCTGCTGGGCCGCGCGCTCCACGAGCTTCTCCATCCGGAGGACGTCGACGGCGTACGGCTGCGCATCGCAGAGCTCGAACGGACTCGTAAGCCGACGAAGCCCCGAGAGGAGCGCTTCCAGACGCGCGACGGACACACGGTGACGCTCGAGGTCGCCAAGGTTCCCGTGCAGTTCGACGGTTCGCCGGCGATCGTGGCCATTGGTCGCGACGTCTCCGATCGAAAGCTCGCCGAAGAGCGCTTCCGAATCGCCGTCGAGTCCGCCCCGTGCGGGATGGTGATGGTCGACCGGCAGGGCCGCATCGTGCTGGCGAATCGCGAGGTGGAGCATCTCTTCGGCTATGAAACGGGCGAGCTCGTCGGCCAGTCCCTGGAGCTCCTGGTGCCCGAACGCTTCCGCGCGGAGCATCCCCGACAGCGGGAACGTTTCCTCGCGGATCCCCACGCGCGGGCCATGGGTGCAGGGCGGGATCTCTACGGACTGCACAAGGATGGCAGCGAGCTCCCCGTCGAGATCGGACTCAACCCCATTCGCACGCCCGAGGGCGCCCTGGTGCTCGCCTCGATCGTCGACATCAGCGAGCGCCGGCACAGCGAGATGCGGCTCGCGGCCGCCGACCGGATGCGAGCGGTGGGCACGCTGGCCGCTGGCGTCGCCCACGGCATCAACAACCCACTGGCCTTCGTGAAGGGCAACGTCCTCTATGTCCGCGAGGAGCTGGAGTCCGTGTGGGAGGAGCTGGACGGCTCATCGGAGCGGCCGTTCGCGGTGGAGACGCTCCGGGAGGCTGCCGAGGCGCTCGCCCAGGCCCAGGAGGGCGCCGACCGGATCCGCGACATCGTGGCCGACCTGCTCACCTTCGTGCGCAAGGGGACCGGCGACGAAGAGCCCGTCGATTGCCACCGCGTTCTCGAATCGGTGATCAACATGACCCGCAACGAAATCTGGCCGCGCGCGCGCCTGGTCCGGCGCTTCGGAGAGATCCCGCTGGTCGTGGGCGACGCGTCGCAGATCGCGCATGCCGTCACGAACCTCGTCTTGAACGCGACCCAGGCCTTGCCCGAGGGCGAGGCCGATCAGCACGAGATCCGCCTCATCACGCGCAGTGAGCTGCCCGACGAGGTCATCATCGAGATCGAGGACACGGGCGCCGGCATCCCGCCCGAGCTCCGGCCCCAGATCTTCGAGCCCTTCTTCACGACCAAGCCCGTCGGCAGGGGCACGGGCCTCGGCCTTTCGGTCAGTCATGGCATCGTGCATGCGCTCGGGGGGCGCATCGAAGTGGACTCGGGGCCGGAAGGGGGTGCGTGTTTTCGGGTGATCCTGCTCGCGGCGCAGAGGACCCCACCCAGTGCGCCGACGTGCAAGCCCCGGATCGGGACGCAGCTCCGGGTGCTGATCGTCGACGACGAGCCGCGCATCCTCGACGTGATGCGCCGCATGCTTCGCGGCCACGCGAATCTCTCCACGGCTCAAGGAGGGCTCGAGGCACTGGCGCGCGTGAAGGCGGGCGAGCGCTTCGACGCGTTCCTGTGTGACCTGCTGATGCCGGGCATGAACGGCATGCAGCTCTACGAAGCACTGGAGTCCGAGGCGCCCGAGCTCGCTTCGCGCATGGTTTTCGTCACAGGCGGCGCCTTCACGGGGGATGCACACGCCTTCCTCGATCGCGTTTCCAACCGGGTCCTGGCGAAGCCCGTGGATCGAGACGAGCTGCTCGAGGCATTGAGCGCGACCGCCTCGGCGTCGCCGAAGTGCGACGAGCCCGAACCGGAGGAGACCCGCTAGCGAGCCAGAGCCGGCAGCCGGCGGGCGAAGCGATGGACCAGATAGGCGAGGGCTCCGATCGAGCCGGTCGTGAGGATCGCAACGAAGTAGGGCCAGAACGGGAGCTGTTCCTCCGCGGCATCCGTGTGCATCCAGACGGCGAAGAGGACGAGGGCAATCACCAGATCCACGAACATCTGCCCACCCCAGGGCTCGTTCATCGCCAGAATGAGGAAGCCCGTGTAGCCGTGATGAGCGACGATGATTCCCGTGTAGATCGCGAATATCAGCAGGACGGTCCCGAAGATCAGCAATCCGAGGCGTGCGTTCACGTCGTTCTCTCCTCATCCCATTACTCCGGACTCATGGCTCGAGGCCGGGGGTTGGGTTGGATCGGGTCAGGTCAGGCGGGTCGAGTCTGCCGGGTCCCGACGCGAAAGCCATGACCTATGAGGTCATGGGGAGGATTCCTTCTCCCGCGGTAGACTTCCGCCGATGGGTCAGGTGGCATTCGGGGAGCGGCTGCGGGACTGGCGCCATGCCCGGCGCATGAGCCAGCAGTGTCTGGGCGAGGCGGCGGAAGTCTCGACCCGGCACATCAGCTTCCTCGAGACGGGCAAGGCGACGCCGAGCCGCAGCATGGTGCTGGTGCTGGCCAACGCGCTCGAGCTGCCGCTGCGCGAGCGCAACCGTCTCCTGCAGGCGGCGGGCTTCGCGTCCGCCTATCGGACTTCGAGCTGGCAGGACGAGCCGGATGGACCCCTCCGGCGCACCCTCGACCTGATCCTGCGCCATCATGGTCCGATTCCGGCCATGGGCGTCACGCCCGTCTGGGACGTGGTCGAGATGAATCCCGCGGCGCTCCGGCTCTTCGCGGCCTTCCTGCCCGCGGAGGTCGATCCGGTCGTCACGACCAACGTGGTCGACGCGCTCTTCCATCCGAGCGGCGTTCGGCGCTTCGTCGTGAACTGGGAGGAGGTGGCGACGGCGGTGCTCGAACGGGTCCACCACGAGGCCTCGCTCGAGCTCGACCGCCGAGCGACCGAGGCACTGCTTCGCCGGATCGACAGCTACCCGGACCTCCCGCCCCGACGCAGCCTCGAAGCGGCGCCACCGGACGCCGAGGTGAGCCTGCCGCTCCATCTCAAACGCGACGACCTCGAGCTGCGCCTCTTCACGACGATCACGACGCTCGGCACGCCCGTCGACGTCAGCGCCCAGGAGCTCCGCATCGAAGCCTACTACCCGGCGGATGCGGCCAGCGAGGCGTGGCTCGTCGGGAAGGGCTAGCCGTCGCCAGCGTCCGACCCGCGGCCGGGAACGGATGTTGCGGGCACCCACCGCGCAGATGGGGGGGGCAGGACCAACACCACCTACGAACCGGCTACGAGTGGGCTATGAGTCGCCCGAGGCGGCCGACACGTTCACGGCGCAATGTTTGTAGCTCGGCTGTCTCGAGTAGGGATCGAAGTCCGGGAAGGTGAGGCGGTTGGTGCCCGGATCGTGCATCGAAACGAAGAGGGTGCCCTCGAGGACCGTCGCCGTCGCCTGAAGGATCGCTTGCAACGCGCCGCGACGGGAGCGGACCTCGACGCGCTCGCCGTCCGACAGCCCCAGTCGGGAGGCGTCCCGTGGATGCATCTGGAGGCGTGTGGGTTGGCGGTCGAGGCTGCGGAGGACGCCCGATCGGCCGGTGCGCGTCTCGGTATGCCATTGGGTCGACGAGCCGCGTCCCGTCATCAGGACGAATGGAAAGGCTTCGTCGACCGGCTCCGCGACCGGGCGGGGCGGCTCGAAGACGAAGAGCGCCCGTCCGCCCTCGCGCGGGAAGACGCCGTCGGCGAAGAGACGGCGCTCGGAATCGATCGGCTCGGTCGCGGCGTGGGCGGGAAAGGGCCATTGGATGCCGCCCGACTGCTCGAGCATGCGGTAGTCGCGAATGCCCGAGATGTCGCAGGGCCGGTCGCGGGAGATCTCCTTGATGGCGCTGAAGACGTCCTCTGGATCCTTCCATCCGGCGAAGAGCGGGGCGACCGTCGGATCGAGATCGAGATGGTGAGCGAGCAGCCGGAAGATCTGGAAATCGGACAGCGCCTGGCCGGGCGCCCGGCGGAGCTTCCGCACACGCCCGAAACGACGCTCGGAGTTGATGAAGCTGCCGTCCTTCTCGCCCCAGCCCGCTGCGGGCAGGACGAGGTCGGCGATGCGGGCGGTGTCGGTCGTCGTGTACATGTCCTGTACGACGAGGAAGTCGAGCTTGTCGCGGATCTCGGCCAGCACGCTGCTGTCGATCCAGGAATGCGCCGTGTTCGTCGCGACGATCCAGAGCGCCTTGATCTCGCCCGCGCGGACGGCGTCGAGGATGCCGTCGTAGGAACGACTGCTGCGGGTCGGAATCCGATCGACGGGAATCCCAAGGATCGCGGCCACCTCCCGACGATCGCCAGGATCCTCGAACTCCCGGCCTCCGAGCAGGTTGCTGGTATTGCTGAAGAGACGCGAACCCATGGCGTTGCATTGGCCGGTGATCGAGTTCGGCCCCGTCCCCGGGCGTCCGATCTGTCCCGTCAGGAGTGAGAGATTGATGATCGCCTGGGCGAGGCGAACACCCTCGTGGCTCTGGTTCACGCCCATCGTCCACCAGTAGGAGACGCGTTTGCCGTCCCGAACGGATCGCGCGAACGCCAGGAACGATTCCTCCGTGAGACCCGTCGCCGCCAGGACGCGCTCGACCGGATGATCCGCGACGAAGGACCGGAAGGCGGCAAAGCCCTCGGTGTGGCGGTCGACGAACTCCTGGTCCACGGCGCCCTCCGCGATCAACCAATGCGCGAGGCCATAGAAGAGCACGAGGTCGGATTTGGGTTGGATCGGGAGATGTCGAGTGCCGGCGATGGCGGTCTCGGTGCGGCGGGGGTCGACGACGATGATCTCGGGATGATGGGGATTGCGGTGGATGCGCTCCCAGAGGATCGGATGGGCGATGCAGAGATTCGAGCCGATCAGGACGATGACGTCGGAGGCCTCCAGGTCCGCATAGCAGTAAGGCGGAGCATCGAATCCGAAGGACTCCTTGTAGGCCCGGGCCGCCGTCGCCATGCACTGACGGGTGTTGCCGTCGCCGTCGACCATGCCCATGCCGAACTTCGCGAGGCTTCCGAGGAAGAGAAGCTCCTCGGTGGGAATCTGGCCGGTGCCGAGAAAGGCCGCGGCCTCCGGCCCATGGGCGTCCTGGACCGCACGCATGCCGTCGACGAAAGCACGAGCCGCCTCGCTCCAGCTCGCCTCCCGGAACGCGTTCCGGTCGGGATCGCGGATCAGGGGCATCGTCGCACGATCTTCGGCCACCAGCGGTGAAAGCGCTTCCCAGCCCTTGGGACAGGCCGTGCCGCGATTGACGGGGTAGGCGGGATCAGGTGACAGATTCATCGCCTCTCCCTCCCGCAGATGGGCGAGCAGCCCGCAGCCGGTCGAGCAGAAGCCGCAGACCGTCCGAGCGGTCGCATCCGGGACGAGGCGGCTCGGAAGCTGCCCCAGCCCGAAGCGACCGGGGCGCCGCTCGAGCTCACGGGTCAGGGGACCGTCGTGACTCCGGATCAGACTGGTCCATCGTGAGACGAGCTTCATCATTGTTTCCCTTTCGGCAGTCGGGGGACTCATTCTCAGCGGCCGCCGGGCATCGCGCGCATCGCCTCGCCACGGAAGAAGAGACTGCGCTCGAGTCCCTCGGCGACGAGGCATCCGACCAGAGACGCTCCCGCCAGCCCGATCGAAGTGGCGGGCCCGAAACCGAGCGTGAGTGCCGCGACCTGCAGCAGCGGCGCCGCGACGCCGAACGAAAGCGCCAGGCCATGGCGTGCCGCCACGATGCGTCGCAGCGCGCCGGCGAAGAGAGAACGCGTGCGGGCGAGGGCGGCAGCGTCCGCCCCCGACTCGCCCTGGACCAGACGGCCGTGCTCGAACCCGAGCTTCGCCAGCGTCGTCGCCGCAAGCAGGACGAGCAGCGCCATCCTGGTGCCGGGATCCGGAGCCCCCACTCGTTCCAATGGCTCCGATCCGAGCGCAGCAGCGCTCATGCCGAACACGACGACCGCGGCCCCCAGCAGGAGCGTGCTTCCGCCGAAGCGCAGCAGCGTGCGATCCCGTCGCCAGAGCGGCCTGCCGGTCGCGGCGTAGACCTGCACCGAGCAGAAGACGCCCAGCAGCCCGAGACCCAGAGCCGCCAGCCGAGACGGCTCCGCAATCGCGTACAGTCCGGAGGCGAGCGCGTCGATTCCGGGTGCGAACGCCGCCGTTTCGGACGCGAACGCTCTGCTCGGACCGCGCTCGATCCATGGAGCGAAGGCAGCCACGGTGGCGACCCCGAGCGCGCCAGCGAAGCCGCCTAGCACGATGATCTCGCGGCTGAGCCACGAGGTCCGCAGACCCAGGAACGCGCGGAACCCCCACTGCGGACGGCCGAGATGGAGCACGCTGCCCGCCAGCCCCGCGAAGGTGAGGAGCGACGCCGTCGTCAGCAGGAGGGGTCGCAGTCCGGCTGCCTGCACACCTTCCGGAGCGCCCGAGCCGCCCAGACTCCCCAGGCCCCCGAGCATCTGATCCCAGAAGAGCGCACCGACGGCAGCCTGGGTCGCGACCAGCATCCACGCCAGCGGCGCGTGCCCTTCCGCCGGCTGAAGTCCCGCGCCGTCCAGCGGACGCAGGTCATCGGGCAGGACGCGCGTGGTCCGGTAGCGGGTCGTCGGCCGCGTCAGCCGCGAATCGGGCATGTCGCCCGGCTGGACGGGCAGCAGCGTCGCCTCCCGCGCGTCGACGCCGGCCTGCGCAAGACCCGAGTCGACGATCTCGATCGAGATCGCCTCGTTCGGGCATCCCTGCACGCAGGCCGGCGCCTCCCCGACCGACAGCCGTCCATGACACATGTCGCATTTGCGGACGATGCCCAGGCGGTCCGAGAACCGCGGCACGTCGTAGGGACACATCAGCTGGCAGTAGCGGCAACCGATGCATTGATCGTCGAGATGGATGACGATGCCGGTCGTCGGGTCCTTCTCGTAGGCTCGGACCGGACAGCCGGTGAGACAGGCTGGATCCTCGCAGTGATGGCAGGCAGTCGTGATCGTCTGCGCATGCGCCGCCGCGCCCGCGGACCCGTTCCCGCCTTCGACGACCCCGACCCGTCTCCAGGTCTCGTCGGCCTCGAGCCCGTTCAGGCTGTGGCAGGCGGTGACGCAGGCCTTGCAACCCGTGCAGGCATCGAGATCCACTGCAAAGGCGAACTGCTGTCCCACTCCGGGAAGACCGGTCGGAATCAGGGTCTCGAAGCGCCCCGAGTCGTGCCCCCCGGCCTCGTGGAGTGCAGAGAACTCGTCGACCGCACGCAGCGTCTGCTGCTCCGCCAGAAGAAGATCCACGAGGTCGGGCGCCTCGTTCGGAGACGAAGCCGCGCTCATCGATGGGCAGCCCTTGGCGGAAGCTTCACCCAGACGCCGTCGACCCGGACCTCGACCGGGTAGGTCTTCAAACAGTAGGCGGGATCCGAGAGCCCCTTGCCCGAGCGCAGTGAAAAGGTCTTCTTGTGGAGTGGACAGGCCACCTTCGGCTCGTCGCCCTGGCTGCCGACCAGGCCGCGGGCGAGCACCATGTCCTTCATGTGGGGGCAGCGATTCTGGGTGGCGTAGAAACGATCCTCGCTGGCCACGTGGAAGATCGCGATCTGACCGCCCCCTTCGAGGCGGAACGCCCTTCCGGAGTCCCTCGGCAGGTCTTCGACGTTCCCGACACGCCTCCAGGCCCATTCGCTCTCCGGAGGGCCCGCGCCTGCGTCAGTCGCTTGCTCCGACTCCTCGTCGGGCCAATCCGCAGGCCGGCGCTGGCCTCGCTCCTCGACCTGGCGAATCGCATCATCGGACTCGTCGGAGTTCGCGAAATGCCGGAACATCGCACGACGCTCCGGATTCTCGACGACCTCCTTCCACTCGCAGCGGTAGCCGTCGACCAGCGTCTGCATCTCCCGCTCGAGATCCGCGGCGATGCCGAGCGCGTCCTCGACGACGACTCGTTTGAGATAGTCGATGCCGCCGTCGAGACGCTCCAGCCAGGGTGCGGTGCGTTCGAGGGGATTTGCCGTCTGGATGTAGTACATCAGGAAGCGGTCGATCAACCGGATTGCCTCGTCGTTCGACACCCCCGTCGCCAGCAGGTCCGCGTGACGCGGATTCGCGCCGCCGTTGCCGCAGACGTAGACGTTCCAGCCCTCCTCGGTCGCGATGAAACCGAAATCCTTGCTCTGGGCCTCGGCGCACTCGCGGATGCAGCCGGAGACGGCCGACTTCAGCTTGTGGGGCGAGCGAAGGCCGCGATAGCGATGCTCCACGCGGATCGCGAAGGAGGTCGAGTCCTGCACGCCGAAGCGACACCAGGAGGTGCCGACACAGCTCTTCACCGTGCGCAGGGCCTTCCCATAGGCGTGGCCGCTCTCGAAGCCAGCCGAGACCAGGGCCTCCCAGATCTCGGGCAGCTGCTCGACGCGCGCGCCGAAGAGATCGATGCGCTGACCGCCCGTGATCTTGCAGTAGAGGTCGTAGCGTCGGGCGACCTCACCGAGCACGATCAGCTTGTCGGGCGTGATCTCGCCGCCGGGCACCCGGGGCACGATCGAGTAGAGCCCACGCCGCTGGATGTTCGCGAGGAAGCGATCGTTTGTGTCCTGGATCGAGGCGTGCCCGAGGATCGGATCGGCGCGTGTGCTCGCCAGGATCGAAGCGATCGCCGGTCGACAGACCTCGCAGCCGTTACCGCTCCCGTGGCTCGCGAGGAGCGCGGAGAAGGAATCGACGCGCGTGGCTCGGACGATCTGATAGAGCTCGGGCCGGGTATAGGGGAAATGCTCGCAGAGGTTGCGGTCGACCTCCCTTCCCGCTCGCGCCAGCTCTTCCTCGAGGATCCGGGTCGCGACGGGCACACAACCGCCGCAGCCCGTGCCGGCCCGGGTGCAGGCCTTGATGCCGGAGACGCTCGTCAGCTCCCGCTCCCGGATGGCCGCGCGCACCGCACCGTAGGAGACGTCGTTGCAGGAGCAGAGCTGCGCGGCCTCGTCGAGCTCGACGGCTTCGGCCCGGCCGAAGAGGAGCTCGTGAGGCTCGACCTCGAGCGGCTTGCCCGATTGTGCGAGGGCCAGGAGCGTCGGATAGGGAACGCAGTCCCCGACCAGGATCCCACCGAGCAGTCGCCGATCCCCGCCCGAGACGAGGAGCTTCTGGTAGACCCCGCGATGCGCGTCCTCGTAGACCACCGTCTGGACGGACGCATCTGTCGCAGCCGCATCGGCCGCGATGGCTATGTCGACCCCCGCCTCGTCGGCGAAGGGGTTCCCGAAGCTCGCGACGTCGACGCCCAGCAGCTTCAGCTTCGTCGAGAGATCCGCCCCCTCGAAGCTCGCCGATTCGCCACAGAGTGCCGCCGCGACGCGATCCGCCATAAGGTAACCGGGGGCAACGAGCCCGTAGACGAAGTCGCGATGGGCCGCGCACTCGCCGATCGCGAAGATCCTGGGATCGCTGGTCCTGAGCGAATCGTCGACGACGATCCCTCCGCGCCCACCGCAGACGAGCCCCGCGCCCCGCGCCAGCTCGTCCCGGGGCCGGATTCCCGCCGAGACGACGATCATGTCGACCTGCAGCGGCGAGTCCGTCCCGAGATCGACCTCGAGCCCGGCCCCGGAGTCGACGATCCCCTTCGTCATGGCCCCGCATACGACCCGCACACCGAGCGCCTCGATCCGCCGGGCCAGCAATGCGCCGCCCGCGGCGTCGACCTGCCGTGGCATCAGTCTGGGAGCCGCTTCGAGCACCGTCGTCTCCAGACCCCGATCCAGCAGGGCCTTGGCCGCCTCGAGGCCCAGCAGTCCACCGCCGATCACGGCGGCCTTGCGGCTACGGCTCGCGAGCTCCTCGATCGCCACGAGATCCTCGATCGTGCGATAGACGAGCACGCGCGGGGATTCGATGCCGGGAATCGGCGGCACGAAGGGACTCGATCCCGTGGCCAGCACGAGCTGGTCGTAGGCAAAGACGCGACCCGATCGGGTCGTCACGCCCCGCCGCTCGCGATCGATGGACTCGACCGGATCGGCAAGGACGAGCTCGAAACCCTTCGCCGCATACCAGCTCGCATCGGCCAGCAGCAGATCCTCCGCGCTGCGTCCGGCGAAATACTCGCTGAGATGCACCCGGTCGTACGCGGGGCGGGGCTCCTCGCCGATCACGACGATGTCGATGTCTTCCGCGAGATCCTGTCGTACCAGGGACTCGCAGAGCCGATGACCGACCATCCCGTTTCCCACGACGACGACTCGCTGCCTGGGGGCGTTCATCGACTCTCTCCTCTTCGTGCTTTGGCTCGACTTCGAAGGCTCATCGATCCAACGGCTTCGAACGCCATCAAATCCATGCTCAGAACTTCACAGTCAGCTGCAGGGTGCTGCGTGTCGTCGTCTGGAAAGCCGGCTTCCGGCCGCCGTCGAAGTAGGCAAACTTGTAGAGGAGCCCCACGTGGCTGTTGAAGTCATAGGTCGCGACGGCGTCGTATTCCTGGCCGAGCAGGTCGCCGCCCTGATCGTCCCAGAAGCGATGGACGATCAACTTGAGCTTCAGTCCGGGAACCGGGATCGTCGGCGCGACCGAGACATAGAGATCGCGCAGGCCGCGATTGCCGCCGTTGTTCAGGAATACGTCGGCGAATCCGTTGAACTTGTGGGCGGTCGAGAAGGGCGTGACGACGACGGCGTCGCGATCGCTCCCGAGCAGCTCGAAGCCCGTGGAGATCCGGCCAATCCGCTCGAACGCGATCCCGGCTTCCGCGAAGGCGTAGTGGGCCCCATAGGAGGTCGGGTTGTCGCCCCAATCCTCCTGGAAGGCGTAGGACGCCTGATAGGGGAGCGAGAGCCTCTCTCCCAATGGGACCTTGCCGGTCAGTCTGAGACCATAGGTCTGGGAGCCGAGCGAACGGAAGTCGTCCTCGCTCGGATCGATCAGATAGGCGAAGAAGACGGCCTTCACCGCGGGGCCATGGTCGTAGGCGACGTTCACGAAATGGGATCGGGGATTGAAGTCGCGACGCGGGTCGGGACCTCGATCGGCGAAGATGCGATTGACCTCCCAGGCGTAGACGTACTGCACGAGCAGCTTCTCGATACCGAGGCTCGACTGCAGGCGCGCCGCATCGAAGGTCTGCTCATTCTGTCGCCAGCCGACGTTGCCAATCCATCGATCGTCGTCCAGCTTGATGCGCTGGCGGCCGCCCTTGAGATCCAATCCGGCCCAGTCCTCGCGAGCGAACCGAAGCCAGACGCGGTTCACGTCCGTACGTTCGGGATCAGCGATGATCGTCTGGCCTTTGTCGTTGGCCTCGACGCCGTCGAAGTAGCCGCTCGGCTTCGGAGACGCGGTGTTCACCATCTCGACGAGCCCCGAGACTCCGCGAAGGGATCCCGTCTGATAGCCGAGTCGGGTCCTCACGGTCGCCGCATGGGAGTCGTCGAGAGCGTCCCGCTTCGCGTAGCCCCATCGGAAGTTGACGTCGAGAATCGGCTTGCCTCCGACGAGGGCATCCCATCCCTCCTGAAGGACGCTCGGATCGCTTCCTGCGGAAGGCTGCGACTCGTCGGCAGCCGCAGGGTCGCCGGAGAGGAGGCAGCAGAGCCCCAGGATCACGCCGATGATCGGCGCAGCGCTCGTGCTTCGGATCGCGTATTCGATGGACATCTCGAGTCTCTACTCCGATCTCGGGCAATGGGTGATGGGTGATGGATGACGGCGTTCCCGATCGGGGGTCGGCCCCCGATGGTCGTGCCCGATCAGGCGGCCGACCTGGCTCGCCCCTGACTCTCCAGAAAGGCGATCAGACGACCGCGCAACGCGTAGTAGTCGGTGTGCAGCAGCATCTGCTCTCGCTCCCGTGGACGCGCGAAGGGCACCTCGAGGATCTCTCCTACCCGGGCCCGGGGGCCCGAGGTCATCATGACGATGCGATCCGCGAGAAAGAGCGCCTCGTCGATGTCGTGGGTCACCATCAGCGCCGTCATCCGATCCTCGGACCAGACGTCGAGCAGGACCTCCTGCAGCTCGATGCGGGTGAGGGAATCGAGCATCCCGAAGGGCTCATCGAGCAGCAGCATCTTCGGAGCCAGAGCGAAGGCGCGGGCGAGCCCGACGCGTTGGCGCATGCCGCCGGAGAGCTCTGCCGGATGTTTCGTCATCGCGTCGGCCAGCCCGACGAGGGCGAGTTGGTACTCGACGATCTGTCGCCGGGTGGACTCGTCGACATGCGGGTAGACCTGACGGACGCCCAGCATCACGTTCTCGCCCGCGGTCATCCAGGGCAGCAGACAGGGCGACTGGAAGACGACACCGCGATCCGGCCCGGGACCGTCGATCTCCCGGGCGTCGAGGATCACGTGGCCGTCGCTGATGGCGCAGAGACCGGCGATCATCTGTAGCACCGTCGACTTACCGCAGCCCGAGTGGCCGATCAGCGCGACGAACTCACCCTTTCCCACTTCGAGGTCGAAGCCCTCGACGACGGGGAGCGGCCCCTCTGGTGTGTCGTAGATCTTCGACAATCCGATCGTCTCCAGGTATCCGGCCATGGATGGATCCTTTCACTGCAAGCGCGTGTCGGCGCGAGGAGACTCGTTCCGATCCCGGCTAGCGAGCCGACGGAAGGCTGCGAGGACGAAGATCGACCGGTTGGACGTCGGGCCGCCGCAGGCGGCGGCGCGGTTGAACGCTCGCGGCCTGTCGGCGGACCGATTCCAGATAGAAGTTGATGTCGTTTCGGATCTTCTTGAAATCGGGATCGTCGTTCACGGTCGTTCGATCCCGGGGACGCGCAAGGGGGACGTCGAAGGCCGGCCCCAGCGAGGCGCGCGGCCCCGGACGAAGAGGAACGATCCGATCAGCGAGCAGGATCGCCTCGTCGACGTCGTTGGTGATCATCACGACCGTCTTTCGACTCGCCGCCCAGATCTTCTCGATCTCCGACTGAAGCGACGCCCGTGTCAGGGCATCGAGCGCCGAGAGCGGCTCGTCGAGCAGCAGGATCTTCGGATCCATCGCCAGCCCCCTCGCCACGCTCACCCGTTGACGCATGCCACCCGAGAGTTCTCGCGGGTACTTCCAATGTGCGTTTGCGAGACCGACCATCTCGACATGGTGGCGGGCACGGGCGAGGCGCTGCCGACGCGACTCCTTCGGGTAGACGGCGTCGACGGCCAGCTGCACGTTGCCCAGCACGGTCAACCAGGGAAGCAACGCATAACCCTGAAAGACGACGCCGCGGTCCGGACCGGGACCCGTGATCTCGCGTCCCTCGAGGCGGATCGTGCCCCGATCCGGCCTCAGCAGGCCGGCGATCAGGTTGATGAGGGTCGATTTTCCGCTGCCCGAGAAGCCGACGATCGCGAGGAACTCGCCCTCGCGGACGCGAAGATCGATCTCCGACAGCACCTCGCTGCGTTGCGGTCCCTCTCCGAAGGATCGAGCGACGCCGTCGAGCTCCAGAAAGGCTTCTCCGCTCATACCGTGGCCCCTCCGTCGAAGCTCACGCTTCGTTGCAGGACGACCATCAGACGATCGAGCGCGAATCCGATCAGCCCGATCGTGAAGACGGCGACCATGATCTGCGCGAGGGTCTGTGAGCTTCCGTTCTGGAACATGTCCCAGACGAACTTCCCGAGACCGGGGTTCTGGGCGAGCATCTCCGCGGCGATCAGGACCATCCAGCCCACACCCAACGACAGACGCAGGCCCGTGAAGATCAGCGGCAGCGCCGAGGGCACGATGATCTTGAAGACGCGGGCGCTCCAGGGAAGCCGCAGCACCCGCGCCACGTTCAGATGGTCCTGGTCCACGGACGCGACGCCGAGTGTCGTGTTGACCAGCGTGGGCCAGAGCGAGCAGAGACTCACCGTGAGCGCGGAGCTGATGAAGGATTTCTCGAAGTAGGGGTCCTCGCTCGTATAGAGGGCACTCACGAGGATCATCACGATCGGCAGCCACGCCAGGGGCGAGACCGGCTTGAAGACCTGGATCAGGGGAGAGAGCGCGGCGTTGATGGTTCTCGAAAGACCGCAGAGGATCCCGATGGGCACGGCGATCAACGACGCCACCAGGAAGCCCGCAAAGACCGTCTGCAGACTCGTCCAGATCTGATCGAAGTAGGTCGGCTTGCCCGAATACCGACGCTCGGTCCAGGGACGCCCCTGGGCTTCCCACTTCGCCTTCAGGACCTCCATCCGCTGATGGAACTCGACCTCCTTGCGTCGCTCCGCCCGATGCTCGGCGACGAGATTCCGGGCCTCGTTCCAGACCTCCGCAGGACCGGGAACGGATCCGATGCTCGTCTGGATCGAGGCCGCGAGACTCGACCAGAGCATCAGGAAGACGGCGATCGAGACGATCGGGGTCCCGATCGAGCGAGCGAGATTCCCCAGCTGCACACCCGGAGATTCGCCCGTCACCAGGCGGATGGCGGGGACGAAGATCTCGAGCCCCAGGCCCTCGACGACCCGGATGACTCTGGCCTTGCGAACACTGAAGACGGGGGAATCGGTCGTCATGATCGAATGGACTCCTGAGCGCTCTTGGATGGATCGAGGGGAAGAATCGAATCCGCGTGCCTACCCATCACGGCCGTGCCTCCGAGGCGAGGATCGTGCCGTGGCCTCCTCCGTCGCCCTCGACGGCGTGCCGCGCTTCTGCTTGCGCCTGCATCTCGCTTTCCGCCCGCGTCTCGCTGCGCGATGCGCGCTGCTCCCCGCGGCCCTGAGCTCCGATCGCGAAGGACCCGAGGTAGTCGTTGGGTCGGCGACCGTCGTAGACGGTTCCGTCGATGAAGCCGCGGTCGGGGGCCTTGTAGCCGTCGGTTTCGGGGACTTCCGAGGACTCGAGATGGCCCTCGGCGATCAATGCCTTCGCGGCTGTCCGGTAGATGTCCGGGCGGTAGACCTTCCGAGCCGTCGCTTCGTACCACTCGTCGGGCT
>CAYWGW010000070.1:0-1886 GCA_964457385.1 uncultured Spirochaetaceae bacterium
CGGACCCGGACGCTTCCGGTCGGCCCGACCCCGCAGCTTCGGCTCGCCTTCGCGTCCTGCTCGAACCTCCCCTTCGGCTATTTCAACGCCTACGCCGCCATTGCGCGCCGCTCCGATCTCGCCGCGGTCGTCCATCTCGGCGACTACCTCTACGAGTACGCCAACGGGACCTACGGCGACGGCACCGCCCTGGGCCGGATCCCTGAACCCGACCGCGAGATCGTGTCTCTGACCGACTACCGGACCCGTCACGCCCAGTACAAGCGCGATCCAGATTCCCGGGAGATGCACCGGCAGCATCCGTTGATCGCCGTCTGGGACGACCACGAGAGCGCCAACGACGGCTGGTTCGGCGGTGCCCAGAACCACGACCCCGACGAGGGCGAGGGATCGTGGGCAGCGCGCAAATCAGCCGCCATGCGCGCCTGGCGCGAGTGGATGCCCGTCCGCGAGATCCACGCCGACCGAAGCGGTCGCATCTTCCGCAGCTTCCGCTTCGGCGACCTCGCCGATCTCGTGATGCTCGACGGCCGGCTACACGGTCGGGACCGGCCGGCCGCGAGCGCGAGCGAACAGGGCGTGATGCGCGATCCGGCTCGCACGATGCTGGGCGCCGAGCAGGAGGCGTGGCTCCACCGCCAGCTCTCCCGCTCGAAGACGGACGGCACGGCCTGGCGCATCCTCGGGCAGCAGGTGCCCATGAGCACGTTGGTCGACGAGAATGGCGAGATCTTCATGACCGACAAATGGGACGGCTACGCCGCCACCCGCGAGCGGCTCTTCGATCACCTCGAGCAGGAAGGCATCGGGGATCTCGTCGTGCTGACCGGCGACGTCCACAGCTCATGGGCAGTGGATCTCGCCCGCGATCCCTTCGGCGAGGGCTACGATCCGAGAACCGGCCGCGGCGCCCTCGGCGTCGAGCTCGTGACGCCCGCGGTGAGCTCGCCGGGCGTCCGGGAGTGGGGAAAGGCTGAGCGCCGCGCCCGGGACATGCTGGCCCGGCATCCCCACGTGCACTTCGCCGAGCTCTTCCACCGCGGCTACGGGCTCCTCGACCTCGACCGGGAGCGGGCCTACGCAGAGTGGTGGCACCTCGACACGGTGCTCGAGCGACGGGTGGACGAGCGATTGGCGGCCGCCTTCCGCAGCCAGCGGGGGCATGGCCATCTGGAATCGGTCCTCGCGCCCATCCCCCTGGCGATCGATCCGGGGGCTCCGCCGCTCGCTCCCTGACCCTGATCCTGATCCTGATCCTGACTCTGGCTCCGACCCCGATCCCGGGATCCGGCGGATCGCCGGTTGCAGCTCAGGCGCTCGTGCGGAGGCGAGCCGTCGAGAGACCGGCGAGTCCCAGCCCCAGCAGCAGCGCCGTTCCGGGCTCGGGCACGACCTGCACATCCATCGCCACCGTCTCGATGCCGAAGCCGCCTGCACCGCTCACCTGGATCGCGAAGTTGTACTCGCCGAGAACGTTGGGGTCGAAGCTACCAACGGGCGCGTCGATGAAGGGCGGCGCGTCCACGGAGAGGAAGCTGAAGAGCAGGTTCTGGGAGCCCTGTTCGAGGGTCGACCCAGCACCACCGCCCGCCCCCGCGAGCAAGGACGCCGTGAGGTCGATCCGACCGAGGTCGGCGAGAGCCGTGTCGAAGCCGGGATCGAAGTCGTAGAAGATGTCGATCTGGTAGTCCGTGAGGACGGGTGTCGCGCCGTTCAGCCCCTCCACCTTCACGAAGGAATTGAAGTTCCAGAGCGCGCCCTCGGTCGTGCTCTCTCCACTCCCCCCGAAGTTGCTCCCCGGCGTCGCGAAATAGGTGCCCGCGCCATCGTTGCTGAGCGGCGGGTTCGAGAAGCGCTGCGTCGCGCTCAAGGCGACCGTGATCAGG
>CAYWGW010000070.1:1986-6166 GCA_964457385.1 uncultured Spirochaetaceae bacterium
GCGTACGCGGGAAGAGCGCCCGAAGGCTCCGAGAGCCCCAGGCGATCCTTCCCAGGTAGGCGCGAGCCTATCATGATGGGGCAGCCGAGGGGAAGCGGAGAAGTCGAGGTTTCAGACAAAGGCATGTGAAGAATCGATGAAGACGGCTTGGGCTCCGCCGGGACCCCTATGCGCCAGTCACTGCCGAGACGGATCCGCGGACTCGAGCGGTCTTCGGAGGGCCCGTCCACACTCTCGCTGTAAGACCCCGTCGCGATCGATGGCTGGGGTCGTTGGCATCGTTCTTCATCTCCGAGGCGAATGGGTGGAGATTCATCGACGACAGCGGCCCATCCAAGGCCGGCGCCTACCGTCCGGTCGAAGTCTCGGGTAGCTCTCGACGACGAACCTACGGGTGCCCAAACTGCCCGTCCTTGCGGGACGCCGCGACCAGCACGGCGCGGCGACGCAACGTCGCCGAGGTGTTCTGTGGACTACGACGCCGTCGTGATCGGTAGCGGTGCAGGCGGCGGCACCGCGGCCCATCGCCTGGTCGAAGCGGGCTGGCGTGTGCTCGTTCTCGAGCGTGGTGGAGAGCTGGACGATCCGGGACGGATGCAGGACGAGCAGGCGATGCTGGTCGATCGGATCGCCAGCGACGATCGTGGGATCACGATCAACGGTCGCAGCGAGCGACCCTTCGTGGGGAGCCTGTTGGGCGGAAGCAGCCGGCTCTACGGAGGCGTGCTGCTCCGACCGGCAAAGGCCGACTTCATGCCCGGCCGGGCCTACGGCGCACGGATTCCGCGCACGACCTGGGACTGGCCAATCGACTACGAGTCGCTCGAGCCCTTCTACGAGGCGGCCGAGGACCTCTACGGCGTATGTGGGGACGCAGCTCAGCGCATCCCCCATCTCGAGGCCCGAACACGCCCCTACCCTCGGCCCGCCCCCCCGATGGCGCCGCTGCATCATCACCTGGAACAGAGCTTCGCTCGACGGGAGGGCTCCGTATTCCGGCTGCCCCTGGCGATCGACTTCGATCGTTGTGTGCACTGCGCCGGGTGTCCTGGCTTCGGCTGCCCGGTGGACGCGCGCATGTCGAGCGTCTCGCTCACGGCGGTGCCACAACGCACCCCCCCTCGGCGACCGGCCCACGCTCCCGGAGGCGAACCCGGCCGCGGGTCCGTGGAGATCCGCACGCACTGCGAGGCGACGACGCTCGTGGCCCCCCGCGGCCGCGCCTCACGCGTACGCGCGCTCGACCGGGTGCGAGGGACCTGCTTCGAGGTCAGCGCCAGCCACTTCCTGGTGGCGGCCGGGGCGCTGGGTACCCCCGCCCTGTTAATGCGATCCGGGCTCGCGGGCGCGAGCGACCAGCTCGGCCGCAACCACATGTGCCATCTCGGCGCCGTGGCGCTCGCGATCTTCCGCCGCGGCCTCGACGTTCCCGCTGCGACGCTCAAGCAGATCGGATCGACGGCCCTCTACCAGGGAGGGCGGGACTTCCCGCATAAGCTCGGATACGCGCAGTTCGCCCCCATCCCCGGGCCGCGGACCCTGGCGCAGGAGGCGCCGCTGCCGCTGCCCCCCGCGCTGGCGCGTTGGCTGGCGTCTCGTGCCGTGCTCCTGGCGGGCTCCGTCGAGGATCTCCCTCGCCCGGAGAACCGGGTCCGGCTCGCGGAGAACGGCCCCGGGAATCCCCTCGCGATCCGGCTCGAGCGACACTTCGATGCCTACGACGTCATGCGGGGACGCTGGATGGCACGCCGGCTGGCGGGTTGGATGCGCGCGGCCGGCGCGAGCCTCGTGATTCCACACGTCGCACATCGCGATCGGCTGCACCTCGCCCATCAGGTCGGCACCGCCCGCTTCGGCCGGGATCCCCGGCATTCGGTGCTCGACCCGTCCTGCCGACTGCACGACTGCGAGAACGTCCACGTCGTCGACGGCAGCTTCATGCCGACCTCCCTGGGCGTCGGGCCGGCCTTGACGATCATGGCCAACGCCCTTCGCGTGACGGATGGGCTCATCCGCTGAGCCGCTACGCCGCAGGCGTGCAGGAGCTTCGAGATGCAAACCGGACCTGCCTTCCAGGCCACCCCGGCACCCCGTGTCGTCATCACCGGCATCACGGGCACCCTCGGCGAGAGCCTCGGTCGCCACTATCGCGAAGCGGGCGCCGAGGTGATCGGCGTCGGCCGCCGGCCCGACTCGCCGGGCGATGCCTGCACGCGGCGCGTCGTGAACGCCCAGCGCAGCATCGAGGATGCCCGGGCCCTGCTGGACCTCGACCCCGACCTGCTCTTCCTCGTCGCCGGCCAGATCGAGGAAGAGCTCGGCGAGGGCGGCATGCCGCTGGCCCAGACGACGATCGACATCGTCGCGATCAATCAGGTCTTCCCCTCGCTGGTCGCGATCGAAGCGACCCAGCGCCCGCGCCTGCGACGGCTCGACGTGATCGCGATCGGCTCGATCGCCGACGGCGCGCCCTCCTGCTTCGGGCCCGTCTATCACGCGAGCAAGATCGGGCTGCATCATTTCTACACCGGCGTCGCACCGATCGCCCTGGCGCATAACCCGAAGGTCCGACTGCGCCTCTATCGGCCCGGTGCGATCCAGGGTCCGCTCGCGTGGGCCCCCGTCCGGCGACTCAACGACCGTGGGCGCCGCATCCGTGCGCGCCGGGTCGAGGGCGCTCCCGAGGGCGCTCGCGTCGCGGCCGACATCGCCCGCTTCGCCCAGAGTGATCGCTGGGTCGGAACCTGGGACGAGCCGATCTCGTTTCAGCTGCTCAAGCTGCTCTTCGGGCTCGCGCCCAACCTCTACGCACGGCTGCAACAGGTCGGCTGGCGGCGCGGGAGTCGATTCATGGAGTCGGAACAGGAGCAAGAAGATCGTTAGGCCTGAGCGGAGGGGACTCACGATCGCCGTCGGTCGAGTCGAAGAGATTCCCGACCGTGAGGCGCATCGGATCGGCTCGAGGTCGTCAGTCGCGCTGCGCGGCGCGCTTCAACCGGTCGCGAATCGCCTCGCCCAGACCCCGACGCGGGATCGAAACGACGGCGATCGCGTCGTACTCCGCATCGAGTGCCCGCAACATGCCGAAGAGATTCGCCGCGGCCTCGCGCAGATCTCCGGTAGGCGAGAGATCCAGCGTCGCCCCGGGCGTGCCCCCGAAGCCGAGCAGGGCCTCGCCCGGACGGGCGACCGGGGCCTCGGTACCGCCCTCGGCGTCGGCGTCACCATCAGCCTCGACCTCGGCGTGGGCATCGACATCGACGTCGAGGCGCAGCGCGGCCCGCGGCGCGTAGTGGCGCAGTAGCTGCCCGGGCGCGGAAGGTGCCGACGGCGCCGCCGCGTTCGGTACGGGACGCACGAGGGGCCCGACGACCGCCTCGATCTCGTCACTCGCCAGGGCGCCGGGACGCAGCAGCGCCACGCCGCCGCCGCCACAGCCGCATCCGTCGCCGCCCCGCCCGTCCTCGCCGCCGCGCGCGTCGCCGCCGTGCCCCTCGCGGCTCCCCCGCCCGTCCTCGCCGCCGCTCACGTCGACGATCGTCGACTCGATGCCTCGCGCGCAGCGTCCGCCGTCGAGGACGAGATCGACCCGATCGCCCAGGTCGCGCACGACGTGCGCGGCCTCGGTCGGACTGATGCGACCGGAGGGATTCGCGGAGGGCGCTGCCAGCGGGCCGCCGAAGGCCGCCAGCAGCGCCAACGCGACGGGATGATCGGGGACGCGCACGGCGACGGTGTCGAGGCCGGCGCGCGCGAGATCACAGACCGGTGTCCCCGGCACGATCGGCGCGACCAGCGTGAGCGGGCCGGGCCAGAAGCGCGCGCCCAACGCCTCGCCGGCGCTGCCCAGGCGCGCGATCGCCCGCGCCTGCTCGAGACTCCCGACATGGGCGATCAGCGGGTTGAATCGCGGGCGTCCCTTGGCCTCGTAGAGCCGCGCGATCGCCTCCGGATTGGTGGCGTCCGCAGCCAGCCCGTAGACGGTCTCGGTCGGCATCGCGACGAGTCCGCCGCTCCTCAGGATCCGGACGGCCCGCTCGATCGCCTCCGGCGTCGGGGCCAACGTGTGGGTCGGATGGGGCGGGTCGGTCGGGGCCATCGTGCGTGCTCGGTCCATCGTGCCTAGCTCGAGGGCTGCGACCGCGTCGGAGCCGAGGAAGACCAGGAACGGGACGGGACG
>CAYWGW010000070.1:6266-16582 GCA_964457385.1 uncultured Spirochaetaceae bacterium
GCTCGAGGGCTGCGACCGCGTCGGAGCCGAGGAAGACCAGGAACGGGACGGGACGGGGGCGGGAAGTCGCTCCGCGTGCGATGCTAGCCCGGACGCGAGGCCTGTCGCGATGGCAGGATGGATTCGTGATCGCGATCGCGTGGCGCCGCGATCAGATCATTGAGGGCGGAGTCGGCCATGGAGCGCTTCGACCTCGTGCTTCGCCGCCTTCAGGCCGAGGCCGGTCTGTTCGCGAAGGAGCTTGATTGCCTCGATCTTGCGGCCGGCGAGCATCAACTCCTCGACCGTCTGGGCCCGGGCCGCCGGGGCGCCCGCACCGGGCATCGTGATCGTCTCGTCGCGACGAGCCCGGGCGACGAGCAATAGTACGACGAAGAAGACGGCGACGCCGACGGTGATGAGGACCATGCCGATCGTCTCGGCCGGGTGTCCGATCGATTTGAGTTCGCGGCCGTGGCGTCGGAGGGAAGCGTCTCATGCTGAGAGAGCTGCTGGCAAGGGACACGGTCACCGAGATCAGCCGCCTGCGCGGCCGCTTCGGCCTGATGGCCTATCACGGCGGCAACCTCGAGCGCACGACCGACGCCGTCGCCGCAGACGTCGCTCGTCGGACGGATTCATCGTTCTACGCCGTCGTCCAGGCGCCGCCCGACCGCCATCATCTCCCCTCGACCGCCTTCGACCCGACGCAGTCTCCCGCCCTCGCCGCCTTCCTCGAGCACGTCGACATCGTGATCACGATCCACGGCTACGGCCGCCGCCGGCTCTGGCGCCATCTCCTGCTGGGCGGCCGCAACCGCGAGCTCGCCCGCCACGTCGCGGCTCATCTCCGCGAGGGCCTGCCCGCCCGCTACCGGGTGCTGGACGATCTCGAGGCGATTCCCCGGGAGCTCCGTGGCCAGGACCCCCGGAACCCCGTCAACCGCCCCCGGCTGGCCGGCCTGCAGATCGAGCTGCCCCCGAGCCTGCGCTGGAACGTCCGGGAATGGGGCTGGTCCGATCACGGGGGCGTCTCGCGCGCGCCGGACGTCGATCGCCTGATCGACGCATTATGCGAGGCGGTCACGGGCTGGGGATCGACCGTGCAGCCAACGCCCGATCCCCAAACACAGACCGGGGATCGGACGAAGCCCGCGCGAAGAATCCCGCTCGAACTGCCGCGCGGCTCGAGAGGCCGTGGCGACTCCACCGATTGACGACGGGCGCGGCCTCAGCCCGATCGGCCCTGCCCCGTCGCTCCGCGCCGACGGAGCCGGCCCACCAGCGCGACCGCGGCGAGCCCCGTCAGGGTCGCGATCACGCTACCGGGCTCCGGCACCGCCCGGGCCTGCTCCCAGAGCTCGACGTAGCCCTCGGCCGACTCGAAGAGCGGGTCGAGATCCTGATCCGAGACGCCGATCTCGCGCAGGTCGGCGACGAGATCCGGCAGCAGCCCGACATGGGCGAGGCCGTCGACATTGAAGTCGAAGCTTTTCTGGCCGGTCACCTGCTTCTCGAAGCGGCCGAAGCCGGGCAGCGTGAAGGGGTACTCGACGCGGTCGTCGGCCTGCAGCTGAGCGCGCCTCTCGGCCACGCGATCCGCGAGCTCCGGGGCCGTCAGGCCCGGGTCGCCGCCGCAGCCATCGCTGCCGAAACGCGGCCCCGTATGGCCGGCCACGCCATTGAAATCGCTGCCGAAGGCGACCGGGCCGCCCATCACGTCGATCGCGTACTGGTACATCTGCGCCCAGGTCTTCGAGGAGTGCCGGCAGTCGTCCGCCACCGAGCCGTAGGCCACATGGAACTTCTTCCCGATCTCGTCGGTGTCCTGCTGATCGTCCTTCAGCATCGCCGCCACCATGCCGCCAACGCCGCGGATCCGATCGAGCTGCGCCCGGGTCCGCATCCGCTCGTGTCGGATCGACTCCACGTTGAGATCGAAGAACTGCACGTGGCTGGCGACCACCGGGTAGGGAGGCTCCGTCGACTCGGCGATCGCGAGCGTCTCGTCGAAGGCACGGGCCGACATGTGGTCGACGTCGATCACGATGCCCCGCTGGATCAGCTGGTCGATCAGGATCTCGCCGAGCTCGGTCAGTCCGAGCGCGTTGCAGCTCGCGTCGCCCGGATGGGACGCGGGGATCTCGCCGATGCCGAATCCGAAGAGCGAGATCATCACGTTGAAGAGCGTCGTTCCGAATCCGTCGTTGAGCTTGAATCCGTAGTCCTCGCCGGGACAGTCCTCGGCATTCCACCAGCGCCCCTCGACGCCACGATTGCCGATGTGGATCGCGTCCTGCCAGGTGGCCGGCGAGCCGAAGGCGTTGTCGAAGTTGTGGATCGGAAAGATGTGGCGCACACCCTTGGCGTGGTACTCGTCGACGAAGGCTCGCACGGACTCCTCGGTGCATCGGCCCGTCGTCGGATCGCGTTCGTCGAACTTGCAGTTGAAGAGGTTGTCCATCTCGATGCCGAGGACCACCGCCAGCTTGCCGGCGGCGATCACGTCGCGCGCCTGCTGCGGCGTGGTGACGATGCGGAACCAACCCTGGCCCGGACCGCCCGCTCGGTCGTCGATGAAGGCTTCGAACAGGCGCGCCTCCTCGAGCTGGGCATCGATCGCCGCCATGCCGTCGTCGCAGACGGTGCCCCGCAGCCGCTTGGTGGTCAGGCAGAGAGCCTCGTTGGTGACGGCCAGCATCACGGTCAGCCGCAGCCCGCCACGCCAGGCTCGTTCGAGCCAGACGTGATAGGCCTGCTGATGCGTCGTCGTGTTCCAGGTCGGCCAACCGTTGAAGAGCGGTGCGCCGAGGTTGGACGGGCCGGCGCCGTCCTTCGTGGCCGCACCGACCGAATCCGCGCCCTCGAAGAGCGGATCGAGCAGCAGATGCTGGCCGTGGAAGAGGACGTCCCCGCAGTCGGGGAGGAAGGACGGACAGACCGGGGTGCCGAGCTCCGAGCCGTCCTTCTTCACGAGATCGAGGTCGGATCCGAAGTCCGGGCGCAGCGCGACGTTGATGCCGCCGACCGGGTCGTAGGGCTCGCCGGCGAAGACGCCGCCGCCGTGTCCGAGATGGCCGAAGAGATGGAGATGGAGATCGGCATAGCCCCGCAGCGGCGATGCGGGCGATCCGCTCGGGCTCCAGCCGGTACTCGGCTCCGCAATCGGCTCGATCACCGTACACATGCTCGAGGACGAGAAGCCACCGCCGCAGGTGCAGTCGCCGCTGCAGCCGGGCACCTCGACCAACGAGCCCTGACAGCGCTCGAGCGCCTCGCCCAGACAGCATGCGCGCTCGCCCTTGCCGCCGCAGGCGGAGATCGGCGCGCAGAGGCCGCTCGACTGGATGCCGAAGGGCAGGTTCCCGCATTGGCCCGCGTTCGACTGCGGCACCTCCACCAGGCCCGCCTCACAGGCGCCGAACCCCGCCTCGCCGAGACAGCAGGCGCGCTCACCGGGACCGCCGCACGCGCTCACGACCTCACAGATGCCGTTGGACTGGATGCCCCAGGGCAGATTGCTGCACTGGCCGGAGTTGGGCTGCTCGATCTCGACCAGACCCGCCTCGCAGGCGCCGAAGCCCGCCTCCGCCACGCAGCAGGCCCGCTCGCCTTCACCCCCACAAGGCGTCGTCGCACGACAGACGCCGCTCGACTGGATGCCAAGGGTCGAGTTGGTGCAAAACCCGGAGTTGGCCTGGGGCTGCTCGACGAGCCCGGGGTCGCACGCCGCCCCCTCGCCCACGCAGCACGCCCGCTGGTTGACGCCGCTGCAAGGGGTTGCGGCGACACAGCGGCTGCTCGCCTGGGTGCCGAGAGGGTTGAAGCCGCCGCAGGTGCAGCTTCCGCTACACCCCGGGACCTCGATCGCACTCGAAACGCAGGCAAAGCCGGTTTCGCCGAGGCAGCAGGCCCGCTGACCCGGGTTGCCACATTGGGCGAGGGCGTCGATCGGGGCCAGAACGACGCTGAGGACCAGTCCGGCGGCGAGCACGACGAGAGCGCCGCGCGACCCGAGCCGACGACGATGACTCCGGAACGACCCCTGCGCATCCAGAGGCTTGCCGCGGCTGCGTCGACCCGGCATCGGTCAGTTCTTCAATGATCGCATTATCTTTTGGTAAGCTAATTCTTTACCGAAATCAAATGTTTCCCAGCCTGCTCTCCCCATCGGGCTGTTTTTGGGCCGTTACCTGCCCCTCGAGATCTGCGAACGTGGGGGGAGGGGAATGCGGGAGGGTTCAGTCAGAATGTGGGCCTACGACGGCCGGCGGCGGCCGGACTTTGCCGAGACACCCGGACCCGGCCAGGAATCGGTCTGGGACTACCCGCGGCCGCCGCGCCTGGAAACCTGCCGTCGGACGGTGGTCGTGAGCACCGGCGGTCAGGAGCTCGCTCGCAGCACTCGCGCCCTGCGCGTCTGCGAGACGGCCTCGCCGCCCACCTACTACATCCCCGAAGAGGACGTGGATCTGGACGAGCTGCGCGCCGTCGCGGGTCGTTCCTTCTGTGAATGGAAGGGCGCCGCACAGTACTGGGGCCTCGTCGATCAACCCGAGCGCGAGGCCATCGGCTGGAGCTATCCCGATCCGAATCCCACCTACGCCGAGCTCCGGGGCTGCATCGCCTTCTACCCCGGCCGCGTGCAGTGCAGCGTCGACGGGGAGCGGGTCCGACCGCAGCCCGGCCATTTCTACGGCGGCTGGGTCACCGACGAGCTGATCGGCCCCTGGAAGGGTGAACCGGGAACGGAATCCTGGTAGTCGTCGCCACCCCCAACAGACCCGCTAGTCGATGCCCTCGAGTCGCTTCGCGAGGCGCCCGTACTCCGCGTGCAGGAAGCTCAGCGTGGCATGCTCGTCCGCGGCGATCGTCTCGAGCAGCGCTCGCGTCTCGTGATCGGGGCCCAGGCGATCGGCCATCGCGTGGATCGGCGCGAGGGCGGCCTCCACGTCCGGATAGCGCGAGAGAAGCTCCCGGAGCTTTTCGTGATCCGGACTCGTGTCCGAGGCGAGGCGATCGATCGTCTCCCGAGCACGGTCACCGGGCTCACGCTCGCCGATCGACCCGCCCAGGGCCTCCAATCGGTCGCCGAGCAGGCGGGCATGACTGGCTTCCCGCAGCTGGATCGTCCGCAGACCCCCGCGCAGCCGATCGTCCTCGCAGGTCCGGATCCAGCCACTAAAGGCCCGCTCGCCGGCGGATTCGAACACTCGGAGACGATCGAGGAATTCGAGGATCTCGTCGCTCGGCTCGCCCTCCGCTCCGGCTCCGATGCGCGACGCGAGACGTTCGACCTCCCGGCGAAGAGCGCGCTGCTCCCGCCGGATCTCGTCGAGGGTGTCGCGGATCTCGCCGAGCAGGGCCCTCTTCTCCTGCTTCTCGCGCTCCTTCCTAGCCCGCTTCGCCTCCTTCTCTTCCTTCTTCTCGTCCTTCTTCTCGTCCTTCTTTTCGTCCTTCTCGTCGTCCCGCTTCCGGTCCCGCTCGTCCTTGTCGTCTCCCACGATCGTCTCCTCGCCTGGGGGGGCATGATGGGCCTGCCGGCAACCGGAGCCCTCTCGAGAGAGCCCCAGACTACCACCTCGCCGGGGTCATCGACGAACGGACCTCGGAACCGAAGCTGGAATGAGGTAAGCAAGCCGTTCGAGGCTCGCGGGAGGCCCCGGCGACCGGGCCACAGCGGGCGGCGGCTCACGGCGTTGTCCTTCTTTTTTGCTCGGTGCAGGGGAATGCCGCAAACTGCTTTGGCCGTACTCCGCCGTGAGGCCTCGCGGTCGCCCGCCTGAAGGAAATCCGACATGCCCATCCTTCTCGCACGATCCGCGAGCCATCTCCTGCTCGTCGCCGCGCTGGGCATGCTCGCCGTTGGGTGCGCCTCGATGCGAATCGAGAGCCAGGACTGGCTCGAGGCGCGATCGCAGCATTTCACGATCTTCTCGGACCTCGGCCGGGAGGAGACCCGGGCCTTGAGCCTCGATCTCGAGTTCTTCCGGGCGGCCATGGCCCACTTCACCAACGCGAAGCGACTGGATCCGCCCATCCCGATCGAGATCTACGTCTTCCGGCGATATCGGGACTTCGGACGCATCACGGGAGAAGACGGCTTCGCCGGGTTCTTTTCGGGAACGCCTCGTCGGCTGGTCCTGGTCGTCGATTCGACCGGGACGTGGAGCGCGAGGAAGACCCTCTTCCACGAGTATGTCCACTTTCTCATGCGGAACGCCCGAGACGTTCCTATCCCACGCTGGTACGACGAGGGCTTCGCGGATTTCATGTCGACGCTCGAACGCCGAGCGGATTCGCTCGTCCTGGGCGGCATTCCACGCGGCCGGGGGCTCTGGCTGATGCGTCGCGGCCGGCTTCCTGTCTCCGCGATCCTGGAGCCCGCTCCCTTCGCCGATTATTCGGAGGACGAGATCGGTCGCTTCTACGCCGGCGCCTGGCTGTTGGTGCACTTTCTCGTCTCGCAGTACCAGGATCCCGATGATCTCTCATTCGGAGAGAGGATGAACCGCTACCTCGAAGCCTATCAGTCCGGCACGCCTTCGGGCGAGGCGTTCGAGATCGCCTGGGGCCTGCCTCTGGATCGACTCGAAGAAATGATCGACGAGCCGATCCAAAGCGGCTTCCGAAAGGCGATCCTTTCCCTCGACTCCATCCGGTTCGAGGAGGATGTCGTGATCCGCGCGATGGACCAGCCAGAGATCGCCTTCCGACTCGGGGAGCTGGCGCTCTCGAGTGGACGAACCGAGGTCGCCCGAAGCCTGCTGGAGGTCGCTCGCTCGGCCGATCCCGAACAGGCCCGGGTACTCGCGGCGCTAGGCCGGGCTGCCGCGGCGGCGGGACGCTCCGAGGAGGCAGCCGCCCTCCTCGACCGGGCGGTCGAGCTCGAGCCGGACGACGTGCCCATCCTGCTCGACCGCGCCCGATTCTGGCTCGCACGCATCGACGAGATGCCGGACGCCGCGGAGCGCGCCGCGGCGCGGGCGACGGCTCGACGCGACAGCCGGCGCGCATTCGAGCAGCAGCCCGACCATCCCGAGGTGCTCTGGATCTACGCCTTGTCCCATCTGAGCTCGGAACGGGCGACGAAGGAGGAGCTCCACCCCTGGGCCGCAGTCCTCGAACGAGCCCGGCAGATCCTGCCCGCCGACCGCGGGATCTCGTACTCGCTCTTCGAGGTCTACCTCGTGCTGGGTCGGCGCGAGGAGGCTGAGCGGATCGCTCAGCGCCTGCTGCTGCATGCACATGGCCGAGAGCAGATCGAGAAGATCGAGGCCAAGCTCGAGCGCGCGGCTCGCGAGTAGCGCGCTCAGCCGCCCACCCCCAGCCCCACCCCGACCCAGAGCCAGCCGTGGGCGCCCGCCACGGCGCCGGCGGTGGCGACGAGGCTGATCGTGAGCAGCACGACGTGCAGGCGCTGGATGATCCGGAATGTGCCTTCGGGATCGCGGCGGGCGCGCTCTCGGAACCAGCGGTGCAGAAACAGCGGCTCCAACACGAAGAGCATCAGTGTGAACAAGAGCCAGACGCCGACCATCGCGTGCAGATACCAGCGCGAAGGCTCACCGAACCAGGACCAGGCCGACATGCGATGGAGCAGGTAGAAGCCCGTGGCGCCCGCCAGCAGCGTGGTCGCACGGGCCTGCATCGCGAAGCGGCCCTCGACCTCCTCGAAGAAAGCCACCCGCTCCTCCGGGCTCTTCATGCGCCGAACCGCGGGCAGCAGCACCGTCGTCACGAAGCCGACCCCCCCGATCCACAGCACGACGGCCAGCACGTGCAGCACTCGCGGCAAGGCGTAGTCCATCATGACGATCGCGCTCCTTCCGTCAGCCCACCTCCCCAATCCGCTTCAGCAATCCGCCTCAGCAATCCGCTTCAGCCGGCGCAGCCCCCAGCCGAGCACCGGGACATAGGGCAGGTAGAGCCGCGATACCGTAAAGACCACCCGGGTCCGATCCGCCGACAGCGGACTCACCCGATGACCCGTGGCCCGCAGGCCGGCGACCGACCAGTCCCAGTACCGACCCTCCTCGAAGTCCTCGATCTCGAAGGGAAGCCAGATCCCCAGCGCGGTGCGGACCCGACCCGTCACGCCCGGGGCGACCGCCTCCGCCTCGGACTCGACGCCGCGAACCGAAGGTCCCCATCCGGGCCAGGCGCGAAACTCCGTCAGCAGTCCCCAGACCCGATCGGCCGGCGCGTGAATGTCGATCCCAGACCGTGCAGGGCTCATCTCGGTTGCGTCCTTCACGCCCAAGGTTACCGGACAAACCGCCGATGAGCGGTTCATGCTCGCGAAGCGTCTCTTTCTGGCTCCCGTGCTCGTGTACGTCGCCTGGCTCGTCGTCGACTATGACTACCATTTTCTCGACGGCGCGAACCTGCTCTTCCACGAGGCCGGCCACGTCTTCCTCGCTCTATTCGGCCAGACCGCCCACTTCCTCGGAGGCACGCTGGCCCAGCTCTTCTTCCCCGCCGCCTGTGTACTCCACTTCCTTCAGTCGCAGCGCCTCTACGAAGCATGGCTGACGGGCATCTGGCTCGCAGAGAGCCTCATGAACACCGCGCGCTACCTCGGCGACGCCCAGGCCCAGGCCCTGCCCCTCGTCGGCGGACACATCCACGACTGGCACTGGCTCCTGCAGCGCTGGGGCCTGCTCGAGCACTGCGAGGCGATCGCTAGCGGTCTTCACTTCATGGCCTCGCTGCTGGCGGTGGCGTGTCTGGCCGGTGCCTGGCAGGCCACGCGGAGCGAGGCAGGGAGCGGAGAGCAGAGCGCGGTCGTCGCGGGTTGAGTCGCGCGGTCGAGGGGAATCCGATCCGATCGCCGAGGTCAGACTCGACCAAAAGGTTCCCCGGTCGTCACGAGGCGGATCTGTGCGGTTCAGGGCAGTTCAACTGTGGATCGTGAGCCCGATCGACTCTCCATGAACGGCTGAACCGCGACAGGCACCGCTCTCTTGCCTATCGATATGGCGATCTTCCTGGCTCGATCCAGGCGTTTGCGGGCCGGTCTAGACGCTGACATCTCTTCGATCGCAGCCGAGAGCTCTCCCACCAACGAGACGAAAGGGTTGCTCGAGAAATCTGTCTCCCAGGCGTTGAAGTAAAGAGTTCGAAACGACTCGTTCTCAAGCGACTGACGCCACATTCTGACAAACGTGGTCTTACCGCTTCCCCAAGGCGCGTTCAGCGCCAATACGAAGGGGTCTTCAATCCGTGAAACGAACTGCGTCATGACTTCGGCGATCGGTTCGCGCCCCAACGCGTCATTGGCGAAAGGCGCATCTTCGCTGACAACGGGCTCAGGCGTCTTGACTTGGATCGCCTTCGGCAAACGGGACCTCTGTGACGCATACAAGACATGTGGTCTACACCTTCATGGCGCAGCCTGTGTCCCCATATTCCGTGATAGGTGGGCTCGGCGCAACAGTTTCGTGCGGGCCCATCGCCCCCACCGACCCCTCTCCTCGATCCACGAGCTGCCGAACATCAAGATGCTGCGAGAATCGTCGAGTGGACGTGCGGCACAATCGATTGATTGACCGCCGGATTGTCGGATCAGCCCTCCAGGGTGCCACGAAGCGAACGCGGCCCGGTAGAGGTTGTCTCGAGAAGTGGTGTCGACGGATCGACACCGAGTGTGAACGGGCGTTGACGGGTGGCTTCGTGGGCCTACGGGCCGTAGCTTGGTTGCCATGGGAACGGACGAAGCATCGGGGTGCGGCGTCGAGTCGAGACTACGGAGCGCAGGCCGGGGCCGCGCGGCGGGGCGCGGGTGCGCGCGCGGGATGGATTCGCGGCCGGGATCCGATGGACGGTGGGACACGCACGTCTCGAAGCTCAGGTCGAGGGGAGCGCTGCTCCGACCGGCTGTCTGCCTGATAATTCCGGGGATCGTCGTGCGATGTCGGACGCCCGTTTCGACCGGGTTGAGCAAACGGGCGTTTGGCGCCATCCGAGTCTTCGTATCCTCGATGCGACGCGTCTCCATTTCATCCGGAGATCCGATTCGTCGACTCTCGCTCTACGCGACGGAGCGGCTGTTCCGAAGCAGTGATCGCTTCGAGAAGAGTCCGGCAAGTGTGTGCGCCGAGATCAGTCGGGAACGGAACGTGGAGGCGAGGCCCACTGAGAACGTGGAGGCAACCATGATGGCCGTTGGCGGGGGGACCCGGACAAGACCATTCTCTGCCGGGGCCGATCGCATCACCGGGTGGGAGGGCTCGCGCGCTATGCTTGCGGTCATCGGCGACGAGTGGGGTCCGGAACGAGGGCGAGGGCGAGGGCGAGGGCGAAGAGGAGGACGGGAACGTCATGGAAGAGTTCCA
>CAYWGW010000071.1:0-16578 GCA_964457385.1 uncultured Spirochaetaceae bacterium
GCAGGGAGCGGCCCGAGGTCTGGATGTGGTACTTGAGCTTCTGGCTCCGCTCGCTGGCTCCGTAACGCTCGCGCATCGCGACCGACCAGATCCGACGAGCGACCCGACCGAGGACCGAATACTCGGCGTCGAGTCCGTTGCTGAAGAAGAAGGAGAAGCTCGGGGCGAACTCGTCGACCGACAGGCCTCGAGCGAGGAAGTACTCGCAGAACGTGAAGCCGTTGGCGAGCGTGAAGGCGAGCTGGCTGATCGGGTTCGCCCCGGCCTCGGCCATGTGGTAGCCCGAGATCGAGACCGAGTAGAAGTTCCGGATCGCCTCCCGGCAGAAGGTCTGCTGGATGTCGCCCTGCATCTTCAGCGCGAACTCCGTCGAGAAGATGCAGGTGTTCTGGGCCTGATCCTCCTTCAGGATGTCGGCCTGCACGGTGCCACGCACGCGTTGCAGCACCTCGGCGCGCAGTCGCGCATAGGTGTCCGGATCGACTGCGCGATCGCCGGGGATGCCGAGCAGCCCGAGTCCCAGACCGTCGTGCCCCGGCGGCCGCTCGCCCTCGTATTGCGGCAGGCTCGCGCCGCGCGCCTGGAGCTCGGCCTCGAAGCGGCGCCGAACGCCCTCGAGCTCTCCCTGCTCCATCAGATGGCGCTCGACCCGCTGATCGATCGCCGCATTCAGGAAGAAGGCCAGCACCATCGGCGCCGGCCCGTTGATGGTGAGCGAGACCGAGGTGGTCGGGGACGAGAGGTCGAAGCCCGAGTAGAGCTTCTTGGCATCGTCGAGGGTGCAGATCGAGACACCGGAGTTGCCGACCTTTCCGAAGACGTCGGGGCGCTCGGCGGGATCGCGGCCGTAGAGGGTCACGCTGTCGAAGGCGGTCGACAGACGCGCGGCCGGCTGGCCCGCGCAGACGTAGTGGAAACGCCGATTGGTGCGCTCCGGGCCGCCCTCCCCGGCGAACATCCGGGTCGGATCCTCTTCGCTGCGCTTGAAGGGGAAGACGCCGGCGGTATACGGAAAGAAGCCCGGTCGGTTCTCGAGGCCGACATAACGGACGAGCTCGCCCCAGTCGCGGGTCCTCGGCAGCGCAACCCTGGGCAGGGGCGTACCGGCGAGGGTCTCGCTCTGGTTGGAGACCTCGATCGTGCGGTCTCGAACCGCATAGCGCTGCACCCGTGCCTCGTAGCGCTCGCGGACGGACGGCCACTCGGCGAGGGCCTCGGCGATCGACGGATCGACTTCGGCGACCTCTGCCGCATAGCGCGCCTCGAGCGCCGCACGCAGCGGCGCGTCCTCGGACGCCCCGTTCCCGTTCCCGCCCCGATCCGGCATCTCCGGCGCCGGGGAGATCGGTCCGAGCGGATGCGGGGGCTGCGCCGCGCCCAGGCTGGCGAGCACGCGTGCATGACCATCGGCGAGGGCCGCGCGCTCGGCCTGTGTCTCGATCCGGCTCCGGTAATCCCGCGCCGTCTCGGCGATCTCGGCCAGGTATCGCTCGCGGGAGGCGGGAATCAGACCGGCCACGGTCGGCAGCACCGGGGCGCCGAGCGCCTGCTCCGGCTCCGGCAATCGATCGTCGAGTCCGAGCGCCCGCAGCCGGGCTTCGAGCGCGCCCGCGAGGCGCTCGATGCCCGGATCGTCCCAGCTGCGCGCGACCGTCGGAAAGACCGGCACGGCCTCGTCGGCGAGCGCCGGCTGTCCGCGGTTGCGACGCCACTGCTTGCGCACGTCCCGCAAGGCGTCGGCCGCGCCCTGGCGATCGCATTTGTTCAGAACGACGAGGTCGGCGAAGTCGATCATGTCGATCTTCTCGAGCTGAGAGGGCGCTCCGTACTCGGGCGTCATCACGTAGAGGGAGCAATCGACCTGGTCGACGATCTCCGAGTCGCTCTGGCCGATGCCAGCGGTCTCCAGGAAGACGACGTCGAAGCCTGCTCCACGCAGCAACGCCAACACGTCGCCGACCGCCGCCGCCAGCGAGAGATGGGCGCGCCGGGTCGCCATCGAGCGCACGAAGACCTCGGCCCCCTGGATCGCATTCATCCGGATCCGGTCGCCCAGCAGCGCCCCGCCGCTGCGCCGGCGCGTGGGATCGACCAGTAGCAGCGCCATCCGCAGCGCCGGCGCATCCCGGCGCAGCCGCCGCACCAGCTCGTCGACGACGCTGGACTTGCCGGAGCCGCCCGTGCCCGTGAAGCCCACGACCGGCGCCCGGCGCCCGCCCCGCCCGGCGATCGCCGCGCGCAGGGCCTCGGCCTCCGACTCATGACCCTCCGCGTGGTCCTCGAAGAAGCGGATCAGGCGCGCCAGCTCGAGCGGATCCGCCTGCTCGAGCCGTTCGGCGATCGGGAGCAGGCCCGCGGCGGCATCCGTCTCCCGGGCCGCGCGCGCCGCGCGACACTCTTCGAGGATGCCCTCGATCATGCCCTCGAGCCCGAGCCGGCGGCCGTCGTCGGGGCTGAAGATGCGGGCGACCCCGAGCCGATGAAGCGCCTCGATTTCGTCGTGGGTGATCGTGCCACCCCCGCCGCCGTAGACCCGGACGTGCGACAGACCCACCGCCGCGAGCCGCTCGATCAGGTAGCCGAAGAACTCCATGTGGCCACCCTGATAGGAGGAGACGGCCACCGCGTCGGCCGACTCTTCCAGCGCGACCTCGACGATCTCGTCGACTCCGCGATCGTGGCCGAGATGGATGACCTCCCCGCCCCCGGCTTGCAGGAGCCGACGCATGATGTGGATGGCCGCATCGTGACCATCGAAGAGCGAGGCAGCCGTCACGATCCGGACGGGCGGTCGATTCATCATCGTCTCCCGGGTCGCGCGCCGCCAGCGGCGGAACGGACCCGCTTCTTCGAAGCAGCGCTCACCGGCGCGCTCGTCGTCCCTCGCCTCGACGCGCCCCGGGCAGCCCCTGGGTCGGCGCTGACCCCGGGATCGGCGCTGAGAGGGTCTTCGCGAGGGCCCGGCGACCTGCCCCGGCCTGCGAGACGCTCCTCGACGTGGGCCCGATAGCGGAACAGCTCCGATCGCAGATCGCCGAGTGCCGCGAGTCGCCGATCGACGTCCTCGAGATGCTGCCCGAGGAGCTCGTGGAGTCGCTCGAGCAGCGCCTCGGTCGAGCCGCCGATGGCGTAGACCGCGTTCAGCTCGCGGATCTCGGCCAGCGACAATCCGAGCGCCTTCAGCCGCCGGATGAAGCCGAGCCGCTCGAGCGCGTCCGGCCCGTATACCCGACGCCCCCCTTCGCTCCGCCGGACGTCGCGCAGCAGCCCGATCTCCTCGTAGTAGCGCAGCGTGCGAGGCGACAGCCCGCTCTTCTCGCAAACCTCGGTGATCGAACAGTTCATGGCCGCAGAGTGTGCCGCGATCTGCCAGCTCACGTCAACTGTCGGGCGGATCCAGAGGCGCAGGACGACGGCCCCCGGGCGCCTGGGCCCGCCTCAGTGATAGCCGAGCTCCTCCAGCCGCCGCGGGCTCTTCGTCCAGTCGGGATCGACCTTCACGAAGAGCTCCAGATGGACGGGGCGTTCCAGCCAGCCCTCGATCGCCTGGCGGGACCGGATGCCGATCTTCTTGATCATGGCGCCGCCGCGCCCCACCACGATCCGCTTCTGCGAGTCGCGCTGTACCAGCAGATTCGCGCCGATCCGGAGCGTGCGCGGATTGGACTCGTCGAAGCGGAGGACCTCGACGGCCATCGAGTAGGGCAGCTCCTGATCGAGTAGCTCCAGGAGCGCCTCCCGGATCTTCTCAGCGCAGAGCCAGCGCACGGGGCGATCCGTGAGATCGTCCTCTCCGTAGAGCGGTGGCGAAATCGGAAGCCGCTTGGCGACGGCGTCGAGCAACGCCTCGAGACCCTCGCCCTCGCGGGCCGAGACCGCGAGGGCCGGCCACTCCGGGGGGGATTCGGCGGGCGGCCACGGCTCGTCGCGGGCGCGGCGCAGATCGCTCTTGCTGCCCACCAGGATCGTCGGACGACCGTGGCCCTTCAGCGCGCCCACCAGCTCCTCGTGGATCTCCGTCCAGCCGACGCTGCGATCGACCAGCAGTAGCGCCACGTCGCAATCCCGCGCCACCTCGTCGACCACCGCGTTGTAGGCCCGGTTCAGGCGCTTCGTACTCCGGTGGCGTCCGGGGGTATCGAGGAAGAGCAGCTGCGCGCCCGGCCGGGGCAGGATTCCGAGGATGCGGCTGCGGGTGGTCTGGGGTCGGGCCGTCACGATCGCGAGTCGCTCGCCGAGCAGCGCGTTCAGCAGCGACGACTTGCCCGCGTTGGGCGGACCCAGCAGGGCCACGAAGCCTGCGCGATGGATGTCGTCGGTCATGGGCGTCCGTGCTCGTCCTGCGCGAGGACCTTCTGCCGTTCGAGGGCCGCCCGGGCCGCGCGCCGCTCGGCTGCGCGCTTCGTGCGGCCGATACCCTCGCCCAGCGGTTCTTCCCGCAGCACGACCTCCACCCGGAAACGCTCGTCGTCGTCCTCGATCTCGCTGTCGCCCAGCAGTCGGTAGCTCGGGAACTCGCCCTCCCGCTCCATCAGTCGCTCCTGCAGCTCGGTCTTCGGATCCCGACCGACGGGTCCTGCATCTTCCGCCAACGCCGGCGCGAAGATGCGCTCGACGAACTCCGCGGCCGCCGGCAGTCCGCCATCGAGGTAGAGTGCGCCGATCACCGCCTCGACGCTATTCGCGAGAATGCTGGGCTTGGCCGCTCCACCCGAGCTTCGCTCCGTGCGACCCAGACGGAGAAAGGCACCCAGGTCCAGGGCCCGGGCGGCCCGGGCGAGGGAGCGCCCTTCGACCACCGAATGCAGCGTGCGCGTGAGGGCGCCTTCCTGCCAGTCGGGCTTCGCGCGATAGAGGGAGCTCGCCACCACCAGGCCGAGCACCGCATCGCCCAGGAACTCGAGACGCTCGTTGCTCTCGAGATCGCCCTGCTCGTGGGCCCAGGAAGCGTGGCAGAGCGCCGTCTCGAGCAGTGCCCGGGACTCGAAGTGATGACCCAACAGCGCCTCGAGCCGATCGAGGTCGGGGTCGCGCTCGGGATCGGGGTCGCGGTCACGGTCGTTGCGCTCGTGCTCGGGGTCGTCCCGCGTCACGCGCGGCCCTCGCCGGCGGACGCGCCAGCCGATTCCGGGGCGGACGCCCGGGGCATCGCCCGGTCCGCCGCGAGCCAGCCGCCGCCGAGCAGCTCCTCGTCCCGCTCGGCGTCGTAGAAGACCGCCGCCTGGCCCGGCGCCACGGCTCGCACGGGCTCGTCGAACTCGACCTCCGCCCCGTCGGGCCCGATGGGACGGACGAGGGCCGGGGCCGCCTGATGGCGATGCCGGATCTGCACACGCACCTCGAGCGGTCCATCGGGCGGCACGCCCGCGATCCAGCGGACCTGCTCGACCCGCGCGAGTCGGCGATCGAGATCCGTCACGTCACCGACGACGACGCGCTGGCGGTCGGGCTCGAGCCGCACGACGTAGAGGCGGCGGTCGGAGGCGATGCCCAGGCCGTGGCGCTGGCCGATCGTGAAGCGGTGGATCCCGCGATGCTCGCCCAGCACCCGACCCGAGAGGTCGACGATCGGGCCGCGTGCCGCCGCGGCCTCGGGCCGCAGACGCTCCACGACCTTGGCGTAGTCGCCGTCGGGCACGAAGCAGATCTCCTGACTCTCGGGCTTCTCCGCCGTGGCGAGCCCGAGCGCCCTCGCCCGCTCCCGCACCTCTTCCTTGCTCATCTCTCCGATCGGAAACTCCGCGGCTCGAAGCTGGGTCTGGCTGAGCGGAAACAGGAAGTAGCTCTGGTCCTTCTCGCGATTCACCGCGCGCAGCAGCCGCGCCCGACCGGTCCCGGGATCCCGCACGATGCGCGCATAATGTCCGGTGGCGACGCGACTCGCTCCGAAGACCTTCGCGCGATCCAGCAGATGATCGAATTTGAAGCGCTTGTTGCAGGCCACGCAGGGAATCGGCGTCCGGCCCGCGAGGTAGTCGTCGGCGAAGGCGTCGATCACCTCACGCCCGAAGCTCTCGGCGTAGTTGGCGACGAAGAACCGGATCCCGAGCTTCTCGGCCACCCGACGCGCGTCGTCCGCATCCTCCAGCGAGCAGCAGCGGGAGCCGCCGGCCGACAGCCGCATCGTGACGCCGATCGTCTCGGCGCCGGTCTCCGCCAGCAGCGCCGCGGCGACCGAGGAGTCGACCCCTCCGGACATCGCCACGACCACGCGGTCCGCGTCGCTCGTGTGGCTGCGCTCGGGGATGCTCACGGGGATCCGGCCTCGCGGACCCGCGGCACGAGCCCGCGCAGCAGGGCCACGACCCGATCGATCTGGGCGTCGTCGACCCCTTCGCCCAGCGAGAATCGCAGACTGCCTCGGGCCTGCTCGGGGCTGCGGCCCATGGCCAGGAGCACCGCCGAGGGCTCGATCGCACCTGAATGACAGGCGGCGCCCGCGGAGACCGCGACCCCCTCGAGATCGAGGGCCTGCAAAAGCACTTCCCCGGCCGTGTTCCGGAATTCCACGTTCAGGGTATTCGGGAGCGTGAGCTGGGGATCCCCGTTCCAATGAACGTCGTCGACACCGCTCCGCAGCCCCAGCCAGAGTCGATCGCGGAGCTTGGCGTGCCGCTCCGCCTGCTCGCCCAGGATCGGAATCAGCCGCGCGCAGGCCTCGCCGAAGCCCAGGATGCCGATCACGTTCTCCGTGCCCCCCCGGCGTCCGTACTCCTGGCCCCCGCCCCGCATCAACACCGGCGCGCGCTCCGGCTCGCGGCAGACGAGCACGCCCACGCCCTTCGGCCCTCCGAGCTTGTGCGCCGAGGCCGCCAGGAAGTCGATCGGCGTCCGGGACAGGTCGACCCGACACTTCCCGACCGCCTGGGTCGCATCGACGTGAAGCGCCACGCCCCGCTCTGCACACAGGGCCGCCGTCTGCTCGACGGGCTGCAACGCCCCGGTCTCGTTATTCGCCCAGATCAGCGAGACGAGCTTCGTCGTCGGCCGAAGCGCCGCCTCGATCCCGGCCAGCTCCACGCAGCCCTCCGGACCCGGGGCCACGCGGCTGACCTCCACGCCACGCTGCTCGAGCCACGCCAGCGGGGCCAGCACGGAGGGATGCTCGATGCACGTGGTCACGACGTGGTCGCCCGGCTCGAGCAGACCCTTCAGGACGGTATTGTTCGACTCGGTCGCACCGCTGGTGAAGCGGATCCGATCCGCCCGCGTACCCAGCAGGTCGGCCACCTGGACCCGGGCCTGCTCGACGCGCGCCCGGGCCGCCGCCCCTTCGGCATGCACGCTCGAGGGGTTCCCGAACTCGTCACGCAGCGCCCTCACCATCGCCTCGGCCACCTCGGGCCGGAGCGGTGTCGTCGCGTTGTGGTCGAGATAGATCCGGTCCATCGTCTGCATCTTCATCCGCCCACTTCCCGCGAACCAACACCCGCGACCCGCTCGCCGGAAGGTCGCCATCCCATCGGGGCGTCATCAGGCGCCGATCACATCGACCTTTGCGGAGTCGGCGCGACCGTAGCCCGCGGTGAACCGGATTCAAACGGGAGGCTCGCTCGGCGCCGCCGGCTGCGGTGCGAGCAGGGCCTCGAGCGTGACGCCGTCGGCGATCGAGCCCCAGGCGGACTCGAGCCGAATGAGGGTTGCCTGGACCTTCGGATCGGGGCTCTCGGACCAGGCGGCGGACTTAGAGGTCGGCTCCATCCCCGTGCGGCCGCGAATCACCCGCAGCACGTCGCCGACCGAGAGCTCCGCGATCGGCCGCCCGGGCACCACGCGCCAGTCCTCTCCTTCCCGTGCCAGCACGAAACGCAGCAGACCGGCCTGCTCGAGTTCGGTGAGCAGGCGGCGCACGTCGCGAACCGGCTCCCCGAGCTCGTTCGCGAGCTGCTCCGCCGTGGGCGGGCTGGCCTGATCCCGAAAAGCGCGCGCCACCGCGACGGCCAGCTCCACCGCGACGGCCTCCCGATGGGCCGGCGACGCCTCGCCCGCCCGGATTTCCCGCCGCGCGGAGCCCAGGTTCTGGGCGGCGAAGGCGACCTCGGCACCGAGCAGCACGACGGCCCAGCAGGCGTAGAGCCACGCCAGAATCAGGGGCACGGCCGAGAGTGCGCCGAAGACCGCCTCGTAGGTCGCCGCCCCGACCTGGAACTTCACGTAGACCGTCCGGGCAACCAGGAAGAGCACCGCCGCCACGAGACCCCCGAGCGCCGCGGCGCGCAGCCGCACCGTCGTATTCGGAAAGAACCAGTAGAGGAACGTGAAGCCGAGAAAAAGGATCAGCAGCGGGGTCTGGTTCAGCCCGAAGCCGTAGATCCGCTCGAAGCCGGGAATCTCCAGCAGCCTCCCCACGATCGTCTCGTTCTGGAGTGTCGTCGCGACGCTGACGGCGAGTCCCGTCGTGATCGGGGCCACGACCATGACCGCCAGATAGTCCGAGAATCGCCGGGCCCAGCTGCGGCTGCTCGTCACCCCCCAGATGTCGTTCAGGGTCTGCTCGAGATGGCGCAGGGCGAAGATCGCCGTGCCGAAGACGACCGCGCCGCCGATCGCCCCGAAGCCCGAAAGGTTCAGGTTCTCGACATAGCCCCGCACGACGTCCCGCACCTCGGGCGCCACGGTGGTGAGCTGCACGATCGCGAAGTCGACCAGGGCCTCGTTGCCCCCGACCATGCCCAGGATCGCGATGGCGACCCCCAGCATCGGAATCACCGACAGCGCCGTGATGTAGGTCAGGCCGCTGGCACGCAGCAGCAGTCGATCGGACTCGAAGCCCCAGATGGTGAGGACGCAGAGCTGGGCGGTGGCGCGCAGACCGCGCCGGATCCAGGGCTCGTCGGGATCGAGATGCCAGAGCTCCCGCTCGAGGTCCGCCCGCAGCGCCGACAGGCGAGCCGCCAGGCCTTCCTCCCGAGCCGGCACGCCGCCCTCTCGTTGGGCCGCGGCGCGATCCAGCTCAGCCATCGTCGGGTGTTCCGTCGGGCGCCGGCTCCACGCGCGTCCAGGCCTCCAGTCGAGTGCGCAGCCGCGGGCCGATTCCCGAGACCCTTTCGACCGCGGCCAGGCTCTCGAAGGGCGCCCGCTCCCGCTCGCTCAGGATGGCCTGCGCCCGGGCCGGTCCGATCCCGGGCAGTGCCTCGAGCACCACCGACGAGGCCCGGTTCAGATCGATCGCACGTCCCAGCAACAAGCCGCCCAGCCCAGCGTCGGCGGGCAGCGCGCCTCGAGCCCCGTCGCAGCCGATGCGCACGGCACCCCAGGCGTCCGAAGCCAGGACCTCGGGCTGGCGACAGAGCGGCAGCGGATCCGTCCCATCGCCCATCGCGAATCCAGCGATCCCCGCCGCCAACAGCAGCACCGCCAGCGTCCGCGTCGCGTTTCCCCGCTCCACGGACCGAGTGCCCGCCGCACCCTCTGCGGCGGGCGATCCGCCCGAGGCTGCACTCCGAGCGAGACCGAGTCGACCGACCCGGGCGGCCCAATCCTCATACACCCGGCGAGCCTCGGGCCGTGGGCCCGGACGCGGATCCGTCGCGACGGTTGCACCGTCTCCTCCGACACCCCCGAGTCCTCCGACGCCTCCGGGCCCTCTCCCCGATCCGCTTGCGATTGCCCAAGCGATGGTCCCTCGATCTCGACCTCCAACCAATCGGGTCCCAACACTCCGGGAAAGCGATCCGCCCACTCCACTGCCAGCACGCAGCCCCGGCCGAACAGGTCTTCGAAGCCGATCGAGTCGAGCTCCTCGAACGACCCGAGCCGGTAGAAATCGAGATGATGGAGGATCCGCGGACCCTCGAGCAGGGGATACTGCTGTGCGATGACAAAGGTCGGACTCGAGACCAGCCGCGCGTCCACACCGAGCCCCTCGGCAAGCCCTTTGACGAAGACGGTCTTGCCAGCGCCCAACGGACCCACGAGGCCGACGACCAGACCCGGCTCCCCGATCGCGCGACCGAGCTCCCACGCGATCTCGAAGCTCGCCTCAGAGTCCGGGGAATCGAATTGCCAGTCCTGCATGCCCTCCCCCGTCACGCTCTTGCCCCGGGCTCTCGTGACCCTCGGCCTGCGGTCGCAGGGCCGCTGCCGTCTCGGGCAGAGCGTCCGCCAGCTCGCTCGCCAGTAGACCGAACGCGACACCGCGATCCGCCGTCCGTCGATCCGCCGCGGCCCCGTGCCACCAGGCGGCGAGCCCTGCCGCCTCGAAGGCCGGCATCCCGGTCGCCAACAGCGCCGCCACGACCCCCGTGAGCACATCCCCCGTGCCCCCCGTCGCCAGCAACGGACCGCCAGTGGGGATCACGAGCGCCCGACCCGAGGCCTCCGCCACGACCGTTCCGGCGCCCTTCAACAGGACGACCGAGCCACTGCGCTGCGCCAGTCGACGCGCTGCACCCAGCCGATCGCCATTCACCCCGGCGCTGTCGCAATCCAACAGCCGCGCGGCCTCGCCGGGATGAGGCGTCAGTACCGTGGGCGCCCGCCGATCCCGTAGCGACTCGAGCGCACCACTCAACGCAAAGAGTCCATCCGCATCGATCACCAGAGGCCGCTCGACGGACGCGGTGAGCGCCCGCGCCAGCGCGCCGGTCTCGGGCTCGCGGCCGAGCCCCGGACCGAGGGCCACCACGTCTCGCGCCTCGGCCAGCTCCTTCAGGCCTTTCTCGCTCGATCCGTCGAAGATGCCGCTCGTCCCGGTGGTGAGGCTCGCGCTCATCGCCTCGATACAGAGGCCCGCGAGCTCGGACTCGAGACCCCGCGGAGTGGCCACCGTCACCAGGCCTGCCCCCGATCGCAAGGCCCCCCGCGCCGCGAGGGCCGCCGCGCCGGTCTTGCCTGGAGAGCCCGCGATGACGAGGACGTGTCCGAAGCTGCCTTTATGGCCCGCCTTCGGCCGTTCGGGCAGGCGGGCGGCGGCAGCCGCGGGGCCCCAGCACTCGGCGCGCGGAAGTCGATCCGGCTCCGGGTCATCGATCCCGACCCGGGCCAACCAGATGTCGCCTGCATGGCTCCGCCCCGGCTCCTGGGTCAGGCCGATCTTCGGGGCCGAGATCGTGACGGTCGCATCGGCCTCGACGGCGGTGCCCAGAATCGCGCCGGTATCGGCCTCGATGCCGGAGGGAAGATCGACCGAGAGCACCCGAAGCCCTCCAGCCCGGGCGCAGCGAAGAGCGTCGATCAGCGCGGCCCGCCGCCCCTCGACCGGCCGCTGCAGACCCGTTCCGAAGAGCGCGTCCACCGCGACCGAGGTCTCGTCGAGCAGCCGACTCCAATCCTCGTCCGGGAGGGCGACGCGATGGGGGGCACCGACGGCGGCCAGCCTTCGCCAGTTCACGGCCGCCGCCTCGGGCAGTCGCTCCGGATCCCCGACCAGGATGGCCTCGACCGCGAGCCCCTCGGCATGCAGATGACGCACGCAGACGAAGCCGTCACCCCCGTTGTTACCCCCACCGCAGACCGCCCGCAGCGGTCGCGAGCGACGCGGGGCACTTCGCCGGAGCGCCAGGGCAGGCTCCACCAGGGAGCGGCCCGCAGCTTCCATCAGCAGCTCGGCCGGAAGACCCCGCCCCTCGATGGTGGCCCGGTCGAGGGCCTGCATCTCGGCCGCTGTCACCAGGCTCCAGACACCGGCTCGGGACGCTCGGAGCGTGGGAAGAAGCTGCGAAAGGGGCATGGGGCTTTGCTCCTTGGCAGGACGTTCGCGGGATCCCTCTGATCTTCGGAGCGTAGCGGACGCCAGGCACGGCGTGGCGACGAGTACGGCTGGTCTCGGAACGCGCGCTCAGCGCATCCGGGCCCGGAAGTCCCGAATCGCCCGATCCAGGCCGACCAGCAACGCCCGGCGCGCGAGTGCTCGACCGAAGACGACCCGCTCGACGGCCGGCGCCGCCTCGAGGATCTCCCCGACGTTGCGATCGTCGAGCTTGCCGGCGATCGCGATCCCGAGTCTCAGCTTCGAGGCGAGCCGCGCCGCATCACCCAGGGCGAGCAGCGCCCCCCTCCGCTCGGCGTCGGGCAGGTCGACGAGATGTCCGGTGAAGATCTCCACCTCGCGTACGCCCTGCGCGTGGGCCGCGCGGACGGCGTCCACGTCGGGCGCCACCCGGATCGCAGCCCGTAGCCCCGCCTCCTCCAGAGCACGCAGCACCGCCGCGAGTGCCGGTCCCTCCACCCGCGCGTCCAGGGGCGGACCCGATCCGGAGCCCCGCGCCTCGGCGCGATCGGCGACCAGCACGACCCGATCCGGTCGGGCCGCCAGCGGAATCTCGAGCAGACCCTGGGCGATCGGCATCCGCAGCTCGAAGGATCGGGCGGCGCGCCGGAGCGTCTCGACGTCACTCTCCCGAACCGGAATCCGATCCTCCTGGATCGACAGGCGCAGCGCGTCGACGCCCGCCAGCTCGGCCAGGCCGACCGCCGCGCCGAGATCGCTGCGGTCCTCCCCCGCGAGCTCGCGCAGGGCCGGCCAGCTATCCAGCGAGACCACGATCCGGACGGCGGGCATCGGCTATTCGACCGCCCCGGCGAGCGCCTGCTGGAGCGTGCTCGCGAGCTGCTGCGCGAGCTCGTCGACCCGCCGCTCGTCCCGACCCTCGATCATCACGCGCGCCTTCAGCTCGGTCCCCGAGTACCGGATCAAAACCCGCCCCGCGTCGCCCAGCTCGGCCTCGACCTCGGCGATCGCCTGCTGCATGGTCGACAGCTCCTCGAGCGGTCGCTTCTCCGCCACCCCGACGTTCACGATCGTCTGGGGAAGCCGTTCGAAGCCGTCGTTCAGGCTGGACAGGGGGCCCCCGCAGCGCGCCCGCAGCGCCAGGATCTGGAGCGCCGACATCATGCCATCGCCGGTCGTCGAGTGGTCCAGGAAGAGGATGTGTCCGGACTGCTCGCCGCCCAGGTTGTAGCCGCCCCGACGCATCTCCTCCACGACGTAGCGATCGCCGACCGCCGTCCTCACAAGGCCGAGGCCCAGGCTCCCCAGCGCCCGCTCGAGTCCGAGGTTGCTCATCACCGTCGCCACGACGGCGTCGCCACGCAGGGTGCCCTGCTTCAGCATGTCCCGGGCGCAGAGCCACATCAGCAGGTCGCCGTCCAGGATCTCGCCCCGCTCGTCGATCACGATTGCCCGGTCGGCGTCACCGTCCAGAGCGATGCCGATGTCCGCACCGACCTCACGAACCAGGGCGGCCGCCCGCTCGGGGTAGAGGGAGCCGCAGTCCTCGTTGATGTTGCGCCCGTTCGGCTCGCAGCCGAGTTCGAAGACCTCAGCCCCGAGCTCCCGCAGCACGGTCGGGCCGACGCGATAGCCCGCACCATGGGCGCAGTCGATCACGATCCGCAGGCCTTCGAGAGTGAGATCGCGGGGGAAGCTGTTCTTCAGGTAGACGATGTAACGGCCGCGGGCGTCGTCGATACGCGCGGCCTGGCCGATCTCCTCCGGCGGCACCGTCGACCGGCATAGCTCGCCTGTGGTCACCAACCGCTCGATCTGCGCCTCGAGGGCGTCCGGCAGCTTGAAGCCGTCGGCGGCGAAGAACTTGATGCCATTGTCCTGGAAGGGGTTGTGGCTGGCCGTGATCATGACGCCGGCATTGCAACGCATGTCTCGCGTGAGGAAGGCCAGCGCCGGGGTCGGCACGGGCCCGACCTGGATCACGTTCACGCCCATCGAGCAGATGCCCGCGGCCAGGGCATCCTCGAACATGTAGCCCGAAAGGCGGGTGTCCTTGCCGATCAGGATCCGATGGCGCCCCTCCGTGCGCTCGCGAAAGACGTGGGCAATCGCGCGTCCGAGGGCCAGCGCCACCTCGGGCGTCATCGGATGCACGTTGGCCGTGCCTCGTACGCCGTCCGTGCCGAAGAGCTGACGCGAGGATTCGACCATCACGAAGCCGCTTCCCCGGAGGCCGCCGCAGCGGGACCCGGAACCGCCTCGAGCACCGGATCCGCCTCGATCCGGACCTCCACCTTCACCGGTTCATTCTGCTCCACCCAGACCGTGCCCCCACCCAGAACCAGCCTGGCCGTCTGCTGCGAGCTCGCCGCCAGACCCGAGACGTCGATCGGCTCCGTCGGCACCTCGTTCAAACGCATGACCTGGCTGCGCGCACCCTCCAGCCAGACCTTGGCCGGCTCGACCGAGACGCCGGCCAGATGAAAGCCCGGCGCCGGTGTCCCAGTCACTTCGGCACGCACGTTCACCGCCTTGCGACCTCTTTTCTCGAAACGCACCTCGATCTGGGAGGGCGAATACCCGACGAAGGACGATCCCGTCGGGTGCTCGATCGACTCGACGTCGATCTCGTAGACCGCCACCCCCGGCTTTCCGCCCTGAGCGTCGATCCGGTAGGTGAGCCCGCTCGGATCGAGATTCCGCAGGGCCGCGCGGCTGCCCCGCAGACGCACGTTCACCGCATCCGAGGCCTGATCCGTGACGACCAGGCTCTCTTCCACCCCGACCAGCTCGATCGGCACGTCGAAAGAGCGGGTAATGCTCGAGGTGCCCTGAGCGACGGCCCAGATGAACACGCTGATGGCGAGCGCCAGGATCAGCACTCCCGGCCTCAGATTCTGGAATCGCGACGCCATGGGTCGCCTGCCCCTTTCTCGAACGGAATCACTCGGAACGACGTCATTCTACGCAGTGGATCAGCTGGCCGTCGCGCGCCCGGGCGTCTGCTCCTCGGCGACCTCGAGGCCGCCGAGGACATCGACGTCGTCGGGCAGCTCCTTGCGCTCTCCGCCCAGCACCTCCCGCAGCACCACGCGCAGCCGGGGCGCGTCGAGTCCGCGCAGCATCTGGCCGCCCAACACGACGGAGATCTTCGCCGTCTCCTCGGAGACCACCACCACCAGCGCGTCGGTCTCTTCCGTGATGCCGACCGCCGCACGGTGACGGGTCCCGAGGCCTTCGGGCAGATCCGTTCGAAGGGTGAGCGGCAGGATGCAGCCGGCGAGCGCCACACGGCCCTCCTGAATCACGACGGCCCCATCGTGCATGGGGGACGACGGTTGGAAAATGCTCGTCAGCAGATCCTTCGAGAGCTGGGCATCGACCACCACGCCCGCCTCGATCAGGTCCCCCAGATTGCTCTCGCGCTCGAGCACGATCAGCGCTCCGTAGCGTCGTTGGGAGAGCGTGCCCGCCGCCCGCACGACCTCCTCCACCACCTGCAGCTCCTGCTCCACCGAGAACGACGGGAAGAATCCGCGGCCCACGCGCGCCAGGGCCCGCCGGATGTCGTTCTGGAACAGGATCACGATGATCAGCACCGCCGAGCCGAGGAAGCGATCCAGGATCATGCCGAGAGCCGCGAGCTGGAACAGCTCCGAGGCCAGGGAGAGCGCAATCAGCACGATCAGGCCGACCAGGATCTGGATCGCCCGGGTGCCGCGAATCAGCAACAGCAGCCAGTAGATGCCCGCAGCCACGAGCAGGATGTCGATGGTGTCGCGGAAGGGATCGAATCGGGAGTCGAAGAACTCCGCAAGATCCAGCCAGTGGCCCCACAACCGCTCGATCACCTACGTCCCCCCGCCTTCCCGCGCCAACCGAACGATCAACTCGGCATCGGCTCCGGATCGGGTATCGAGGGGCCCGCCTGGCCTCCCTTCCGCTCCGGGCGCCGCTGCCGCTCACCCGTCGACTCCGGTCTCGCGGCATCGGGGTCCGGCTCGTCCGCCGACTCCGGTCGCAGATCGGGAAGCCGCTCGCCCCGCAGCAGCACCTCGAGCTGCGGTCGCTCGAGCGTCTCGCGCTCGAGCAGCGCCTCGGCGATGGCGTCGAGCTTGTCCCGGTTCTCCACCAGCAGCTCGCGTGCCTCCACGTACTTCTTCTCGAGGATCCTCGTCACCTCGTCGTCGATCTCCCGGGCCTTCTGCTCGCTGTAGTCCTTGCGCGAGACGAGATCCCGTCCGAGGAAGACGTCTCCCGAGGAGTCCGAGTAGGAGACGGGGCCGAGCTCCTTGCTCATGCCGTATTGGGTCACCATCCGGCGCGCCCAGCCCGTCGCCTGCTGCAGGTCATTCGAGGCGCCCGTCGAGAAGTGATCGAAGACGATGTCCTCGGCCGCCCGCCCGCCCATCGCGTAACGGATCACGGCATGGATCTGGCGCTCGGTGTAGTTCAGCCGATCCTCTTCGGGCAGCGTCTGGGTGAGGCCGAGCGCCATCCCGCGCGGGATGATCGTCACCTTGTGGACGGGATCCGAATGCTCCGGCGTGAGCAGCGCGACCAGCGCGTGACCGGCCTCATGAAAGGCGGTGATCCGCTTGTCCTCGTCGGACATGATCATGCTGCGCCGTTCGGCGCCCATCAGCACCTTGTCCTTGGCGTTCTCGAAGTCGCGGTGCGCGACGCGGGTGGCGTTGCGGCGGGCGGCCAGCAGCGCCGCCTCGTTCACGAGGTTCTGCAGGTCCGCGCCGACGAATCCCGGCGTACCCCGCGCCTGCAGCTCGAGGTCCACGTCGTCCGCGAGCGGCACCCGGCGGGTGTGGATCTTCAGGATCTCGAGGCGACCCTTCAGGTCCGGCCGCGGCACGACCACCCGGCGGTCGAAGCGCCCCGGCCGCAACAGCGCC
>CAYWGW010000072.1:0-14601 GCA_964457385.1 uncultured Spirochaetaceae bacterium
GACCTCGAGTTGCTCGACCGCGAAGCGGCCCAGCCTCGCCGGTCGGTGCTCCGCTGCCCGAACGCGCTGCGCGTGCGTCGTCGCGCCTGAGAAGCGCGTCGCCGCCCTGCCTCTAGCCCGGATCCGCATCAGCGGAGGAGCCGGATGGTGGCAATCTCCTTGGCCGGATCTGGAGAGGGCCCGGGGTGGGCAATCGCCCCGGGCTATTCGACAGGCCCCTTCTCAGCGCGTCCGATCAGTCTGTTTCTGACAACTCACCCCGCCCCGGAGAAAACAGCCCTCCCCGGGCGCGCAGCGCCTCGCACCTTTTCCGTCGACTGAACAGAACACCTCCGTCCTCGGCAGAGGACACCCCGTTCGCGCCGAATCCACGCGAGAGGACACGCGTCCTGCCCTGCTCGCTTCCGACGCGTTCCCGTGTTGGTACGGATCATGCTTTGTCCTCTGCCTGAGTCACGCACCGTGATGCGACCGTCTCGATCGAAGCGAGCCTACAAGTCTGGGCGGCGCCGCAGAGGAAGTGGAGCGAGGGGGAATGGGGATGGTCCGGATCGAGGTCACGAGAGCGCACGAGCGTTCGCTGTGGGCTCGATCCGTCATTCTCGGCACCTCCGAGCTCATCGGGCCTGTCCCGGCTTCCGCCGTCTGGGCAGCTTGCCGGGGAGGGTGTTCTCCTTGACGCCCTTCCCCGGCAAGTCTCGTGGGCGGCACGGGGCCCCTCGCATGTGACGCCCGTGCGCGATGCGACCTTGATCCACCCGGCGATCCAGCCACCCTACGCCGATCCAGCCATCCGGAGGGGGGCGCGATGAATCGCTTGAATCCGCCGTTGCCGTCGACGTATGATGCTCTCTCGGTCAGGGGTCCGGAGCAGTCAGTGGCGGTGGACGAAGGCGAGTACCAACGGGTCGAACGCGAGCGGGATCTGTTTCTACAGCTGCTCCATCTCGGCGCCCAGAAGGATGTCGGCCCCTTCCTCGAGCGTGCACTGGGGCTCCTGATCGACGCGGTGGGTGCCCGCGCCGGCTACGTGGAGCTCGAGAGCCTGATCGGCGACAAGCGTTGGTCCCGCTTCCATGGCTACGAGTTGGCGGAGGTCGAGCACGTCCGCGGGCTCATCTCCCAGGGCATCATCGCCGAGGCGCTGGCCACGGGCGAAACAATCCTCACGGCGGACGCGCGGCACGACGTGCGATTTCGCGAACGCGAGAGCGTTCAGCTGGGCAGGATCGATTCCGTGCTCTGTTCGCCGATCGAGTGCGAGAGCGCGCGAGGAGTCGTCTACCTGCAGGGATCTCTCGGCCATGGGTCGTTCACCGACGCGGACAGGGCGTTGACCGAGCTGCTCGCGAGCAGCTTCGCTCCCATCGCCGAGCACGTGCTCCGGGCGCTCGGCGAGAATGCGTGCGAGGACTTCGTCGCTCCTCTGCGCGATCGCCTCGAGTTGACCGGCGTCGTCGGCCGCAGCCGCGCGTTCGCCAACGCGCTCGAGCAGGCGGCCACGGCCTCGCCCTGGAACATCACTGTGCTCATCACCGGCGCGTCGGGCACGGGCAAGAACGCCATCGCGAGGCTGATCCACCGAAACAGCGATCGGGCCCCGGGACCGCTCGTCGAGATCAACTGCGCAGCGGTGCCCGAAGCGCTGCTCGAGAACGAGCTCTTCGGTGCAGAACGGGGGGCGCACACGACCGCGACCCATCGGATCCCCGGCAAGATCGAGGCCGCCCAGGGCGGCACGCTCTTGCTCGACGAGATCGCGCTGATGCCCCCGGTGGCCCAGGCCAAGCTGCTGCAGCTGCTCCAGTCGAAGACCTACTACCCGTTGGGCGCCTCGTCGCCGGTCATCGCCGACGTGCGGATCGTCGCCGCTACCAACACCGACCTCGACCGCGCGGTGGCCGAAGGCCGGTTTCGTGAGGATCTGCTCTACCGACTCAACGTCCTCACCATTCGGATGCCCGATCTGGCCGAGCGGACGGACGATCTCCGCCCACTCGCAACTCACTTCGCGGAGACCGCCGTCAAGCGTCACGGGCTCCCGCAGCTCGCGCTGTCCGAGGGCGCGCTCATGGCCATCGAGGCACATGAGTGGCCGGGCAACGTTCGGCAGCTCGAGAACGCGATCGAAGCCGCGACGGTGCGAGCGACCTCGCGCTCGATGAAGGTGATCGAGGCCCATCACCTGTTTCCCGAGATGGACGCCAGCGAGTCCGAGGTACTGCTCACGTTTCAGGAAGCCACTCGTCGCTTCCAGCGCGAGTACCTGAGGTCGGCGCTCAATGCCTCGGACTGGAACGTCTCGCAGGCGGCTCGCGCGCTCGACCTGGCCCGTTCCCACGTCTACAAGCTGATCTCGGCCTTTGGCTTCAAGCGGAGCCTCGATTGAACTCGTCGGCCCCGTAGTCGCTTCCATCCTGATCCGATCCCATGTCGAGAACGCCTGGAGGCCCCGTTGAAGTCGCTTCTCGTCGTCCGCCGGCCCCGTCGTCTCGAGATCGTCCTGCTCCTCGCTTGTTGCATGGCGCACGAGGCCTGCTTCCAGGGCGAGGGGCCATCGGAGGCGCCGCCCGGCGAAGTCGCTCGTTGCGTCATCCCCGCCGACGAGCCGACGCATGGCAACTGGTGCCGGCTTGCGGGCGAGCTGAGGACGTCGTGCAGGGACGAGGCCGGGATCCTCGACGAGGATCACTATCGGCAGGCCCTCGCCCGGATGGACTGGCTGCGCACCTGCGGCAGCATCGAAGAGGACTGCAGCGGGGCGCTCGACCCCGACGGGTGCAAGCGACGGAACGCGCTCGCCCACTTCGATCGCGCTGCTTGCTACGACTCCGACCCGCTTGCCGAGGGCGCTGGCCCGGCGTTCCGGCTTCGCAACGACCATCCCCGCGTTGCCCTGACTGGACGCGATCGAGATCAGCCCTGGAGGCAGACGGAGTTCTGGACCAGCGCGGCGGCTGCGCGCACATACATGCAGCAGGTGCTCGACTACGTGATCGTGGATCTCGACGAGCACGACTTCGACCTGCACGCCGACGCGGAGCAACAGGACGGGGACGAGTGGTACCACACACCGTGGATGCACTATGGCCCCTACGGCCGCGAGCCTGCCCACGGACTGACCCCCGAACGTCCGTCGGCGCCCTACGAGCTGCACCGATCCCAACCGGATCAGGAACACACCTGGGCGATCTCCTTCTACAATCACGAGGGCGGGCGCGCGCTCGGCGAGGTGTTTGCGGCTGGCAACGAACACGCGCCCGACACCGAGCAGGTTGCGTTTCCGGATTGGACCGTGTCGGCGAAGCTGCTCTTTTCGACGGCGTCGCCCTCCCGCGGCGTCCCGTGGCTGCGCGAGGCGAAGTCGTGGACGGCCGACATCGAGCGCGACTGCCAACGCTACGAAGTCCGGCTCACGCAGCTCGACATCGCCATCCGGGATCCGCGAGTCACTTCCCTGGCGCGCGACGCCGACGAACCCTCCACCGATTGGGTCTTCGGGACCTTCATCCACTGGAACCCGCCCGAGTCGGCGAAGCCGCAGGGGCTTGCGTGGCACCGCTACCTGGAGCCCGTCGGCCTGATGTGGGGCAACGACTTCTGGCTGGCGCCCGGCGTACCCGGAGAGTCCGAGAAGGCGCGCCCCGAAGATCTCCGGCAGGCCTGGCTCGACCCCGCGATGGCGCAGCGGTTTGCGGGCGACCTGGCTCCATCGCGACCCTATCTCGGCTACCGCGGTCGGCTGAACGGTCCGATCGACAACCCGACCTCGTCCTGTCTGGCCTGCCATGCGCGGGCGATGGACAACGCGCTCGAGTCATCGCCCGAGTTCGCGGCGAAATTCGAGACCGTCGAAGGCACCTACGCCCACTATCACCGACCCGTCGCACCCGACGCGCTCTTCTGCGAGCCCGACGTCGAGGGTGCGTGCGAAACGCGCAGGCCCCTCGACTATTCGCTGCAGCTGGCCTTTGCGATGGCGAACTTCAATCATTGGAACGCCGGGCGGCTGCAACAGGTCATCGCCCGGTTCCCGGGCTGCCTGGGACGCGACCTCGAGATGGCGGATCACCTGTACGGCTCGCTGCATGGCCGCTCTGGCCCTTGCGACCCGGGCGTGCAGGCCCGCTCTTCGAACATCTTCGCGCCGCTGCCGGGCGACTATCCCACGCCCGAATCGGTCTGCATTCTGCCGAGGCCCGCGCGCGACCGATGCGATGACGGCACAAGCTCGATCGCGTCGTACTCCGAAGGCCTGGTGCCGGCCTTCGAGGTGGGTGGCCATCCCGCCCAGCTCATGGCTCTCGAGATCGAGTACGACGCTCGCATCATCGGACGGCTCACGCAGGGGGAACTCGCCTCCCCCGAACACGTGCGACGGGTGATGACCGATGCGCGGGCCCGGGTCGTCTCGATGCAGCGCCCAGCGGTCGCATGGCAATCCCTGAGCGCGATGCCCGATCCCGACCCCGAGGACGCGCCTGTCCTCGTCCGCTTGCTGAACGAAGCGGGCGACGAGGTCGAAGCGGTCTCGCTCGGAGATCTCGGCGAACTCGTGGCCCGGGATCCGGACCTTCGTCGAGCGCCGACGCTTGCGCTACCGAGCCGCTCTCGGGACGACGCCTTCCACGGTGTCCGACGCATCGTCATTCGACAGGAGGGCGCCCCGTGATCGCTCGATCGACGGCATTGCGACTCATGCTCGTTCTGGGCACGGCCGCGCACCTCGCATGCGCGAAGACACCACGAGAGACCAGCGCCGCACCCGAGACGCGAAGAGTCGAGTCGGAGACCGCTATCTCGCCCGGGACCACGGCCAGGGTGTGCGAGTGAGCACACTCGACTTCGACTTCCCACCACCCACCCATCGATGCGAGGAGACGACGACATGACACCCGAAGAAGCGGCCACGCGCAGGTTCTGGGAGGAGTTCTTCAATCTCGGAGACCCCGAAGCATTCGATCGACTGGCGGCGTCCGACGGCGCCTATACGTTCAACGGTGCCCCCGACGACGGGACGTTCCTGAAGCAGTGGCTCGCAGGGTTGAAGCGCGAACTGTTCATCAATGTGTCCGTCGATCATCTGGTCCGCTGGGTCGATCCGGTCTCGCAGAAGGTGATGATCGGCATCTACTGGACTTCTCGAAGCCGCACCCGTCCCGACTACCTGCCGAGCCCGCCCACGCATGGCGTGAACATTTTGAAGTTCAACGCCGACATGCGCGTCGTGGAGAACTGGCATGTGCGAGGTCCCCAACAGGCGGTGGCGAACGGGGCTGGGGCTTCGAACGGCGACTGAATCGGCCTTGAGCAGCGCAGCTACGACTTCGCGGCCCGGGCGATCAACGGAAGCGTGGCATCGCCGACCACGAGCGAGCGCGCGATGGCCAGGGTTCGATCGAGTCCGTTCACGCTGACGCCCGCCTCGTGCGCGGAGATTGCGGTCCTCAAGGCGAAGAGGCCCGCCTTCTGCTCGAGCGCGAGGGACCAGGCGTCGAGGTACGCATCGCTTGCCGCTGCGCGATCGCAGTCGAGCGCGAGCTCGGCGCGCAGTCGCAACAGATCCGCCAGGCACATCTTCTCGCCGGTCTTCGCCGCCGCAGCGATCCCCTCCTCGACGATTCTGTGCGCCGCCGCCCGTTCGTCCGCAGCCATCGAGGTCTCGGCCAGCAGGGCCAGCCATTGACTGCGCCCGTGGCGTGCGCCAGTGCCATCCCAGATCTCGAGACCGCTTTGTGCCAGCGCGAGTCCGCGGGAGACCTCGCCGAAGCGCACCAGGCAGTCGCCCTCGATCATGCGGCCGATCCCGCTCCAGAACGGCAGCTTCCGCTGGCCTGCCCGCTCGATCAGTACCTCGGCCAGGGTGTGCGCGGCATGGACGTCGCCGAGCACGCGCCACGTCTCCGCCTGCAGGGCCATGGCGAGCAGCTCGGCGATCATCAGCTTCTGCGCCCTCGCGCGTTCGATCCACTCCGCATTGCGTGCGAGCGAATCGCCCACGCGACCGAGGATGCCTTCGTTGTACGAGAGCCAGGCCCGGGCAGAAGCGAGGTTCTCGCGTGCGAGCGCGTCGCGCATGAGCGACTCGCCACCGGCCGCATCGACGTCCTCGAGTGCCGATGTCAGATCGCCCGCGGCGCGCTCGAAGCGCCCCGTGTAGGTGAGCGTGAAGGCGCGTGTGAGCTCTCCGGAGAGCAGGCCCGGCACGTCTCCCGCATCCCGCGACAAGCCGATCACCTCGTCCGCGTACCGGATCGCGTCGTCGAAGCGGGCCCGGCTCTGGTTCATGCGCGCCATGCCGTGAAGCACCCTGGTCAGCGAGTCGAACGACCGTGTCCTGTGGCAGAGCTCGCGCGCTCGCGCGAGCGCTGCGCCGAGCCGATCGGATGCGAAGCCCTCGATCGGCCCGATCGAGCTGCACAGGGCGACCTGGATGTCGAGCTCGCGCGCGTCGCGCTGCGGCAACGGCAGATGCGAGACCAGGCGGCCGCTGCTGGTGAGGTGCTCGACGGCCTCCACGTGGGCGAATTGCTGCGCTGCGGCGCTGCCGGCCCTGAACCAGGCGTTCACCGCATCCTCGTACATTTCCCCGAGCTCGGCATGACGTGCCAGCTGCTCGGGTGTCGTCGAAACGTCGGATGCCAGGAGCGCGTGGAGCTTCCGATGCGCTGCCCGGCGCTCCGAAGCAGTGAGGCTGCGGTAGGCGGCATCGCGAATCAGCGCATGCTTGAACGCATAGCGAGTGTCGGGCGGTCCACCTCGCCGACGGAGTAGGCCCGCCGTTTCGATGCGGGCCAGCTGATCCCCGATCGGACCCGCCTCGAGCACGCTCAACAGCTCCGACGATGTCTCCATGCCCACGACCGACGCCCACTGCAGCAGAGATCGTGCTTCGCCGAGCTCTTCGATTCGATTGCGGGCCAGCTCATCGAGCGTGGCCGGCATCTTCCATTCGGAGGCGTCGCCGAGCGTAAAGCCGCTCTCGTGTGCGACGAGTGCCCCCTGCTCGCGCGCGGAGGCCAACAGCTCCTCGACGAAGAGCGCGTTGCCCCCCGTCTTCTCGAGCAGCCAACCGACGAGCCTCGCATCGGGCACGCCGCCCAAACGCGCGTGGACGAGATGCGAGAGATCGCGTCGGTTAATGGGCCCCAGCGGCAACTGCATCGTGTGCTCGCTCGACGGCCAGCCGGGCTGAAAGTGCGAGCGGTACGTGCAGAGCAGCAGCATGCGCGTCGCCGGCACCTCCGCGCGCAGCGCGTCGACGAACGCCAGGCTAGACGCGTCACACCACTGCATGTCCTCCAGCAGCAGCACGCTGGGTGTGCGATCCGCGACCGCGACGAAGAGGCGAATCAGCGCTTCGAACGCAGCTTCCCTGTCGGATTCCGGGGAGCGCTCGCGCGCCGGCGTTTGCGTTTGCTCGCCTAGAATCGCGGCGACGCCGACTGCCACCGGCGCGAGATCGATCGCAAAGTCGGCCGCGAGCGCGTTCAAGCGATCGGCCGTTGCTGCGGTTTCCGGGCGCGGTGCGCCTCGATCGGCCGAGGCAAGCTCGCGCAGCCATTCGGCCAGCGCGGCGAAGGGCGTCCCGCTCGCCTCGGGCGTGCACCCCGCCTCGATCCAATCGGCATCGGCGAGTTCCGGATGCTGGTACACGCCCCGCACCAGCCGCGACTTGCCGATGCCCGGCTCTCCGGAGATTGCCACCACCTGACCCCGACCCTCCCGCGCCTGCTCCCAGCGCTCGGCGATCAGTGCCAGCTCGCTTCGGCGGCCCGACATCTCTGGTTCGGCACGCGCCAATTCCGCGACCGGGCCGCCTGTGCGGGCTGGCGCCAACACCAGCCAGCCGCCAAAGCGGCCCTCGAGCTCCCGCTCCAGGTGTACCCATGCCCGTCCTTCTTCGGCCAGCCCGGCGCCGAGCGCCACGCGGCCCAGCGGCGTCGCCCGCCCGAGATCGAGCAGGGCGGCGACCACCGGGCCGATCAAGCGTCCGCTCTCCGGCAACACGCCGCCCTCGACGGCGATGCGAAGACGCGCTCCCACCGGATGTCGGCTGACGTCGAGCGCCGCGTGCAGACCCCGTGCGAGCGCCGCTTCGGCATCGCGCCGCTGGGAGAAGCCCAGCAGGACATGCCCTGCCAGAGCCGAGTGAATTACGCCCTGCGACGCTGCTGCGACGCGCGCGGCCGCCTCGTGAAGGTTCTCAACGTCTTCGTCGTTCGCCGTCTCGTCGTCCAGCCGAAGTGAGACGAGCACCTGCGCGCCGTCGGAGCCGGGGTCGTCGTCACGCACGCGGTCGAGGGCGTCGATCAGCTGCTCGACGTTCACGCGTCGGCGTTCCGGAGACTTGGCGAGCGCGCGCCTCAGTAACATGCCGAGGCTCGAGTAGGCGAGGTCGGGCGGCAACATGACCTCGGCGTCTGAGAGCTGCGCGTGGAGGATCTCCTGAAGCGAGTTGCCGCGAATCGCTGGCCGTCCCGTCAACGCCTCGATGAACACGAGGGCCCAACTGTACAGGTCGGCGGACGGGGTCACGAGCTCGCCCCGCAGCTGCTCCGGTGCGGCGTAGCGTGGCGTCCCCATGGCCTCTCGCGTGAGCGTGATGCGATCGAGCGAGGCGCTCGGCTCGGCGAACATGCCGAGCCCGTAGTCGAGCACCATGGCGTGAGGGCGCGAGCCGGGCGCGCTGATCATGATGTTCGCGGGCTTGAGGTCGCGGTGGATCACGCCGAATCGATGGGCGTGGCACAGGGCGTCGAGCACCTGGCCCATCAACCTTCGTGTGGTCGATGGCGCTAGCGGTCCCTCCTGCTGGAGGACCTCCTCGAGGCTACGGCCGGCGACGTGCTCGAAGACGGCGAAGATCACGCCCTGGGAAGATTCGCCGGAGTCGACCAGTCGCACGATGTGTGGATGGGACAGGCGCGCACAGATCTCGAGCTCTCGACGAATCCGGCGTGTTCGCCGCGCTCGCTCGTTCGCCGTCTCGTGTTCGATCGAACGCAAGACCTTGACGGCGACGATCTGTCCGGTCGATACCTGCAGGGCCCGATGGACGAGAGCGAATCCGCCCTGACCGATCTGCTCGAGGAGCGTGTAGCGATCGCCGACGAGCGCCTGGATCTCTTGCGTGTCCTGGGACATGAAAACCCGAATCAGACTCACGATCTGCAATCGCAGACGCTAGCCCGGACGATTCATGAGCGCCCTGCTGCGGCACCGTATCTCCGCACTCTCGAAAGAGAAATCGCCGTTCGGCTCCTCGACGTAGGGTCAACTACGCCTGCGTCGCCGGACGACGATTTCTCTTTCGAGAGCACGAATCTACGGCACCTCGCTACGGGCTTCATGAATAGTCCGGGCTAGCAAGTCCGTCCGATTTCCAGTGGCCGATCAATCACGAACGAGGCGAATCGCGTCCGCCTCCAGCCGGCGGCGCAGGGTGATTGCGAGGCGCTCGAGGCGCTTGACGAGCTTGTCCTCGCGCATCTTTCGGCGGAGCTCCGCTTCATCCTGACGCCGGTTCGCGACGATGCACCGCTCGCGCGCGAAGGCCGTGCAGCGCGGTTCAGATTGCCTTGCATCCGACTGCCGCAGCCGTGATCTGGAAGACCGCGGATACCAACGTCGCCACGATCAGGCACGCGAATAACTTCGCGTTGCGCTCCGTGCGGAAGTTGACCGTGTAGCCGGGCCCGGAGGTCTTCCGAACCCAGCCGCGGGGATCGCCTGGATGGACGTAGAAGAGGCCCCACAACAAGTGGGACTTCATCTCCTCGGTGGAGGGAGGCGTCGGCTCGCTCCCCGCAACGCCCCGGGTCGCTCCCAGCTTCAGCATCCACCCCACGACCGACAGCGCGAGGAACACGGTGAGGGCGCTGGATCCCAGAAGCATCATGGGTCGCGTCATCGACTGGTTCGTTGCCCGCCTTGAGGCGTCCCTCAGCGGCTGTCATCGATCCCTCGGCCGAGGGGGGGGGCGCACCTGAGCAGACCCGGCAATCGCCTCCACCGCCTCCACCGGTGCCACGCGCGAGACAGACCTGTGCCCGGCTGGGTCCGGGCCGCCGCCCCCCGCGCTGGAGCGCGCGTCCGCCGCTTGGGTCTTCGCGCGGCTCGACACCCGGGCCAGGGTCTTCCGGCCCGTCGTCCCGCGGGGTCGCCGCGTCGATGGGTGTGCGCTCGATGCCGGCCTGGGCAGACATGTTGACAGTCTCAGAATAATTGGGAATATTTTCCCAAAATTTATCAGGGAGCGATCCAGTCTGCGAGATCAGCGGGCCGGCGTCGACCAGGCCAGAGGAGACTGAAAGATGGTGGGAGAACAGGTGGAGAGCGGAACGGGCCGAGCGCTCCGGGCGAGTCGTCCGGGGCTCGGCCTCTTGCTGATGGGTCTGTTGCTGGCGTGCGGCGGGGGCGGATCGGGTGGCGATGGCGCGAGTCCGTCCCCGGTCGTCGCGAGCGGCGTGATCACGGGCTTCAGCAGCGTCTTCGTCAATGGCGTTCGCTACGAGGTCGAGGGCGGGACCGTGGTCGCCGTCGAAGGAGAGAGCGAGCGAAGGGGAGACGACAGCCGGCTGCGAATTGGCATGAAGGTCCGGGTCCGAGCCAACGAGCGCGCGGGTCAGCGTGTCGCCGAGCGCATCGAGTTCGACGACGATCTGAAAGGGCCGGCCCGGAACGTGAACCCGGAACCGGCGGATCCCTCCCTCGGTCGCTTCAGCGTGATCGGGCGGACCGTCATCGTGGACGCCAATACGATCTTCGACGACGACATCGGCAACAACGACGGAGAGCCGGGAATCGACCTGCGGGATCTCGAGCCCATGCTGTTTCCGGGAAACGCACCCGTCGTCGTGTCGGTGAGCGGCTTCCCGACCGTCGACGGCCTGCTCGCGACCCGGATCGATCGCGTCAACGCCGCGGCCGGCGGGATCGGTCGGCCCGATGTGGACGACGACGAACTCGAGCTGAAGGGCTTCGTCGACTCGATCGCTTCCGACGGATCCGCGATCGTCGTGAGCGGGACCAGCTTCCTGGTCGATGAACAGACCGTCTTCGAGGATGAGCTCCCGTCTGGCGGAGACCTCGTCGGCCGTTTCGTCGAGGTCAAGGCCGATCTCCTCGTCGGTGACGAGCTTCTCGCCGTACGGATCGAGAGTGAAGACGACTTTGATGACGACGACCGTAGAGGCGAGCTCGAGATCGAAGGGGTGCTCCGATCGGTCGATCGGACGACGGATCCGGACCAGATCGTGATCGACGGGAGGACGATCGAGGTCCGGGACGCATCGAGCCTCGAGGGGCAGGTCGGACACCACATCGAGATCAAGGGGCGATTCGACGACGATGGCGTTCTCGTGATCCGGCAGTCGAAGGCCGAGGTCGAGAACAGCGTGCGCATCGAGGACCGGGTGGCTTCGGTGGATCGGTCGGCCGGCCGCTTCACGACGCGTCTCGGAATCATCATCACTCCGTCCGGGACGAGCCGGCTCGAGGACGACGCCAGCGACGACGACGAGGGGGACCGGCTGACGCCGTCCGAGTTCCTCGACCGGGTGGATTTTGACGACTATGTCGAGGCGCGCGGCTTCCCGGAATCCGACGGATCCGTCCGCTGGACCCGGATCGAGCTCGACGACGACGACGATGTCGACTGCCGCCTGCGGGGTCCCGTGGAATCGGTCTCCGGAGATGCGAGCTCCTTTGAGATCGTGATCCGGGGCGTGACGATTCGAACCGACGATGTCGACGACGACGACTTCGAGGCGAACGATGACGAGACGGTCGGTCGATCGGGATTCTTCGCTCGGCTCGACGTCGGCGATGTCGTGCAGGCGAAGAGCTTCGAGGCCGATTCGGCGTGCCAGAGCGGGCTGCTCAATGCGCGCGAGATCGAGTTCGAGCCCGACGACGGCCTTGTGGGTAGCGTGCCGCCGGGCCAGGGCGACGACGGCGGTCCCGGCAACGGCGGATTCGCCGGCAACCCTTTCGTGGGGAAGCCGACGGACGTGACCGGGACGACATTCGTTCTCGGCGATCGGACGATCGAGGTCGTCGGGACTACAAGGATCGACGATTCGATCATCGAAGCCGCCCTCGGGCGCGAACTCGATGGGGACGATCGGCGATTCGATCAGGTGCCCGACGCACTGAGCCTTCCCGAGCTCCTGACCGGCGGCTTCTCGATCCGAGCCGTCGTCGGCGACGACGGGACCGCGCTCCTGATCGAGGATCTCTGAACGGAGCGCCGAGCGGGAGCCCACTCGGGATCCGGCTCGCGGGGTCCGGCGGCCCGGGAAGGGCCCGGGAAGGGCCCCGCCGCCCTCGCACTCGTGTTCGACATCGTGACGGAGGCACCCGACTCGGCGACCCGCATCCTCGTGATCGAGCTGCGGTCAGTGAGGCGGGCGCTTCTGCGATGCCGCGCTCCATCAAGCTCCGCCGTCGCGCCTTGAAGGCCGAGTTGTGCGGCGCGCGATCAGCCCTCGGGCAGGATCCAGATCGGCGAGGTCCACGCGCGCTCCTGGACCGTTCGGGGCACGCGGGGGTCTGTGCAGCCGTCGGGGCGCTCCTCCGGCGGCAGCGACAGACATCGCCAGGCGGTCCAGCGGCAGCTCGGGTTCTCGACGACGCGCGCGTAGTAGACCACGGGTCGGTCCGGGTCGAAGTCGGGGTCCGTCCAGGTGGCGCAGAGCGTCTCGGCGCCCGGACCCCGGAGCGCGCAGGTCTCCGGATCGACCGAAGCGCCCGCAGGCACGCGCGCCGCGTCGTGTACGGCCTGGTGAAAGTCGCCGTCGGCACCGTACCAGGCCTTCACGATCTGGAGGCGCTGGAGCGGAGCGGCGGCAGGGTCGCGCCGGGCCTGCACAACGAAGCGCGGAGATGCGGCGGCGGGTCCATCCGGTGCGGACAGCGTGCCGCCCATGGGCACGCCGCGGGCATAGCCCTGGGCCACGAGGTCGTCGCGCTCGCACAGATCGGCGGGCAGCGCCTCCCCGGCGAAGAAGCGCGGTTCGATGCGCGTTCCGCTGGTCGCGAAGGCCTCGCGGCGGGCCAGGGCGTCGAAGATGGCGTCGCGCGAGTTCTCCTCGGCCCAAACGCCGGCCAGACCCCCCGCGTTGCGGAAGGCGCTCGGACTTCGCTTCTCGCCGAGCGTGAGCTGCTCAGCGCTCGCTTCCGCGAACTTGCCGACGTACTCCGTCTCGGCGACGGCGCCCGGGTTGCCGAGGTGGGTATCGGTGCCGCCGATGAAGCCGAATCGGTAGGGATTCACGCCGATGCGCTCGGCCTCCCGCAGGCCTTCGACGAGGGCGTAGCGCGCGTAGTCGAGCCGTGAGACACAGCCGCGCCCGCGCAGGGCGCCGCTGCCCGTCCCCTCCTCGCAGTCCTCGAGCGGTCGTCCCGGAAGGTCGCGGATCTTCTCGAAGTCGCACAGTTCGTCGGGCCCACCCACCACGCCGTAGAGACCGTTCCGGCACTCGGACTCACCCTTGTACTGCACGATCTCGACGATCGGCTCGAGGTCGGCGCGCAGGCGGGCCCGGGTGCGCTGCTCCTCGATGGGCAGATCGCGGTACTCGATCGCGAACATCTGTCCGTTCGAGAGGTTCGGGTTGTGCGGGATGGCGAGCGCATCGCAGCCGGAGCCGGAGTCGACGCACTGCGCACGCAGCTTGCGCCAGAACCCGAGTTCAGTCGGCGTGTCGATCCAGGAGATGGGCAGCTCGGGAACGATCTCGTTTCGGAAGATCACGTTGCGGTGGATCTTCGTGAAGGCGGGCGAGCGGCTGTACTCGTAGCCGTGAAGCGTCGTGAACGAACACGCCTCGCTGCGGTCGTACCAGCGCTCCGTCGCCTCCTGGTTGGTCTGCCAGGCCGTCCGCGTCTGCTGCCGACAGCGGGCCGAGCCCTCGCCGCAGATCTCGTCCTTTCGGCCCCAGAGCGAAACCGCGCCGGCGAGCCGCGCGTGCCTGGGAGCGACCCCGAGGAAACGCGCCAGCCACGAATCCGCCTCGCCACGGAAGATCCGGCATGAGCGCGTGGCATAGGCAGGGGACTCCGGATCGCGACACAGCCCCACCTCTCCGAGCCACTCCGCGTGGTCGGTCACGGCCGCGAAGTCGAGGGGCCGCTCGATACGGGCGGTCGCCGACGGCCGTCCGGCTTCGTCGTAGGGCGGAAGCCCGATCGCGTCGCCGCGTGCGAATCGGTAGGCATCGTCCGGCGAGACGACGGTGCCCGCCACCCAGGCATCCATCGAGAAGCCGGTGTGGACGTGGAGGTCTCCGAAAAGCGCGCGGCGGAGGGGATCGCGATCGGCGCAGGCCTCGCGCGGGGCGGGCTCGGCGGGCTGCGCCGGCCGTGCCTCGGGCTCCCACGACTCCTTGCCCGGCTCGTAGCCGCAGGCCACCGCGAGCAGCGCAAACGCACCTGCAGCGGCGCGGATCGCCGTCGTCACGTGACTAGAGCTCATCTCATCAACCCCGACCGAGCAGGGTGCCCGAATTTGGCCCGATCTCTGCGTTGCGAAATCTTGACGTATTGACCCTACGTCGAGGAGCCGAACGGCGATTTCTCTTTCGAGAGTGCGGAGAT
>CAYWGW010000072.1:14611-16515 GCA_964457385.1 uncultured Spirochaetaceae bacterium
GCAGGGCGCTCATGAATAGTCCGGGCTAGAGGTCCGGATCGGGAGCGCCGCCCCCGGGCGCGCTCTCCTCGGGGCGTTCGCCGCTGCCGAACACCAGTTCTCCCGACTGGAAGGTGGTGCCATAGCTGCGCGCCAGGGTCACGGTCTGCCCGAGCGCGGAGAGGAAGAGCGCTTCGTCGAGAGAGCCGAGCGGGTGCACGAACGCGCTCCAGAGCACGCCCTGTGCCAAGGCGTAGCGGGCGTCGAGCGCCGAGGAGAAGTTGGCCTGCATGCAACGGCGCAGCATCGCCTCCGAGACTTCCTCCGCCCGCGCCACGGGGACCAAGATCCGCATGCGGTCATGGCTGGCGTCGGCGATCACCTGCGCCGCCATGCCACCGACCGAAAACTGCCATCCCGGTCCCTCGCGAACGGCCGCGACGTCCACGCTGCTGATCAGCGCGTCGAGGCCGTCGAGCGTCATAGCGGCTCCCTGAGTGAGGGCCGGCGCGGTCCTGGCGGTGGAGCCGCCGGGTGCCGCCTGCCGCGAGATCGCAGCTGCGCCGAGCGGCACTGCGAGCAGCACCAGCATCGTGACCACGAGAAGTTTCGACAACGGTGGATCCTCCGGCCCTCCGGCCCCGGTGAGGGGGAGAGGAGGGAGGTGCCTCGCCCCCACGGCGAGTCGGGCCACGACCCGACGCCCGGAGCGTAGGACAGGAGCGCGGCGGGGTCTCGCTCGGCAAGCCCGCCCGACGTCGGGAACGCCGCGCCGAGGCTCCACTCGGCATGGAATGCGTCCAGAACAAGAACAGCCGGGAGACCTCCCCGGCCAGCCGCGCCTGCGGACCCGCGAGCCGACGACGTCCGGTCGCGGGAGACTCTCGAGATTCCATGACAGCCGCGGGCCATACGATCGGGAGCAGGGGCGCCTCCGTCGACTCGCGATTCGTAACGAATCACGCGCTTCTTGACGTAGAGGGCATCAGCCATCGACCCGATGGAGCCGGTCGCGCAGGCCGTGAGAACCCGGGATTCTCCGAACCCGCATGAGGGACTCCGAATGATCCGACTGCATGCTGACCGAGTCGGAGACAGAGCCCTTGGGCTGCAGGCGTTCGTCTCGTGCATGTTGCTTGCCTGCAGCTCTCCTCTCTCGGACGCGCGGGAGGTGGATCCGGCCCGGTACCGGCTGACGGGGAGCGGCAGCCACTGGGACCGCGTCGGAGAAGATCGGGTCCTCGACGATCTGCTTCCCCGGTATCCGAATTACTTCGCCCACATCCTCGATCCGAAACGGGGGGACGAGGACGATCTGTACGAACTCCGCGAGGATCTCGAACGTCAGCCCGCCGATCGCCGGAACTACGACGCGCTGAACGCCGTCGCGATCGGCTACTTCGAGATCAACTACCGCCACGAGACTCTTCGGGGCGGCGGGTTGGCCTTCCTGTCCCAGGGGTTCCGTGCGGCGAAGCTCCTCGCCGTGCCGTGGCGCGCCTACGGCGATGCTTCCGAGGCGGCGCTCCGCGACGCGATTCTCGATTTCTTCGACGATGTCGCCAGCGGAGAGAAGCTCGCCACCCGACGCACGGCACCGCGCGTCACCCCGGTCGTCGAGTCCCTGGCTCGCAAGGAAACGGACCCAGCGCGTCTTGCCAGGATCGAAGCACTCGTCGCGCGGCTCCGGGCGCTCGAGGCCGAGCTGGCCGCTGGCCAGGCGCGGCAGCCGTGAGGTCGGGGCAGGCCCGCGAGGGATCAAGCACGAGACGCGACGCGCCCGCTCCGTCCAGCACACGGCCGGACGCCACCACCTGGCCCTGCTCGTCGATCCGCAGTCGCCTTCGCCTCGCCTTCGCCCAGTAAGAGCGGCCGACAACGAGCGGTTCCCGTCCAACCCGCGCGAGTCGACTCGAGACGACGCT
>CAYWGW010000073.1:0-385 GCA_964457385.1 uncultured Spirochaetaceae bacterium
CGAGTCGGGTCGTCGCCGATGCCACGACCTCCGAGGGTGTGGGCGCCGCCTTCGACGCGGCGGAGCGGGCGGGGGCCGTGCCCGAGCTGGTCGTCTACAACGTCGGGAACAACCGGGCTGCTCCGCTGGTCGAGATGAGCGATGCCTTCTTCGAGGACCTCTGGCGGGTGGGCTGCTTCGGAGGCTTTCTGACCGGTCGGGAGGCGGCGAAGCGGATGCTCCCGCGCGGCGGTGGCAGTCTGATCTTCACGGGGGCGACGGCATCCCTGCGTGCGCGGCCGCCCTACACGGCCTTCGCCTCCGCCAAGGCCGCCCTGCGCGCGGTCGCCTTCGGCATGGCCCGCGAGTTCGGTCCGCAGGGGCTGCACGTGGCGCACGTCGTGAT
>CAYWGW010000073.1:395-16409 GCA_964457385.1 uncultured Spirochaetaceae bacterium
GTGTCGTCGACGGCGAGCAGGTGGGTCGCCGGATGCCGCAGCTGAAGGAGCGGCTCGGTGAGGCGGGCATGCTGCAGCCCGACGACATCGCCGAGGCCTATTGGATGCTGCATCGGCAGCCCCGCAGCGCCTGGACCCTCGAACTCGACCTGCGACCGGATCGCGAATCCTTCTGACGCTCTGCCGTCCTGACGCATCGCGCCGAGGCCGTCCTGTCCTCGGGGCACGGGCACGGGCTCAGCGTTCTTCGTCCGCCTCGAGGACCTCGGAGAGGTTCGCCTGCAGTCGGATCAGCAGGCCGGCCAGCTGCTGGCGTTCGCCGCGGGGGATTCCGCTCCGGAGCGCGCGGCGCAGAACGAGGTCGATCTCGAGGATCGGCCCGACCAGCGCACGGCCCTCGGGTCTCAGCGCGATCAGCCAGGCGCGGCGATCCTCCGGATTCGGCCGGCGTTCGACCAGGTCGCGCCGGGCCAGCGCGTCGATCACCAGGCCAGCGGCAGCGCGTCCCATGCCCAGGCATCTCGCCAGATGGGTCTGGGAGCGTGGTCCGGACTCGTCGAGAAACGCGATCAGGCTGGCCTGGGACAGGCTCAGATCGAGGCTCGCATAACGACTCGCGTAGGCCTTGCGGATCGCCCTCGCCGTGGCCATCAGGGTCGCCTCGACGCGTCGCCACGGCGGGGCATCCAGCTCGTGGTCGGACGCGGCCACCGGCTCAGCCCCGGCGGATCAGCGTCCCCGTGCCGAGCCCCCCTCCGCAGCACATCGTCACCAGGGCGTGTTCCTTGTCGGCGCGCGCGAGCTCGTGGACGGCCTTGGTGACGAGCACGGCGCCGGTGGCGCCGAGCGGATGACCCAGGGCGATTGCACCCCCGTTCGGGTTCACGGTCTCGGGATCGGGTGCCAGCTCCTGCTGCCAGGAGAGCACGACCGAGGCGAAGGCCTCGTTGATCTCGACGACGTCGATGTCCCGCATCTGCATGCGGTTGTCCTCGAGCAGCTTGCGGGTGGCGAAGATCGGACCCGTCAGCATCAGCACGGGGTCCGAGCCGATCAGGCAGGTGTCGACGATCGTGGCCAGGGGTGTGAGGCCCAGGGCCGTCGCCTTCTCGCGCGACATCATCAACACGGCGGCGGCGCCGTCCGTGACCTGCGAGGAGGTTCCCGCCGAGTGGACGCCGTCCGGCAGGTTCGTCCGCAGCCCCGCCAGGGCCTCGAGGGTCGTCTCGCGCAGGCCGCCATCCCGCTCGACGCGCCGCGTCTCCTCCGTGGGCTTGCCGTCCTCGAAGCCGACGGGGGCGTCGATCGGCACGATCTGGCGGGAGAAACGATCCTCGGCCCAGGCCGCGGCGGCGCGATCCTGGGAGAGCTTGCCGAAGGCGTCGGTCTGCTCGCGGGTGATGCCCCATTTCTTCGCGATCCGCTCGGCGCCCTCGAACTGCGAGGTGAACTCGAAATGCTTCCAGTAGCTCTTGTTCACGGGCTTCCCGACGAAGGGCTCCTTCGGAATCGTCGCGCCCATCGGCACCCGGCTCATCATCTCGACGCCGCAGCCCACGGCCGCGTCCACCACGCCCGCGGCGATCAGGGCGTAGGCGAGGTTGGTCGCCTGTTGAGCCGAGCCGCATTGGGCATCGACGGTCGTCGCCGGCACTTCGAGCGGCAGGCCGGCCGTCAGCCAGGCGTTTCGCGTCACGTTCATGGTCTGCATGCCGACCTGTCCGACACAGCCGCCGACGACCTGTCCCACCTCACTCGGGCTGACGCCACTGCGCCGGAAGAGCTCGGCCTGGACGTGGGCGAGCAGGTCGGTGGAATGCATGGCTGCGAGCTCGCCGTTGCGCTTGCCGAGCGGGCTGCGGACGGCTTCGACGATGACGACTTCACGCGGGGAGGCGGGCATGGGGAATCCTTTCGGTTGCGGGATCTTCTTCCGGCGCGCGGCTGGCGCCATGCCGAAAATTGTAAAGTACTAGACAAAAAACACGGAGACAATCCCGATCGCCCGGCACATGCGCGACCGATGGTCATCCCGGTTGCCAGCCGCACGGCCGGCGATTCGGGGGCGTGACGGGTCGATCGACAGCCGCTCAAAGAGGTCCCCGGTCGCTTGGCCGACGGGAGTCGAGCGTGGAGGCGTCGAAGCGATCGAAGAAGAGCCTCGAATCGACAGGCTCACGGGGCGGACGGCCGTAGCGACCCCGGGGCCAGCCGATCGGGATCATCGCGGCGCTCGGGATCTCCGGCGGGAGTCCGAGCATGGCGTCGCACTCCTCGCCGAAGCTTCGATGAAGGGTCGTCAGCGAGGCGCCGAGACCGACGGCCCGGCAAGCCAGCAGCACGTTCTGGGCGCAGGGGAAGAGTGCCTGGACCTGAGGCTCGCCGCGACGCTGCCAGCCGGCGATGAAGAGCAGGATCGGCGCCTCGTGGAGATGCTCGGCGAGATGGAGCGCCGCCCGCATGTTGCGGCGCAGCGGCTCGGGGAAGTCGGGGGCTCGTGCCCGCTCCAGGGCGGGCTCGATGTAGCGTCGAAACGCCGGCCGATAGCGATCGGCGATCCACGCGCGACGCTCGGCCTCTTCGACCGCGACGAAGACCCAGGGTTGGCGGTTGCCGCCGCTGGGAGCGAAGGTGCCGGCCTCGCAGACCTTTCGGATCAGACCACGCGGAACGGGATCCGGCCGCAGCCGTCGGATCGCCCGGGCCGTGCGGATGCCCTCGAGCAGGGGCAGGGCTTCGCCGAGGGCCTCGACGTCGATCTCGTTCGTCTCCGCGCGCTGCTTCGGTTCCGTCGGCATGACCTCGTCCGCATCCTCCGTCGTCGTCGATCTCGTCGGTCGGCTCCCGATCGACGATAGCGCGGCCCACGTCGGGGCCGGCCCGCTATGCTCACGCTCCATCATCCGGGGCCCGGGCGGCGAGCGAGCCGCGCCCCAGGGAGAAGCCGATGGTCTCGGAGATCTTCGATCCCTCGCGTTGGCAGCAGGTCCCGGGCTTCGAGCTCGAGGACGTGACCTATCATCGGGCCGTCGATCAGGGCACCGTACGGATCGCCTTCGATCGGCCCGAGGTGCGCAACGCCTTCCGCCCGAAGACCGTCGACGAAATCGATCGGGTGCTGGACCACGCCCGCCGCACGACCGACGTCGGGTGCATCCTGCTGACGGGTAACGGTCCGTCGCCCCGGGACGGCGGCTGGGCCTTCTGCAGCGGGGGCGATCAGCGCATTCGCGGTCGCGACGGATATCGTTACGCGGAGGGCGACCGAGCTGACTCGATCGATCCCGGTCGCACGGGCCGCCTGCACATCCTCGAGGTCCAGCGACTGATCCGCTTCATGCCGAAGGTCGTGATCGCCGTCGTGCCGGGCTATGCCGTAGGCGGCGGCCACAGTCTGCACGTGACCTGCGATCTCACCCTCGCCAGCGCCGAGCACGCGGTCTTCAAGCAGACCGACACCGACGTGGCCAGCTTCGACGGCGGATTCGGGTCGGCCTATCTCGCCCGCCAGATCGGGCAGAAGCGCGCCCGCGAAATCTTCTTCCTGGGTCGCAGCTACGACGCCGAGGAGGCTCATCGGATGGGGATGGTGAACGCGGTCGTGCCCCATGCAGAGCTGGAGGCGACGGCCCTCGACTGGGCCGCCGAGATCAACTCGAAGAGCCCCACCGCTCAGCGGATGGCGAAGTTCGCGATGAATCTGATCGACGACGGGCTGGTGGGCCAGCAGGTCTTTGCGGGTGAGGCGACGCGGCTCGCCTACATGACCGACGAGGCGGAGGAAGGTCGCGACGCCTTCCTCGAAAAGCGGCCGCGCGACTTCTCGCGCTTTCCCTGGCACTACTGACGACGCTCGGGTCGCCCCGGGCGCCGGTACGGACAGCGGGCGCGCGCGACAGTCGGGACGGAGCGCGAGATGGCGGGCGAGGGGAGAGCGCGAGCTCGCGGCCGGAGCCTGGACTCGAATCAGAAGTAGCGGGTCAGCCCCAGACGTCCCTCGAAGTGGCCGACCTCGTAGGCCTGCTCGAAACGACCCGAGAGCACGAGCGACCAGCGTGGATTCAGCCGCAATCGCTGGGAGAGCTCCATTCGCAGCCAGGGCGCGGTCCTTCCGGGTCCCGCCAGCAGGCCTGCGATCCCCTCGAGCTTTAGTGAGTGGCGCCCGCCGGGGCTCGACCAGACGACACCGGATCGGGTCACGGGGCCCAGGGCGAGATCGCCGTCCAGGCCGGGGCCGGACTCGAGTACCAGCTCACCGAAGCCGTAGAGAAGCATCCCCGGTCGCGGTGAGACCGCGGCCCCCAGACCACCCTGCAACCGGAAGACGCCCTCGGTGTCGAGCCCCGAACCCCGGTCCGAGGAGAGCAGACGGGTCCGCAGCCCGAGATCGAAGCGCCAGCCGAGAGGCCGGAAGGGGCGTCGCCAGGGGCTGGCCGTCACCACGTCGAGCAGCACGAGCTCGTGGAGGCGGACCCGATCGAGGCTCGGGAAGTAGCGCACGCGCGTATCGAGCACGCGGATCTGTCCGCCCTCGGCGAAGCCAGCCGGGGCATCGAGCAGCTCGTGGTAGCCGGGTTGCAGCCGCAGCTCGATGAACCCGTCGCGATCCTGGAGGCCGCCGGCGAGCTCGACCCGCGCCGTGCCGTGGCCGGCGTCCGGAGGATGGGAGCGCTTCGGGGAGACACCGGGATCTTCGGCTTCTGCGGCAGCACGGGCCGCGGCTCCGAAGGCGAGGCGACTGCGAGCGACGAGGAGCTCGCGGGAGCGACTTCGTGACGCCTCCCCGTCGACCTTTCCAGCGAGATGACGGTGGCGGAGCAGGTCGTAGGCGATCTCGAGCAGGAGCGCCCGTTCGCGGTCGGGACGCGTCTCGAGGCTGGCCTCATTCGGCGCGATCCGACCCTCCGCCAGCGCCTCGGCGAGCTCGATCTCGGCGCGCGACAGGGGAGCCACGGCGCGCTGCAAGCGGGTTGCCGGCGAGGGGCGCAGCTGCGGCGTCCCGAGCGGCTCACCGGCGGAGGCGATCGCACGCAGCGTATCGACGGGCGCGACGACGGGCGGGAACCCGCCTCCCCGCCCGAGGCCCGGTCGCGCGACCTCGAGCAGGGCCAGCAGCTTCTCCGAGCAGTTCCGGGTGAAGAAGTAGTAGGGCAGGGCGACGTCGCGCAGCTCCCAGACATGCAGCAGGACCTGCTCGCGCTCTTCTCGCGAGAAGGCCAGCGGATACTCCCAGATATCCCGATCCTGCCAGTCGGAGTAGACCCTGACCTTCTCGTAGTAGGGATCGAGCGAATAACGCCCCAGATAACCGCCCAGCAGGCCGCGCATCAGGTAGAGGGCGCCCGCGTCTCCTTCGGCATCGGCGGTGTAATCGAGGGCCCAGCCGAGCAGCTCGCTACCCCGCTCGACGGCCACGCCCTCGACCGGATCGAATCGCAGCAGGGTATGCCCGAACATCGAGGCGGGATTGCCGAGGAAGGCCTCGGGGAAGACGAGGGTCAGCTCGAACTCGCCGATCCGGGCCCGCCACGCGTCGAGCTCCGGGCAGGCCCCGCGCTCGCCGTCGACGAGCCCCTGCTCGAAGAGGAAGCGATGACGGGCCGGGAAGCGACAGCGGGCGTGCCGGGCTCGCTCCGGGTCGCGCGCGCGAAAGGCCTCGAGGGTCGCGGCGAGCTCCTCCTCGGGATCTCCCGTTTCGCTCAGGAAGAACCCGCTCCCGGACAGCGCGTCCCGCGTCTTCCGATCGAGATCGGAGCGGGATTGTTGGAGCAGGGCGCGCCATTGGGGGTCGGCCGCGATCGTCTCTGCTTCGCCTGCGCGGATCTCCACCTCGTGACCCGCGGCGCTCGGGCCCGCGAGGACGAAGGCCAGACAGAGCATCGGGAGGCTCCAGACCTTCCTCGATGGCCGGAAGAAGCACATGGCTCGATCACCGATCGCAGCCGCAGCGGCCCGGATCGGCTGCGCAGCGGGTGCGTGGACGGAAGTAGGAGAGATCGCCGAAGGCTGCTCGGGAGCGGGTGCGGAAGCGGGCCCGGGTCGTTGGATCGCCCGGTCCCGCTTCCGCTCGCAATCAGCTCCGGCTGGAGAACGGGGTCGGGTCGCCCTGCTGCAGCAGGCGTGTGAGCCTCTGGAGCATCTCGTCCGAGGTCACCCGATCCGACGGGAAGAGCTCGCCGAAATGGCGCTGGGCGAGCGCGCCGAAGGTCTTCCGGTCCGGCTCCGCCACCTCGAGTAGCGCTGCCAGGGTGTCGAGACTCTCGCCGCCGCCGACGGCGGCATCGCGAGCGATCCGGTCGAGGCTGATCGCCGCGAAATGCCGCGCCCGGGCGTTGGCCGTCACGGTGCCGCGGCCGTCGCAGTTGAGCAGGCCGAAGGTGATCGAGATGGACTGGAAGGTCAGCCCATTCGTGAACGAGGCCAGCAGCTTGAAAGGGAGCCCCGAATTGCCCGCCCAGATCTGTGTGCCGACACCGCAGCCGACATCGTTGTCGGCGAGTGCAGGCGCGACCGGCGTGAAGCCCAGAGCCAGGGCCAGGATCAGGATTCTCGTTGCCTTCATGTTCATTTTCATGTTCTTCCCCCCAAAAGGGATCATCGACGGATTGCACCGGCCGTCTCGGGCAGGGTGCCTCCAACCAGACGGGTCCGGCCGATCCAGAACCGCCCGATCATCCTCGTCTTCGAAGTGAAGCCCAGAAGCGCGTGAGCGACAAGCAAGGGCCGGCTCGCCCGCTCAGCTGAAAGCCTGGATCCCCGTCTGTGCGCGGCCCAGGATCAGGGCATGGATGTCGTGGGTTCCTTCGTAGGTGTTCACCGACTCGAGATTCATGCAGTGTCGGATCACGTGGTACTCGTCCGAGATGCCGTTGCCGCCGTGCATGTCGCGGGCGACGCGCGCGATCGCCAGCGCCTTGCCGCAGTTGTTTCGCTTCAGCAGGGAGATGGCCTCCGGCGCCAGTCGCCCCTCATCCATCAGGCGGCCCGCGCGCAGGCAGCTCTGGAGGCCGAGGGTAATCTCGGTCTGCATGTCGGCCAGCTTCAGCTGGATCAGCTGGTTGGCCGCCAGCGGGCGGCCGAACTGCTCGCGGTCGAGGGTGTATCGCCGCGCCGCGTGCCAGCAGAACTCCGCTGCCCCCATCGAGCCCCAGGCGATGCCGTAGCGTGCCTTGTTCAGGCATCCGAAGGGCCCGCCGAGCCCGCGGACTTCGGGAAAGAGGTTCTCCTCGGGCACGAAGACCCGATCCATCACGATCTCGCCGGTGATCGAGGCGCGCAGCGACATCTTGCCCGAGATCTTCGGGAACGACAGGCCCTCCATGCCCTTCTCGACGAGGAAGCCGCGGATCTCGCCGTCGAGCTTGGCCCAGACGACGCCGACGTCGGCGATCGGACTGTTCGTGATCCAGGTCTTGCTGCCGGTGAGGACATAGCCACCGTCGGCCTTCTCGGCGCGGCTGCGCATGCCGCCGGGATCGGAGCCGTGGTCGGGCTCGGTCAGCCCGAAGCAACCCACCAGCTCGCCGCTGGCGAGGCCGGGGAGGAAACGTTCACGCTGGGCCTCGGTACCGTAGGCGTGGATCGGATGCATCACGAGCGACGACTGCACGCTCATGGCCGAGCGGTAGCCCGAGTCGACGCGCTCGACCTCGCGCGCGATCAGGCCGTAGGCCACGTGGGAGACCTCGGCGCAGCCGTATTTCTGGGGCAGGGTCGAGCCGAGCAGCCCGAGACTCCCCATCTCGCGCAGGATCTCCCGGTCGAAGCGCTCCTCGCGATTGGCCTCGAGCACGCGGGTCATCAGCCGGGCCTGAGCGTACTCGTGGGTGCTGTCCCGGATCAGGCGTTCCTCGTCGCCGAGCTGCTCGTCCAGTCCGAGCGGATCCGCCCAGTCGAAGCCCGCTCGGCGACTCTTCGCCTTCTTCGTCTCTGGCTCCGCGGCGTGCGGCTGCGGCGGCCTCGTCGTCTGCGGACTTCCTTCCGCGCTCTGCTCCCGGGTCTTCTCGGGCATGTCGGGCATGTTTCCCTCCCCCGGCCTCGCGCTCCGAGGCCATCGCTCCGATGATCGAATCCTCTCGATTCTAGCGGTCCCCGGAGCCTCCGAGCCGCACGGTCGGTCACTGGAGGCCGGAGGCTTCGCGAGGCTTTCTCGGGGATGTCAGGGCGGACTCGGGGATGCCAGGGCGGACAGAGGGCGGCGGAGACACGGGCGGAGGTCGAAGAGGTTGATGCGAGGCCGGAGGCTGGCCTAGGGTGAGAGGCATGATGAGATTGCGAATCGATCCGCTGCGGCCGGCGCCGCGCAAGCTCGAACCGGCGCTCGAGGCCCTGCGGCGCGACCAGGTGATCCTCTATCCGACCGATACCGGCTACGCCTTCGGCTGTGCGTTCTCGAGTCGCAAGGGCGCCGCCGCGCTCCGCCAGCTGAAGGGCTTCGACGAACGATCGAAGAAGCCCCTGTCCGTGATCGTGCACGAGCTCTCGGATTTCGGCCTCTACGGAGTGATGGAGACCAGCGTCTTCCGGACCGTGCGCCGGATCCTGCCCGGGTCCTACACGATCATCCTGCAGGCGAGCACCGAGGTGCCCCGGGACATGCGCAACCGCGAGGGCGAGATCGGCCTCCGGATCCCCGCGGCGCCGGTCTGCCGGATGCTGGTCGAACGCCTGGGCGAGCCCATCTGGACCGGCTCGGTGACTCCGGCGGAGGACGAGGCCCGGCTCGAGGATCCCGCCGAGCTCGAGCGGATCTACCGCGGGCGCGTGGAGACGCTGATCGACGGCGGTGCGCTCTGGCCCGAGCCCTCGACGGTGTTGCGTGGGATCGGCAAGGAGCTCGAGGTGCTTCGGGAGGGAAAGGGTCCGATTCCCGAGGCTTGACCCGAGACCCTCGGTTATGGGATGTTGACTCCCCGCAGACCGAGGACACGCCATGGAACAGCTCAGTGGGATGGATGCCGCGTTCCTGAACATGGAGACGTCGCGAGCCCCCCTGCACATCAGCAGCCTGGCGATCTACGACCAGTCCTCGGCGCCCGACCAGCTGGTGACCTTCAAGGGCATCCTGGCCAATCTCGAGCGCCGCCTGCCTCTCGCTCGCTGCTTCCGACAGCGTCTGGTGAGGGTCCCGCTGGCCCTGGACCATCCCTACTGGATCGAGGATCCGGACTTCGATCTCGAGTTCCACGTGCGCCACATCGCGCTGCCCCGACCCGGGGATTGGCGACAGCTCTGCATCCAGGCGGCCCGGATCCACGCGCGCCCACTCGATCTCGGCAAGCCGCTGTGGGAGATGTATGTCATCGAGGGGCTGAACGGGGTGGAGGGATTGCCGGCGGGCAGCTTCGCGATCCTGACCAAGATCCACCACTGCGCCATCGATGGCGTGTCGGGCATGGAGATCGCGGCCGCCATCCACGATCTGGATCCCGTGGCCTCGCCGCCCGAGATCGAGGATCGCTGGGTTCCGGAGAACGAGCCGACCCTGCTCGACCTGGCGCTGCGCACCACGTTCAACGGGATCCGACAGCCCCTGCGCTTCGCACGGGTCCTCGGCGAGGTGGCGCCCCCGGCGCTGCGTGCGCTCTGGGAGCGGCGCGAGGACTTCGGTGAGGACGCGAGCCACGTGCCGCGAACCCGTTTCAACGGGCTCGTCTCACCGCATCGGGTCTTCGATGCGAGAAGCCTGTCGCTCGCCGACGTGAAGCAGATCCGCAAGGCGGTCGAGGGGGCGACGGTGAACGACGTCGTGCTGGCCGTCTGCGGGGGCGCGATGCGCCGCTATCTGGAACATCATGGCGAGCTGCCCCGGGAGACGCTGTCGGCCTTTGCGCCGATCTCCGTGCGCACCGAAGATCAGAACGGAACGGCGGGCAATCAGGTCTCGGGCATGATCGTCTCGATGCATACCGACGTCGAGGATCCGATCGAGCGGCTCGAGAAGGTGCATCGATCGACGCGCCAATCCAAGGAGATGACCCAGGCGATCGGGGCCCGCAGCCTCACCGACGTGACGCAGTTCATGCCGGGTGCTCTGGCCGGGATCTCGGGACGGCTGGTCGCGCGCACCGGCATGATGAGTCGCTTGAATCCGATCGCCCATGCGGTCGTCACGAACGTCCCAGGCCCGCAGCTTCCGCTCTACTTCACGCGGGCGCGCATGGTGACCAGCTTCGGGCTGGGCCTGCCCCTCGATGGAATGGGCCTCTTCCACGCGATCCTGAGCTACAACGGCCAGATCTCGATTGCCGCAACCTGCTGCCGGGCGATGATGCCGGATCCCGGCTTCTACGCGGAATGCATCGAGGCTTCCTTCCGGGCGCTGCGCGAGGAGGCGGTGCGGTAGCTCCCGGCCCGGGGCTCGGGATCGGGCCCCGGCTGCGGCTGCGGCTGCGCTCGCGGCCGGCCGCCTCGAGACAGTCGCGCACCGGGCGCTCAGCGGGGGGTCGGTCGCGGAATCACGCCCGCTTCGCGCAGTCGCTCGCGGATCTCGGCGGAGACCTCGAGCTCGTCGAGGATTTCGTCTGCATGCTCGGCGTAGAGCGCGGCCGGCCGCGGCGGTGCGGGCTCGGTGCGGGAGAAGCGGGCGGCCTGGCGCACCCGTCGATAGCGGCCGTAGACGGGATGCTCGGCCTCCACGACGAGTCCGTTGTGTCGGATCTGCGGATCCTCGAGCACCTCGCTGTGGCTGAGGACCGGGGCGGCCGGGACCTCGGCCTCGATCATGCGACGGTAGGCCTCGGCGGTCGAGAGGGCGGCGAGGCCTGCCTGCACTGCCTGGCCGCGTTCGAGCTGGCTCTCCTCCTCGAGCATCGCCTTGCCACGCTGGCGCGGGCTCTCGGCCAGATCGTCGCGGCCGACCGCACGCAGCGTGCCGCGCATCTGCTCGGCCGTTCCGGCCCAGACGACCAGCTGGCCGTCGGCAGTGCTCGAGAGCTGGTAGCGCTCGCCCGGGACCACATAATGGTCGATGCCGCCGCCGACCAGCGTGTGTCGGAGCATGCCGTCGGGCCAGAAGAAGGCGAGCCCCGCGTCCAGCATCGAGACCCGGACGTGCTGACCCGGGGCGCCGCGCTCGCGGGCGAAGAGGGCCGCCGTGACGGCCTGGGCGAGGGCGTAGGAGGTGGCCTTGTCGACGACGGCGTTGCGCACGAGGTCGGGAATCGGGATCTCCGGATTCAGCTGGGCCGCCACGTAGCCGCTGAGGGATTGGAAGATCGGGTCATAGCCCCGTCGGTCGGCGTAGGGGCCGTCGTCCCCGAAGCCCGTGATCGAGGCGTAGATCAGATCGGGCCTGACCCGCCGTAGATCGCCTTCGCCCACACCCAGGCGCTCGGCTGCACCGGGGCGCCAGTTCTGGACGAAGACGTCGGCCCGCCGGACGAGGTCGTAGAGGATCTCGAGGCCGTCCTTGGATTTCAGATCCAGGCCGATCGAGCGCTTGCCGTGGTTGCAGTTCGCGTAGAGGGCGGCCATGCCGTCGCGATGGTTGGCCAGCTGTCGGCTCTCCTCGCCATGGCCAGGGGGCTCGACCTTGATCACGTCGGCGCCCTGCTCCGCGAGGATCATCACGGCGAGGGGCCCCGAAATGACCTCGCTGACGTCGACGATGCGTACTCCCTCGAGCGGTCCTGCCATGTCCTCTGCCACTCCGTCTGCGGGTGCTCTGTCTGTGGGTGGCCTGTCAGCGGGCCTCTACTCTTAGGCCACTAAAGCCGGTGGTCTCCCCTCTCGACCTCGATTCGCCGTCACAGCGTCTTCCCATCCCCGCGAGGAGCAGCGCGACATCGGTCGTTACCCACACCCCACCGCCGGACCCATCCCGTCTCCTCGGGATCGATCCCAGGCGCACACGGTTGCCGCGAGTCCGAACCGGTAGGCCGCCGAGGGCTGGACGTCGATCCCGGGCGCACACAGTTGCCGCTTGTCGGGCGGGATGGGATCCCGTACCCGCTCGGGGCGATCGTCGCAGCAGGGCTCTGGTCCAGGCGGCGGCACGGTCGGTCCCGGGGCGCGGGCGTTCGAGAGAGCGGGCTGGCGTGAGAGGCAGTCGGTGTTCTGGTGATCTGCCTCGTCTGCTTCTGCATCCATCTGCATCTAGCTGAGTCCGAAGATCGAAATCCCAAGAACGAAGAAAGTCCGAGACCAGCGGTGAACTGGAATATGATAGGCAAACAAAGAACGAAAATCAACGCGCGCTGATTCACGAACTCTGGCGGTAGGCGATGCGACGACTTCCTACTCGTGTCTGCACGGACTTGCTTCTGCTCCACGCGACTCGTTGATGATCGGAGTCTCGCTGACCTCGCAGGGCTGGAAACCCTCGCACGACGGGCGCCCGTTCTCGGCCAGGGGTACGCGATGCGTGGCCCCCGTTGCCCACCGGACGCGAGAGAGTTCAGATCCGCGACGGGCCCGCCCCGGTGTAGATGGTTCGACATCCTGTCCGTTTCTCCGTTTCGAGGCTCGAGTGTGAGGCCAGAGCGGCTCGACTGGAGCCGGGGGCCTGAATCGAGGACTGGTCATCCCGGCTCTTCGCATCGTGTCGATCCCGATCCGAACGAGCCTGTCCTCGTGAAGATCATTTTCGGATTCGAGCGGCACAAAGCGGGCCAGCCTCGGTCGCGAAGTACGCATCGGATGCGATGTAGGCACCGGACGCTCTGAACGACGCGCATGCGGCGCGCGTGCTGCAAAGGCCCGCCTGCCTGCTACCGTCGGGCGCGCCCGAGACAGAGGGGATGATCCCGATGAACATGCAGATCCGGGGAAGGATCCACGCGACCTTCGAAGCCCAGCAGGTGACACCTCGTTTCCGGAAACGGGAGTTCGTACTCGAACTCGATGCCGCGTCCCGCTATCCGCAGTACGTGCTCTTCCAGCTGACTGGGGACCGCTGCGAGTCCCTCGATGACCATGCCGCGGGCGACGAGGTCGAGGTCGAGTTCAGCCTCCGCGGTCGCGAGTGGACGAGTCCGAAGGGTGAGGTCCGCTACTTCAACAGCCTTGATGTCTGGTCCATCGGTCGGATCGGAGAGGCTGTGGCACCTAAGGACGAGCCTGCCTGGGGCGACGAGCCGCCGCCGCCCTCGGACGAGGACGAGATCCCGTTCTGAGTTGGGCAGGCAGGTTCCGGGCATCCAAGGATTGGTCATCTGAAGCGTTGGTCGATCGGCGAGACGGCAGAGGAGATCGGAAACGTGGGTGAGCAGGACATCGGGGACCTCGAGGCGATCCGACGCCGGATCGAAGCTTGGATGCAGCAGCAGATGGCGGAGCGACCGGGCCTCCGGATAGAGGATCCGCGCTTTCCGATGGCGAGCGGCGAGAGCAGTGTCACCCTGATCCTCGACGCCCGCTGGCCCGATGGTGCCGAAGAGAAGTTCGTGCTGCGGATGGCTCCTCCGAAGAGCCAGGTCTTCGAGCACCACGATCTGCGGATGCAGTACGAGATGATGGCGCTGATGCTGCGCGAGGGCATTCCGGCGCCGGAGCTGCTTGGCTACGAGCCGGACGCGTCACTGCTCGGGAGCGACTTCTACGTGATGGGCTTCTGCGAGGGGCGGGTCCCGCCCGACAAGCCGCCGATGGCGATCGCCGGCTGGGTGAAGGACGAGCTCACGGCGGACCAGCGCGCCCGGATGTGGCGAAACGGACAGGACGTGCTCGCACGCATCCACGGCATCGACCTCGACCGCCATGCGTCCACGCTGGAGCGGCTGCCCCGCGCGCGTCCCGGGGAACCGCTGGTGGCCCAGGAGCTGCGGACCTTCGACTCCATGTTCAAGCCGGAGCTGCGGGCGACGGTCGATCCGATCGTCCTCGAGGGCTGGGAGTGGCTGCTCGCTCATCCGCCGGAGAGCGAGCGGCCGGCGCTCTGCTGGGGCGATTCGCGGCCCGGCAACGTGATCTTCAGCGCACTCGAGCCGGTGGCGATCATCGACTGGGAGATGGCCAACGTCTCGGATCCGTTGACGGACCTGGCCTGGTGGGTCTGGATCGACAAATGCAACAGTGAGGGGCTGGGCGTGTCGCGGCTTGCCGGCCTTCCGAGCCCGGGAGAGATCTACGAGCGCTGGCATCAGGAAACGGGGCGATCGATCCGGAATCTGCCCTGGTTCGAGCTCTTCGCCGTCGTGCGTTATGCGGTGATTCTCGAGTTGAAGTTCCGGGCGATGAGGGAGACGAATCCGGAGATGGGCATCCCCCCCAACTTCGTGACGCCTTTCATTCCGGACCTGCTCGAGGCCGCCCGCGCGGGCTGAGGCTTCGGCCCGCCCGCGACGGGAGACGATGGCCCTTGCCGGAGGCGGCCGTGTCGCGCAGCATGCCCGTCCCATGAAGGTCCTGGTCACCGGCGCCACCGGATTCATCGGCTATCACCTCGCCGCGCGCCTCGTCGCCGAGGGTCACGCCGTGCGGGCTCTCGTGCGCAGTCCCGAGAAGGCCGAGCGCGTGCTCGGTCCCCTCGGCATCGCCGCCGCCGCCGCCGATCGGATTGCGGGCGACATGACGGATGCGTCCGCCGTGGCCCGGGCGCTCGACGGCTGCGACGCGGCGGTGCATGCGGCCGCCGCGGTCTCGGTGACGAAAGCGGGGACGGACTTCGAGGCGAATCTCGAAGGCACGCGCGTCGTCGTCGGCGGGGCCTGCGAGCGCGGTCTCGAGACGCTCTTCGTCTCGAGCATGACGGCGATCTTCGATCCGAGGCGTCCCATGACCGACGACTCCCCGCTCGTTCGCAGCCGCACCCGCTACGGCCGCTCCAAGGCGGACTGCGACCGCTTCGTGCGCGAGCTGCAGGCAAACGGCGCACCGGTGGGCATCGTGTACCCGAGCGGTGTCGTCGGCCCCGACGATCCCGGCCTGAGCGAGTCGGTGAGGGCCTATCGATCCTTCCTGCGCGGCACGCTGCGGAGCGAGGGCGGCAACCAGATGGTCGATGCGCGGGACCTGGCGCTGCTGATGGCCCGCTTGCTCGAGAATCGCAGCCGCGGCCGGGTCCTCGCTGGCGGTCATTTCCACGACTGGGACGCCTTCACCGCCCTGCTCGAGGAGGTGACGGGCGCGACGATCCCCCGGATCGCGGCGCCCGGCTGGGCGCTGCGCCTGGCGGCCCGGTCGATGGATCTCGTCGGTGCCTGGACCGGCCGCCGGATGCCGATGACCGGCGAGGGCGTCGAGATCGCCACCCGCTTTCGGCCGATGCAGGACTCGCCGCGGGTCGCGGAGCTGGGAGTCGTCTGGCGCGACGCCCACTCGACGCTGCGCGATCTCTTCCAGTGGTTCCTGGATCGGGGTCGACTTCCACCGGCGGCGGTGCCGGCCTTGACGCGGCGGGCGGAACAAACGTGACGGCGCCGGCCCTGCAAGCGCTGCTCGACCAGCAGGCCATCCGGGATGTACTCGCGCGCTACTGCCGCAGCCTCGATCGGATGGACAAGCCGATGGCCTACGGCGTCTGGCACGCGGACGCGACGGCCTACTACGACGGCATCTACGAAGGCTCCGGCCACGGCTTCGTCGACTGGGTCTGGCAGGTCCATGCCGCGATGGATCGTCACTCTCATCAGATCACGAACGTCCTGATCGAGCTCGACGGCGATTGCGCCAGCAGCGAGGCCTACGTGACGGTGGTGCTCTGGACGCGTCCCGACACCGACGGAGGTCAGCAGGAGCTCGTCGGGCGCGGCCGCTACCTGGACCGTTGGGAGCGGCGGGACGGTCGCTGGGCAATCGCGCATCGCACCCATCTGCTCGACCTCTCGAGTGTCCATCCGCTGCGCCGCGCCGAGACCAGCCCCAGCGCATCCCGGGACGGGCAGGATCCCTCCTTCGGCTTCATTCGGAGGGGGTGAGGCGCGCGGCCGGTGCGGGAACGGTCGGATTGGGCGCCACGCCGGGTCGTCGACCGCGCCACCCGGACTCCGTCGCCGCGATCGCATCATCCGGAGCGCCTCATCCCCACTACGCCACCTCGATGGGCAGGTCGAAGCGGTCGAGGTAGAAGTCGAA
>CAYWGW010000074.1:0-3518 GCA_964457385.1 uncultured Spirochaetaceae bacterium
AGCGGGGCCAGGATGCCGACGACCAGCGGATAGACGTGGTGGGGCGGTAGGGCCAGCAGCACGCGGTCGTCCGGCCGGACGAGTCGCGCTTCGCCGAGCATCTCGAGCTGATAGGTGAGATGGCGATGGGAGAGAGGCACGCCCTTGGGCGGGCCTGTGGTGCCCGAGGTGTAGAAGAGCAACGCACGATCGTCGGGCTCGAGCTCGGGCAGCTTTCCGGTGGGCACGCGACTCCAGGTGTGGAAGCACTCGGGCCTCTTGGACGGCTCGTCCTGCTCATGCAATTCGCGGGGAGTGCTCTGCTCCGGGCCATCCTCCGGATCGGCCTGCGGGTCGCTTTCCGGATCGCTCAGGATCGCGATGCGACGACCGGAATCGACCCGCTCCAGTCGCTCGCGGGAGCGTCGGTCGGCGAGGATCCAACGTGCCTGGCAGTCCGCCAGGATCCGCTCGAGGTCGCCTCCCTCGAGCTGGAGATCGAGCGGCACCGGGACCACCCCTGCACGGATCGCCGCCAGGCAGGCCGCGATCCAATCGATGCCGCCCCGTGCGAAGAAGGCCAGCGACTCACCCCGCTGGAGCCCGCGCTCGACGATGCCCGCTGCCTCCCGGGTGACGCGCTCGCCGAGTGCGCCCGCGGAGATCTCCTCGCGGCCCTCGTGCCCGGGGACCAGGATGGCCGTCCGCTCACCTCCTTGCGCGAGGTCGTCGATGAAGCCGGTCAGTGTCCGGGTCGACCGGGCTGTCCCGGTCGACGGCTGGCCGTCCTGCGACGAGGTCGATGGCATGGTGGGTCCCGGCGGCATGAGTACGAACGCCTCTCCAGATCCATCCTCTCAGATCCATTTGCAGGTCCCATTTGCGACAGGGCACGCGCCTGTCGGGTGTAAGGCAAGCACGCAAGGTAGATGCCAGCTCTCCGCAGGCAGTGTTCCCTCGCGCGACCTGCCCGAGAGATCTGGCGGTCCGCTGCGACGGCTCGCGCGACGTCGAGAAGCCTTGGGGGTCGCCACCATCGATTGACACTCTCGAATGTAGAAATGAGTACGACGCGACGGCGGCCGGAGAGATCCCGAGGCGAAGATGCCCGTATCGTCCGACGTCGCCGACCCGTCGGCGGAAGCCGGTATGGGAGTTGCATTGTTGCAGTTCTGTTGGGCGCAGCCGGAATTTTCGATCCGGTCGTCGTGGGGGCGTTGCGAAGCCCGAGGGTGGAGCCGCCCGGAGCGGGGGCTCCAGAAGTTGCGAGCGAATAGGGGTGGAACCCACGAGGTAGACGGGCCCGAGATGATTCAAGGAGGGAAATGATGACGGAGAGCTTCCAGACCGATGAACTCGCACTCGCGTCGCGGATCCAGTTGCTCGGCGAGGTTGCGAACCGCCTACGCCGGCATTCGGTCCGAATGACCAGCGCCGCCGGCTCGGGACATCCCACCAGCTGCCTGTCGGCCGCCGATCTGGTGGCCGCAATCTTCTTCGATGCCCTGCGCTACGACGTGCGGGATCCCGATCATCCCGATAACGATCGCTTCGTGCTCTCGAAGGGACATGCCGCGCCTCTGCTCTACGGCGCCTGGGCCGAGGTCGGGGCCATCCCGACGGACTCCCTCACGTCGCTGCGCAGGATCGATAGTGAGCTCGAGGGCCATCCGACGCCTCGCTTTCCCTGGGTCGAGGTCGGCACGGGCTCCCTCGGACAGGGGCTTTCCGTTGGTCTGGGCATGGCGCACTCAATGAAGCTCGAAAAACGGGATGCGCGCGTTTTCGTGCTCCTCGGCGATGGCGAGGTGATGGAGGGCTCCGTCTGGGAGGCGGTCGAGCTCGCGCCACGGCTCGGTGTCCACAACCTGCTGGCGATCGTCGACGTCAACCGTCTGGGGCAGAGCGCCCCGACTCCCCTCGAGTGGGATCTGCTGGCCTACGCGAGGCGCTTCGAGGCCTTCGGCTGGAATCCGTTGCTCGTCGACGGGCATGACATCGGCGAGATCCTGACGGCGTTTCGAATGGCCGAGGAGACCCGGGACCGTCCGTCCGTGATCCTCGCGAGAACGGTGAAGGGCAAGGGCGTCTCGTTTCTCGAGGACACCGAAGGGCGACACGGGAAGCCCCTGAAAGGCGAGGAGTTCGAGCGCGCGTTGGCCGAGATCCCGGAGACCGACCCGGTGGTCGAGCCGACGCTGCGACCGACCCATCGACGGGCGAGTGTGGATCGCGAGCGCTCCCGGGCCGACCGCTCGCCCGGGGAGTGGAGTCTGTCCGCGCCCGACTACGATCTCGGGGACGAGGTCGCCACACGCAAGGCCTTCGGGAGCGCGCTGGCCCGCATCGGCGAGCTGGAGCCGCGCCTGATGGTCCTCGACGGCGACGTGAAGAACTCGACGGGTACGGAAGAGTTCCTGGAACGTTTTCCCGAGCGCTTCATCGAGGGCTACATCGCCGAGCAGAATCTGGTCGGCATGGCGCTCGGTCTGCAGGCACTCGGGAAGCTTCCGGTCGTCTCGACCTTCGCCTGCTTCCTCACCCGGGCCTTCGATCAGATCCGAATGGGTGGCATCAGCCAGGCGAGGCTGGTCCTCTCCGGCTCCCATGCGGGCGTCTCGATCGGCGAGGACGGGCCGTCGCAGATGGGACTCGAGGACATTGCGATGATGCGCGCGATCCCCGGCTCTGCCGTCCTCTATCCCTGCGACGCGGTTTCCGCCGAGCGCGCGACGGAGCTCGCTCTCCACCACGACGGCATTGCCTATCTGCGCACCACCCGTCCGAAGACCCCGACGATCTACGATTGCGACGAGGTCTTCGAGCTCGGCGGATTCAAGGTGGTCGGGTCGAGTCCAGAGGATCGCCTCACGGTCCTGGCCGCGGGCGTCACCCTGCACGAGGCGATCGAGGCGCGTGCCGAGCTCGCGCGGGAAGACGTGCGGATCCGGGTGATCGATCTCTATTGCGTGAAGCCCCTGGCCGTCGATGCGATCGAGGCACAGGTGCGCGAGACCGGCGGCCCGCTGCTCACGGTCGAGGACCACTACCGTGCCGGTGGCATCGGCGAGGCCCTGGCCGCCGCGCTGTCGCCTCGCGGTATCCGCGTCCACTCCCTGGCGGTCGATCGACTCCCGAGATCCGGGGAGGCTCACGACCTGATGGCTCTGATGCGAATCGATGCCAGCGCCATCGTCGAGACCGTACGCGAGATGCTCTGAGAGTCATCGCGTCCCCATTCTCCGAGGCTCGCGGGAGGAGGGCCGAGTCGTTCAGCAGCGAGATCCAGAAAAGGAGAGCCCCATGGCAGGCAAGATGAAGACATTCGTGATGAAGAAGATCGGAGAAGTGGATTTCGAGGAGAAGTCGATCCCGGAGCCCGGCCCGGACGACGCGATCGTCCGCACGACGGCCGCTCTGGTCTGTACCTCGGATACCCATACAGTGGCCGGTGCGATCGGCGAGCGCTCGGGGATCACTCTCGGCCACGAGGCGGTCGGCGTCGTCCATGCCCTCGGAGCCAACGTCAGTGGCTTCGA
>CAYWGW010000074.1:3618-16360 GCA_964457385.1 uncultured Spirochaetaceae bacterium
GGCGAACCTGGCGCCGATTCCCGACTCGCTCAGCGACGAGCAGGCGGTCTACTGCTCCGACATGCTCTCGACGGGCTTTGCCGCCGCGGAGCATGCCGCGATTCCGGCGGGCGGCATCGTCGCGATCTTCAGCCAGGGGCCCGTCGGCCTGATGGCGACCCGGGCGGCGCGCCTGCTGGGTGCGGGGCTGGTGCTCGCCGTCGAGTCGGTGCCCAATCGACAGGCGCTCTCCCGATCCTACGGCGCGGACGAGGTCATCGATTTCAGCCAGGTGGATCCGGTGGGGGCGATCCTCGAGCGGACGGGCGGCGAAGGAGTCGACTCCGCGATCGAGGCGCTCGGGGCACAAGAGACCTTCGCCGCCTGCGTGCGGGTGACACGGCCCGGCGGCACCATCTCGAATGTGGGATACCACGGAGAGGGGGACTTCGTCGGCATTCCGCGGGAGGCCTGGGGTGTGGGCATGAGTGACAAGACGATCCGGACGGCGCTCTGTCCCGGCGGGTCCCAGCGGATGCAGCGACTGATGAGGCTCGTCGAGACCGGCCGCGTCGATCCGCTCCCGCTGACCACGCACCGCTTCGGCTTCGACGAGCTGCCCACCGCGTTCCGGCTGATGCAGACCAAGGAGGACGGCATCGTCAAGCCGCTCATCACCTTCGACTAGCATGCCCCCGATGTTGGAGGCCGCCCGTCGATCGGGTGGATCAACTCAGGGACCTCCTCCGTTCTCCGCGCTTGCGCGATAGACGCTGAGACGGTTGTAGAGCGTCTTCAGGCTGATGCCGAGAATCGACGCGGCGCGCTTCTTGTCACCCTGGAATCGGTCGAGGGTCGCCAGGATCAACCGTCGCTCCCCCTCCGCAGTCCCCATGCCGACCCGCACGCCGATGTCGCCTTCCTCGCCCTGCGAACGCGCGCCGAGTGGCTGGAGCGGGAATGCATGGTCGGAAATCTCCTCGTCCGAGAGGATGAATGCGCGCTCGAGGGCGTTGCGCAGCTCCCGGACGTTGCCGGGCCATGAGTGCGCTTGAAGCGCTTCGATCGCTCCGTCCGTGAGCTCCTTGTGAAGGTCGTCCTGGCGATTGAAGAGATCGAGGTAGTGATGCGCGATCTGGACGATGTCCTCGCGGCGCTCCCGCAACGGGGGCAGCTCGATCGGGAAGACCAGCAGCCGATAGAGCAGATCCTCCCGCAGACGCCCCTCGGACGCGGCCTGCTCCGGATCCCGATTCGTTGCGGCGATCACCCGGACGTCGACGTCGATCGCCCGCTCCCCGCCGACCCGGCGGACCTGCCCGGACTCGAGCACCCGCAACAGCTTGACCTGGAGATCGAGGGGCATCTCCGTGATCTCGTCGAGAAAGAGCGTGCCTCCGTCGGCTACCTCGAAGAGGCCGGGACGGCGACGATCGGCGCCCGTAAAGCTGCCGCGTTCGTGTCCGAAGAGCTCTGACTCGATCAGGCCCGGCGAGAGCGCGCCGCAGTTGAGGGGAACGAAAGGCCGGGCCGAGCGATCGCTCAGACCGTGGATCAGCTCGGCGGTGAGCTCTTTGCCGGTGCCCGACTCACCGACCAGGAAGACCGTCGCCGAGGTCGGGGCCACCCGCAGCGCCTGGTTGTAGAGACGTTGCATCGATTCGGAGCGACCGATCAGCCGTCCGAAACGCGATAGGCCGGCATCGGCTCGGATCGGGCTCGGTGCCCCACCGGACCCGTCGAGGCAGGTTCCGGTCACGGGCAGGAGCCGGCTCGCAATCTGGTCGAAGAGCGTGCGTCCCTCCGGATCCAGCAGCGCCGGATCCGCCAGGATGAAGCGGGAGTGCGGATCCGTGAGCTCCAGCCGGGCCTTCTCAGGCGTCTCGATGGACCGGGGCACATAGCCTGCCCGGCCCACCCAGCGTCCCAGGGAGCGACAGCGGTCGTGATCTCCGTCGAGGATGAGGGCTTCGTGATCGTCGGGCTGATTGGGGTGGGTGGCTTGTGCTTGCATCGGCGTGTCTCCTGTACTTCGTATCGGAGCTTATGTGTCGGCGCTTCCTCGGTGGAGGATCAATCGGTGGATGAACTCAGTGGACGAGCCGGGTGAACGATGGAACCGGCTCGTTCACGCGAGCGGCCGGAGCGCGCGCCCTTCGCTCGCGGCCAGCTCCGCTCTCGGCAGCAGCACCCGCTCGACGACCTCCGGCCACGCGAACTGTCGGGCCGTGGCGCGACCCGCTCTTCGAATCGCCCAGGCCTCGTCGGGGCGGGCACGCAGTCGTTCGTAGAGACCCATGAACTCCGCCGGGTCGGCGGTCTCGAGGACGAGGGCATTCTGGCCGGCGACGGCGTAGTCCTCGCCCGTACAGCCCGTGCAGGCGAGGCCGCCGACGGCCATCGTCTCGAGTCCGACCAGTCCGAAGGGCTCCCGACCACTGTTGGCGAGCACCGCCGCCGCGCCGTGCAGTAGCAGCGAGCGCGCGGTCGGGTCGACGTGGGATCGCAGCGTCACGACGTCGGCCTGGTCGAGATCCTGGAGCGATTCGAGCAGCCCTTCGGCGCCGGGCTTCCGGCAGGTCCGATCCACCTGCATCAGGCCGTGGCTGCGGATCGCGGCCTCGACCTCGGCGCCATGCGCTTCGAGCCCTCCGCGCGCCACGAGCAGCGGCCGCCAACCGGCCTGCTTCATGAGGGCCACGGACTCCACCGCCGCCAGCCAGCGCTTGTCGGGATCGAAGCGGGCCATCTTCACGACCACCATGCGATCGTGGAAGCGGCGGGTGAGCTCGTTGCACGCCACCTGATCCGGCGGATCGAAGGCATCCCCCGGCAATCCATTGGGGATCACCGTCGGGTCGACGCCCAGCGACCACATCAGATGCTTCATGTAGCGGCTGACGGTCGTGATGCGGGCCACGGAGGCCAGAGCGGGCCAGTCGATGCGCTCGAATCCGAAGGTGTTATTCGCGTTCCAGAGTAGCGCCGCCCGATCCCGCAGGCCCGCCTGCTCGAGCAGTGCGTGCAGATGGCGGAGGGTCTCGACCGTATGCCACTCTTCTGCGAGCACGACCGCCCGACCCCCGGCCTGCAGGTAGGGCAGCAGCCATTTCTGGGCAAGGTAGGGTGGCAGGGTCCGGGTGAAGTCGGCGTGCTTGCCGGCCTCGCCGTCGTAGACGCCGCCGGGATGATGGTGGGAGATCCACTGTGCCCACCGGTGCAGATGGAGCTCGCCCTGCTGCTCGTGGCCGGGCGCGTGCGGATCGCCGATGAACCAGAGATGGGTCTCGAAGCCGAGCTCGGCGAGGGTCCGGGCCAGACCCTCGACCCGCGTGGCGAGCCCGCCGGCGCGGGCGTAGGGATCGGGCCCTTCGAAGGAGACGAGATGGAATTGCATGGGGGGGCAGCTCCAGATTCGGGGATGTCGAGGCTGGGACGGTCGCGGACTCCGGATGGCAGGGACCGGCCTGTGCGGACGCATCGTTGCGGCAGCCGTTGCCGATCCATTGCGTACGACGCGAAGGTGGCAGACCCCGTGCCTTCCGGGCGATCCGTCGGCCCTGGGAGATCGCGCTCCCCCGAATGGGGTAGTCGGACCAGGGCGGGCGGATCGCAACACACCTCCGCCGCTCGGGATCGACAAACTCCCCGGTTCTGGGGATTCACGCGAGGTGCGGGATGAGGGACGGTGCCTACTCGCGACGGCGCGGCGGGCTGCTTTCGATTGTCTGGAGGACGAGGGTGGGTCTGCAACGGCTTGATCCGATGGATTCGCGCGGATGGCCGCGGTTCTGGATCGACCTGAACCCGAAAAAGCCGGCCCAGCGGCGGGCGCCGGCTCCATGGGGGTGCACGACAGCATGAATCAACGATCGCAGGGGGAGCCCACGGCCGGCCGGTCGTTGGAGCTGAACGACGGAGATACCGAACGCCGACCGACGAAGGAGGTTCAACGGCTCGTCACGAAGCTGCATCTCCAGCAGGCCGAGCTCGCAAGACGGAACGAGGAGCTTCGGCAGCTCGAAACGATGCTCCAGGACTCCCAGGATGCCCTGATGGCATCCGAAGAGCGCTATCGTGCTCTCTACGAGCTGGCGCTGCTCGACTCCGCGAGTCGGCGACGCGTGGAGCGAGACCGGCTGATGACGGCGGCGCGTGAGATGCTGGCAGACCAGGACGATCGCCGACAGCTGGCGGAGCAGCTTCATGGCAGCATCGAGCAGGCGCTCGCCCTCGCCGGCATGAAGCTCGGCGCGCTTCGCGAGAGCCACGCGCTCGAGGAGCTCGAGGAGCTCGACGGTTCGATTCGAGAGCTCGCCCGGGAGATGGCGGACTTCAGCCAGCGACTCTTCCCGACGGCGCTCTCGGATCTCGGAATCGTGGCAGCCTCGCACTGGCTGGTGGAGGAGATGGCACGTCGCTCCGGCGTGGCGATCTCCGCGCCCGAAGAAGAGGAGATCGAGGGCGTGGACCTCTCGCTTCGGATCGTGCTCTTCCGGAGCCTGCGCGAGATCCTCGAGACCCTGTCGGGATGGGCGGGCGTCGAGCAGATCCGAGTGGGTCTGCGCGATGTCGACGCTCGGCTCCAGCTCATCGTGACGAGTCTCGGGTGTGGGTTCGACGACGATCAGGATCCCGCGGACCCTGCATTGCTGCACACGCGGGACCGGCTCGAGCAGTTCGGCGGACGGCTCGATCTGCGCGCGCGGCCCGACGGAGGCGTCCGGATCCTCGCCAGCCTGCCGTTGCGACTCGGGGTGGAGCGCCACTGGATCCTGGGACGATGACGATCCGGATCCTGCTCGTGGACGACCATGCGCTGATGCGCGACGGGCTGCGCGCGGTTCTCGAGAAGGAGGCCGACTTCGAGATCGTGGGCGAGGCGGGGGGAGGACGCGAGGCCGTGCTGCTCGCCGCCGAGGTCGCACCGGACATCGTGATCATGGACGTCGCCATGAAGGACATGAACGGCATCGAAGCGACCCGTCAGATCCGGGCCCACGACCGCCGCGTGGCCATCGTCGCGCTCTCGAGTCACTCGGACCCGCGCTATGTGACGGCCATCCTGCGAGCCGGCGCATCCGCCTACGTCCTGAAATCGAATGCCTACACCCAGCTCAGGAAGGCGGTCCAGAGCGTGCGCGTCGGTCGCACCTTCCTCTGCGAAGAGGTCTCGTCGTCCGTGGTCGATGCGGTCCGGAATCCGCGGTCGGATAATGCCAGTGCGTACGAGCGTCTCGGCGCCCGCGAGCGCGAGGTCCTCCAGCTGCTCGCCGAGGGACTCACGTCATCCGAGATCGCGAAGCAGCTTCATGTCGCCACGAGCACGGTCGAGACCCACCGCCGCAACCTGATGCGCAAGCTCGACCTGCACGGCATCGCCGAGCTCACGAAGTACGCCATCCGCGAGGGGCTCACCGAGGTCGGTGACTGAACGTGCCCTCGGACGCGCCTTCGCTCTCGGAGGAGGAGAGGGGCAGCTTCAGGATCGCCTGTGTCCCGTTGTCCTTCGCGGACTCGATCTCCAGCTCTCCACCCTCTGCGGCATAGCTCGCGCGCAGGGTCGACAGTCCGATGCCGAAGGCCTCGTCCGATTGGCCGTCGAAGCCGAGTCCACCGTCCGCCACCGTCACCACGAGCCATTGCTCGCTTCGTGTCAGCCGGATCTCCGCCTTGTCCGTCTCGGCGTGCCGCCCGGCGTTGATCAGGAGCTCCCGGATGCCCCGCAGCAGCAAGGAGGATCGCCGCTCGTCGAGCCGCTTCGGGAGGCCGTCATCCTGCACGGTGACGACCAGGCCGTACTGGCGTCCGATGATCCCGGCCAGGCTCTCGACGGCCGAAAGGAGATCCTGCTCACCGCTGGGGGCCAGCGTGAGCTGGAAGGCCATCGTCCGGACCTGCCCCTCGGCCGCAGCCAGCAGGTCGTCGACCGCGGCGATCGAATCCCGCGCAGCTCTGGGGAGGCCGAAGCTCGCCTCCTCGTCGAGCAGCTCCGCCAGCTTCATCCGCGCCAGGGGCAGCAGCTGGCCGACCGAGTCGTGCAGATCCGTCCCGAGCCGCGTGCGCTCGGTCTCCTCCGCTTGCCTGGCTGCGAGTAGGGCCTCGCGGAGCTGCTGCTGCCGCTGTCTCTCCTCGGTGATGTCTCGCGAGAAGCCGACGAGCTGAAGGGGGTGCCCTGAGCGGTCACACACGGGCTTACCGGTATCATGGATGCAACGCTTGGTTCCGTCGGGACTTAGGATCCGGTACTGCATTTCGTAGGGCTCTCCGCGCAGAAGAAGCCCCTCGAAGGCTGCCTTCACGCGGGCGTGCTCCTCGGGCACGACCGACGCCAGCCAGCTCTCGGGATGCTCGAGGAGTTCCTCCCTCGATCGTCCCCAGATGGTCTCGTAGTTGTGGCTCAGGTAGGTCCAGCGCTCGCTGCGGAGGTCGTAGGCCCAGAGCACGATCGGAAGGTTCGCCTCGATCGCGCGCAGGATCCCGTCGCGCTCGTTCAGCCGGGAGATGTCGCGGGCGACCGTGGCGATGGCCGTCGCGCGGCCCGCTTCATTCCGCAGCGCACAGAGGGTGAGAAGGACGGGGATCCGGTCTCCCGTCCGGCTCCATCGGACGCTCTCGACGTCCCGCACATCCTCTCCACTCAGGCAGCGGCGACGCAGGCTCTTCTTCTGGGGATGCCATTCCGGCGGGATCAGCTTCTCGATCGGCTCCCCGACCAGCTCGTCATGCGTCCAGCCGAAGTGGGCTGCCGCCGCCTCGTCGAGATCGATGATGCGGCCCTCGAGGTCCTCGATCAGGATCGGGTCGCGGGAGTCGAGAAAGACGTCCGAGCGATGAAGGAGCTTCTGCAACGAGGAGCGAAGATCCTCGCGTTCGCCATCCCCAATGGACTTCTCTCTCATGGCTCCACCTCGCGGGCTGCACCGCTCCTCGATTCCCCATGCTCCTCGAGTTCCAACCTCGAAGGTGGCTGAGGCCTCGGATGCCCGGATCCTGCCGATCGTCCGAAGCACCCACGTGGATCGGTCCGCACGCCAGCGACCCGGCCTCGATGACTCCGATCTCCCTCTCCTTCTCCCTGGCCCGGCTGCCCCCGCCTTGGTCGACCGTCCCTGACCGATCTTGGAACAGACCCCTGCCGCGGTCGATTGGATCCCTCTGAAGGCCGAGCCCAAGCCGAACGCAGGCCGAACGAATGAAAATCCGGAACCCCCGGAACTCCGGAAGCTCAAGCATGAAGAAGGCCCGACCGTCCAGCAAGGGGCGTGGGGGAGTCCGCCCGCAAACTCAGAGCTGGGACTCGATCGCGCGGCAGAATGCCTCGAGATCCTCGGGCTTGCGCGACGTGATGAGATTCTCGTCCTCGACCAGCTCGCGGTCGATCCAGGTCGCACCGGCGTTCTCGAGATCGCGTCGGACGGACGGCCATGAGGTGAGCGTGCGACCGCGCACGACGTCCGCCTCGATCAGCAGCTGCGGCCCGTGGCAGATCGCCGCCACCGGTCGGCCGGTCTCGAAGAAGCGGCGGACGAAGTCGACCAGGCGCGCATCCAGGCGCAGACGATCGGGTGAGTGGCCACCAGGAATCACCAGCGCATCGAAGCTCTCCGGTACCAACGAGCTGGCGCGCTCGTCGATCCCGATGCTGGTCTTGCCCCGCTTGCCGTGCACCTTCATCCCGGGATCGGCGCCGATCATCGTCAGCTCGTGACCCGCCCTGCGAAGACGTTCGTAGGGAACGCTGAGCTCGGAATCCTCGAAGCCCTCGGCGACGGGCATTGCAATCTTCGCCATTCTCGACCCTCCTTCCGGTCTGGAGCAGCAAGCCCACTGAGCCTTCTGATCGCCGATCGTTCGCGAGCTCAGCGTGGTTCCGCCGCCCCGGGGCGCATGTCGTTTGGCGCAGCGCGATTCGAACCGGAGCCCCCCGCCATTCGATCGAGGACGTCCACGCAGCGCGCCGCGTAGGCCCACTCGTTGTCGTACCAGCCGAGGAGCTTGACGCTGCGTTCCCCGAGGATCTCCGTGAAGCTCCCGTCGACGATCGCGGAGTGGGGATCGCCCACGATGTCCGAGGAGACGAGCTCGCCCTCCGTGTAGTCGAGGATCCCGTCGAGATCGCCGGCAGCCGCCCCGCGAAACGCCTCGTTCACCGCCTGGCGGTCGATGGTCTCGTTCAAGCGGGCGCTCAGATCGATCACGCTTCCGCATGGGATCGGGACCCGCATCGCGATCGCGACGAGCCTACCCTCGAGCCGGGGCAGCACCTCGACCGCCGCCTTCGCCGCTCCCGTCGAGGTCGGGATGATGTTCTGCGTCGCGGACCGCGCCCGGGTCGGCCGTTTGTCGATGCCGTCGAGCAGATGCTGGCTCGGCGTGTAGGCGTGCACCGTGGTCGCCATCGCCTCCTCGATCCCGAAACGATCGTCGAGCACCTTCAGCATCGGTGCGAGACAATTCGTCGTGCAGGAGGCATTGCTGATCAGCGTGTGCTCGGGCGCGATCACTTCGTCGTTCACGCCGACCACGACCGTCGCGTCGAGCGGCTGATCGCCCTTCGCCGGCGCGCTCAGGAGCACCTTGCGCGCGCCGGCCCCGAGATGCTTCTCGAGGTCGCTTCGCGTGCGGAAGACGCCGGTCGCCTCCAGAACGATCTCGACACCCGCCTTCTTCCAGGGAATCGCAGAGGGATCCCGCTCGTTGGTGATCCGAAGCTCATGTCCATCGATGGAGAGCCCGTCCTCGCTGGCCGTCACCTTCGCCCGGAAGAATCCGTAGGTGCTGTCGCGCTCCAGCAGCCGACCGAGGATCTCCGGCTCGGCCAGGTCGTTCACGAGCCGAAGCTCGAAGCGATCTGGATCGCGCAGCAGCATGCGAGCTACGAGTCGCCCGATTCGGCCGAAGCCATTGATACCCACAGGAATCGCCATCTCGCAGCCTCCCCGGCTTGCGATCACCCGCCGGTCGTTCCAGACGTCGTCGTGCGTGATCGTGATGATTGTGGAGTGGAGAGCTGCAACCGCCGTGCCGCCCACCTCGCGTAAGATCCGACCCTCCGACACCTCGTGGCCGCGTATCCGCCCTGGCCTCCCCTCGAGGCCATGCACTTTCTTCAATGGACGCTGGAAGACTTCAATGGACGCTGGAGAGGAGTGGACGCTGTCTCCAGACACCGCATGCCGCCACACCATGAACCGGCATGACGATTGCTGCGCCGATAAGTGACGGCTGCCCGCATGCGTCGAAGCCGGGGTCGAAGCCCGGATCGATGTGGGGGCAGGAACAGCGATGCCGAGCGACGGTGGGGCGGCATCGACTCCGATCGTCCGCTCGCAATTCGCCCGGAAGCCGAGCCGATCCGATTCGGGCCGAGCTGGATGGAGGCTTCTCTTTCATGACGAACGAAATCGATCGAGTCATCGTCGAACGGGGACGGAGCCGGCTCGAGACGGCTGGTCCCGAGCAGGTCACGACGCCCTTGCTCGCCGCCTTGCAGCGGGCGGGCACGCGCCATCTCTACGGCGATACCGCCGACACGGAGGAGCTCGCGGCGCTACTGGCGCCCGACGGCTCTCCCAGTACCGCGCAGAGCCGGATCCGGCGGGAGATCGATGGCAACACGGCCAATCAGCCTTTGATCCGCAAGGTCGTCGAGCGCTATCTGGAGAGTGAGGATCTGCAGGCGTGGGCGAAGGATCTCGGAGGGCAGCAGCCGGGGCTCACGCGTCCGAACCTGCTCGTGCTCCTCTACACGATTCTCTGTGGGCGCATCGGAAACGACATGACCCGGCGCTTCGCAGCCGGTCGCGAGTGGGAGGTGAGCCTCCAGCTGCACATGGACCTGCGCCAGAACGCCGAGGTCGCCCGATCGCTGGGCCGGGTGCTGCGTCAATGCGTTCCGAATGCGATCGTCAAGGTTCCCTTCGCGCCCGAGGCCCCGGATGGTTTGCTCGTCGCGCGGGATCTCGAGCGGGCGGGCATCCCCGTCAACCTCACGTCGACTTTCTCTGCGCGCCAGGCCGTCGTCGCAGCCCTGTTCGCCGACGTCACGCGGACGAACATCTTCATGGGCCGACTGAACCAGGGTCTACAGGCCGAGCAGCTCGGAGAGCATGTCGATCTGGTTGCGCAGCGGGCGATCCGCAAGCTGCGGGCCGAGGATGGCCTCAAGACCCGGCTGATCGTGGCCAGCGTCCGCGATTGGCAGACCTTCGTCCGCGTCGCGGGCTGCGACGTCTTCACGGCTCCCTGCAGCGTGATCCAGGACTTCCTCGAGCAGCAGGAGATCCCCCCGGACGGGATCGAGAGCCGGCTCGAGACCTCCTACGAAGACGACCTCGGCATCTCCGCCGAGGTGATCCGGAAAACCGGGCCGGACGCCATCGCCCGGCTCTACCACGTCGAGCCCGAGCTCGTCGAGTTCCTCCGTGAGCTCCGCGCCTCGAAGGACTACGCCCTGATCGAAGACGGCGATCAGCTCTTCAAGCGCTTCGATCAGGCGGGCTTCGGCAGCCTCTTCCACTCTCCGACGCCCGCGGAACGCGAGGAACTCGCGCGCGGCAAGCTCCCGGAGCTCGACGGCGATCTCATCGGCAAAGTTCCGCTCGACACGCATTACAGCCTGCTCGCCAACGCTGATTTTGCCCGCAGCCAGAGCGAGATCGACGGCCAGCTGGAACGAAGCCTCGACAGCGAGCTGGACTAGCGGCAGCGGCGAGCTACCTCAGCGCGAGCCGTGTCAGTGTCTGCGCAGGCGGTTCCGCAGGGAGTCGACCTCCTCCTTGAGCTTTTTCGTCGTCTCCTCGCCCAGCTCGCCGAGCTGATGGGCCGCCTCCTTGAGTGCCTCGCTCGCCCGCGTCCGCATCTCCTCGGCTGCGGCCACGCGGGATTCCCGTTGGACGTCTCGCTGGACGGCCCGGCCGAGCTTCCGCAGCTCGTCGCTGAGCGCGACCAGCAGGTCGTCGTAGCTGACGATCCCCACGAGTCGCCCGTCCTGAACGACCGGTACGCGGCGCACGCGATGCGCCCTCATCAGCTCGGTGATCTCCTCCATCGGTTGCGACGCGTCGGCGGTAATCGCCGGAGCCGTCATGATGTCCCCGAGCCTCACGACCTTCGGGTCGTCCCCTTGCGCTACGATCCGGATCGCGATGTCGCGATCCGTGACCATGCCCGTCGGTCGGTCCTGCTCGTCCGTCACCACGACCGAGCCGATGGCGGCCCGCTTCATCTCCTCGATCGCCCGCTGTACCGGCGCGTCGGAGCGCAGGGCCACGACCGCCTTCGAGTAGTGGGTGCTCCGGCGCCCCCCGCTCTCTGCCCCGGCGGTCGGCGCAGAGGCCCCGGGAAGCCTGTGGATCTGCGCGTCCGCGACGTCCGCGAGTGCGGCCAGCTCCCGACCGATCAATCGCACCAGATCGTCGAGCTCGAGCACGCCGTAGGGCCGGCCTTCGCCGTCGATGACGAGCAGGCGTCGGACGCGGCTCCGCTCCATCGATTCGATCGCCTCGTCGAGGGGCGTATCCGTCGAGATCGGGATCGCGGGCGTGGTCATCGCCCGGGCGACCTCGAACCGTGGGCCGTCGGCCGCGTGCAGGACGAGATCGCGATCCGTCAGGACGCCCGCGGCCCTGCCGTCCTCGAGGACCGCCAGGAGACCGACTCCATCGGTCTCCATCTGCTTTGCGGCCGCGCGGATGGCCTCCGTGGCGACGACGGTCGAGACGGACCTGCGACAGTAATTCTCTACGGCCATCGATTTTCTCCTTCCTTCGCCCGACTGCCCTGCAACCCGACAACGGATCGCTCCCTGGATCGGTCGCGTGGATCGGCGACTAGCACTCCTACACTTTCTGGCGCTGCACTTCACATGCCAGGGAGATGGGAGATGGCCCGTGTGGATCCGCTCGCCGGGCCGCTCGAGGCCCAGTCATCGTATGGGGGACCGTCGGAACGGCTACGAGAATTCTTCAATCTGCCACGGTTGTGGCGAGCCGTGCAGCCGCGATCGCCGTCCATGCGTGTCGACGGCCCTCGTGTCACGGCCTGGCTTCGTGAGCTGGCTTTCCCAGTAGGTCCTGTGGGGCCGGCACGTTGCTTGCTATTGACGCTTGCTGTTGACGATGGGCACGTCGGTTCGAAAGGAACGAGCGCAGTCACGGGCAGACACGGACTGTGCAGTTCCCAGCGGGGAGATTTCATTCGGGTGACCGGCTCGATGGACGAGGACTTCTTCAAGGCTCGTAAGTTCGACGCCGAGTCCGTCGTCACCCTTGCCAGGTAGCGTTCCGGTTGGCGCGCGAGACAGACCGCGAGATGACGGGTCAGGTCGAGACGCGACGGCGAGGCGGGGCGGCGGGTGCATCCCATTGGAGAGATCCGCTGCTCCGTGGAGCCGGCAGCCCGGAGGGTGGACACGCTCGATGACTGAAGGGTCCCTGCTCGCAGTCGGCCGCAACTGCTGGCGACGCGAGCCGTCCCGACGGGCGGCGTTCCTGATCGACGGAGCGGTCTACTTCGACGCGGTGGCCTCGGCGATCGAGCAGGCACGGGATCAGATCCTGATCATCGGATGGGACGTCCACAGTCAGGTCCGTCTGCGTCGGGACGAGGAGGGGCTGGGCCTCGATCCCCTGGTCGAGCTACTCGATCGCTGTCTCGAGCGACGACCGGGACTGCAGGCCTACGTATTGGCGTGGGACTTCGCGGTGATCTACGCGATGGAGCGGGAGACGCTGCCCCGCCTGCGGTTCGGGCTCGCGGC
>CAYWGW010000075.1:0-16342 GCA_964457385.1 uncultured Spirochaetaceae bacterium
ACTTCGACATCGAGATCGCCGACGAAGACGTGGACCAGGTCAACACCGTGGGCGATGCGGTCAACCTGATCTCGGGGAAGCTCTAGGAGAAGCGCGTGGGGAGCGGGCCGAGCGGGAGCCAGCCGCGATCGGATCGCATCGGATCGGACGCGTCGTTGGCGCGGGTCGACTCCGGGCTGGCGGCGCGCCATGCCCGACAGCGGCGCGTGAGCTGGCTGGCTGCGCCGCTCTGGATCGGCGTCTCGGCCCTCGTGATGCGGTTCCGCTTCGGCTACCGCATCGCCCAGGCGAGATCGATCCGGGCCCGCTACCGCGCGATCCGACGGCAGTCGGACGCGCCGCTGCTCGTCTGCGCGAATCATCTCACGTACATCGACTCCTTCCTGGTCGCCTGGGCGCTGGGCTCGGCCTTCTACTGGCTGCGCCGCTTCGACGAGTTGCCCTGGAACACGCCCGAGAGCACGAACTTTGCGAGGACGCCGCTGTCACGGATGTTGATCTACGTCGCGAAGTGCATTCCCATCACGCGTGGTGGCGCCCGCGAAGGCGTGGGCGACGTGCTCGAGCGTGTGAAGTACCTGCTCGGGCGCGGCGAGACGGCGCTGCTCTTTCCGGAGGCGGGCCGCAGTCGCTCGGGTCGGGTCGAGGAGAGTGCGGCAGCCTGGGGCGTCGGACGGGTCGTCGGGGCCGTGCCGAGATGCCGCGTGCTCTGCGTGTATCTACGGGGACGTCGCCAGGAGACCTGGGGCGACTATCCGGCGCGGGGCGACGTGATGGACGTCTCGATCAATTGCATCGAGCCGAAGAGTGATGCCCGGGGCGTCCGGCGCTCGCGCGACCTCGCGCTGCAGATCGTGCGCGAGCTGATGCGCATGGAAGCGGAGTATTTTCGTGCTCGGCAATGACATCGTGGATCTGCGGGACGCGGACAGCCGGCCGGAGAGCTACCGGTCGCGCTTCGACGCGCGCGTCTACGCGGATCCCGAGCGGCGCGCGATCGCGCGGGATCCGCGCCCCCTGGTCCGACGTTGGGCCCATTGGGCGGCCAAGGAGGCGGCCTACAAGCTGGCGCGTCAGCTCGATTCCGGATTCGTCTTCGCCCCGAAGCGCCTCGTGGCCTGCTTCGAGCCGCCCACGCCGGGGGCCGCGACGGGGCGGCGGCGGGTGCGCTGCGGTCGCCTCGCGCTTCCGACCGTCGCCGGCGTGGCCGGGATCGAGGTGGAGCTGAAGAGCTTCGAGACCCCTGAGCGGGTCCACGTGATCGCGCTGCCGTTGGGTGCGGATTGGGAGGCGGTCGAGTCGGCGGTGGTCGAGCTTCGGGAGGCCGGCGCAGATTCGAACGCCGAGGACGCGAGCCGGGCCGTGCGCCGACTCGCGCGCCGGGAGCTGGGTCGCAGCCTCGCCGTGCCCGAGGCGCGTCTGTCGATCGGGCGGCGCGGCCGGATTCCCGTTCTCGAGCTCGACGGCGAGGCCACCTCGCTGGCCCTCTCCCTCTCCCATCATGGACGTTGGATCGCCTACGCGATGACGCCCGCTTCGGGCCCCGCGATGACGCCCGCGATGACTCCCCCGACGACCCTTCGAGTCGATGAGTCCTCCCCGTGGATCGAGTCGGTTCGGCCTTCCAGCTCCGGCAAGACGGAAGCCGGGAGTGGCAACGAAAACGGAAACGGACCTGGAGCGACGAATTGGCAGACCTTCTGAAGCGCGACGGCGCTGACGGAATCCGGCGCATCGAACGCCTGGCGATCGTGAATCGGGGCGAGGCTGCGGTGCGCTGCCTGCGCACGGCAAAGACGCTCCGCGCACGCGAGGGCGGGGGGCTCGAGGTGATCGCGCTCTTCACGCCACCCGATCGCGATGCGCCCTTCGTGCGGCTGGCGGATCGCGCGTTCGAGCTGGCATCGACGAGGGGCGCCGTGGCCGCCTATCTCGATCACGACGGCGTGATCGCCGCGCTCCGCCAGGCCCGCGCCGACGCGGTCTGGCCCGGCTGGGGTTTCGTCGCCGAGGATCCGGTCTTCGTGGATCGGCTGGCCGCCGAGGGCATCGTCTTCCTCGGCCCTCCGGCCGACGCGATGCGTTCGCTCGGAGACAAGATCACCTCGAAGCTGCTGGCCGAGAAGGCCCGCGTCCCCGTCACGGCCTGGAGCGGAGGCGCGCTCGAAGACGAGCACGAGGCCCTCGAGCACGCCGAGCGGATCGGCTTTCCGGTCGTGCTCAAGGCCACGGCCGGCGGCGGCGGTCGCGGCATCCGGATCGTGGAGCGGCGGGAGGAGCTCGCCGAGGCCTTCCGTTCCGCCCGGGCCGAGGCCGCTGCGGCCTTCGGCAACGGCGCGCTCTTCGTCGAGGCGATGGTCCAGGGCGGGCGCCACATCGAGGTCCAGGTGGCCGCCGACGCGCATGGCCACGGCGTGGCCTTCGGCTCTCGCGACTGCTCGGTGCAGAGGAGACACCAGAAGGTGTTGGAGGAGGCGCCTCCGCCCGGTCTCTCGGAGAGCTTGATCGAGCGGCTCCAGACGGCTGCCGTCCAGCTCGTCCAGCACGTCGGCTATCGCGGCGTTGGAACCGTCGAGTTCCTGCTGACCGGCGAGGAGTTCTACTTTCTCGAGGTGAACCCGCGCCTGCAGGTCGAGCACGGCATCACGGAGGAGATCGCAGGCATCGATCTCGTCGAGATCCAGATCCGGATCGCCCGGGGCGAATCGATCGACGGGATTCCGATCCATCGGCGGGGCACGGCGATCGAGGCGCGGGTCTGTGCCGAGGATCCCGACGAGGGCTTCCTGCCTTCCCCCGGCCGTATCGCGCTCTTCGAGCCCGCCCTCGGTCCCCAGACACGGGTCGATTCGGGGGTGACCACCGATACGGTGGTCTCCTCGGACTTCGACTCGCTGATCGCCAAGGTGATCGCGATCGGCGACGACCGACCCGAGGCGATCGCGCGACTGGGCTGCGCGCTGCGCGATTTCGAACTCGTGGTGGCGGGCGGGGCGACCAACAAGGGCTATCTGCTCGACATCCTGGCGAGCGACGACTTCCGCGCGGGCGGCGTCGATACCCGCTGGCTCGATCGCTGGAGCGCGGAGCGTCCGAGCCTGGTCGAATCTCATCCCGACCTGGCCCGGGACGCGCTGGTCGCCGCCGCGATCCTCTCCTATCAACGCAGCCGCGCGACGCTCAGGACCGGCATCTTCTCCGCCCAGGGGACCCGGGATCGTCTGCCCTCCTCCCACGGCCAGCAGGTCGATCTCTCCTTCGCCGGCGAGAGCTACCGGATGAAGGTCTACGCGATCGGCTCCTGGCGCTATCGGGTGCATCTCGAGGGCGTGGCCGTGGGTGCGATGATGCGCGAAGAGGGCACCCACGCGGCGCGCTTCATCATCGACGATCGCGTCCGCCGCATCCTCTACGACGCGAACGACCTGGGCCTGCGGCTCGAGGTCGATGGGCATCCGCTGCGCTTCGGACTGCAGACGGCGGGGCAGGTGCGGTCGAGCACGCCCGCCGTCGTCGTCGCGATCCACGTCGCCGCGGGTGACACGGTCGCGGCGGGCCAGCCGCTGGGCCTGCTCGAGGCGATGAAGATGGAGATCGGCTTCCAGGCGCCGGTGGCCGGCACGATCAAGGAGATCGTCTCGCAGAAGGGTCAGCAGGTCGCGGCGGGCGACGTGATCCTGGTGATCGAGGAGTCGGCGGAGACCGCGGAGAACGGTGCCCAGCGAACGCGCCTGCGCCTTCCCGAACAGCTGGATCCGCTGGCCCTGCTCTTCGAGACCGACGCCGATCGATCCCTGGGCAGGCCAGATCTGGAGACCGCCGACCGGGCCGACCTCGCCGCCCGTCGGATCGCGATCGACGCGGCCCGCGAGGAGATCCGGCGCGTGCTGCTCGGGTACGACGCGAATCCCGATCGTTCGAAGCTGCTGACGGCGTTCCTCGAGGCATCGCTGCCCGAGACGATCTCCGAGAGCTTCTGTCGCGAGCTGGCGGAGATCCGCCACGAGCTCAGCGCGTTCGCGGACGTCGAGGAGCTGTCGATCCGCGCGCCGAGCGCCTCGGTCTCGGGTCAGTCGGGGCCTTCCAACAGTGCGCGTCTGCGGATGTACGTGCGGCGGGTCGAGGCCGAGGGCGCGGGCATCGACGAGAGCTATCTCGAGCTGGTGAAGTCGGCTCTCTCCCACTACGGCGTGACCGGTCTGAAACCGACCGACGGACTCCGCCGGGCACTGCTCCGGATCCTCGCCTGCCAGTCGGACAAGGCCCTGCGGCTGGAGCTGATCCTCGGCGTGCTGCGCCGGATCACGGCCCTCGCCCAGTCCGGGATCTTCATGGGGGACGATCCGAAGCTGGCGGGGGCGCTCAACCGGATCGCGCGCATGCGACCCCAGGTGAGCGATGCCGTGGCCGATGCCGCCCTCGAGGCGGCCTACGTGATCTTCCAGCGGCCGGGCATCGAAGAGCGGGCCCAGCGCTCTTCCGACAGCGTCGAGCAATGGCTGGCCACCGCGGAGCGGGATCTGGTGGCACCGCCCGGTGACGTGCTGCTGGAGGTCGCCGCCTCACCCCGACTCGTGTTCGAGCGCGTGGGTCGTTGGATCGCCGGTCCGGATTCGAATCGTCGGGCGATCGCGCTGGCGGCCCACGTCCAGCGACGTTATGCGCCGAAGGTGCCCGAGGCCTATCGGGCGGTGCGCGTCGACGGGGAGCCGATCCACTGCGTCGAGTATCGTGGTGAGGGAGTCGTGCTGGCGGCCAGTGGCCCGCCCGAGGAGGCGGTTTCCTGGATGGATCGTCTGATGCGGGGAGCTGCGTCCTTGCGCGAGCACGATCCGGCCACGCCGATCGTCGCGCTCGAGGTTCTGGTTCCGCCCGGAGCGGAGGTCGATTGGGATTCGATCCTGGACGATCTCGAGGACGCCTATCGCGATCGGGACTTCGAGGGACGCATGACGGTCGGCCACCTCTCGGCGGACGGGGAGGACGACGTCTACAAGACTCTGCGCCGCCGGTCCGGGCAGCTCGAGCGCGCGGTCGAGGATCTCGATCTGCATCCAGAGACGGCCCGGCGCATCGGGCTGGACCGCTATCAAGCCTTCGATCTCGAACGCCTCCAGAGCGACGAAGGCATCTACGCTTTCTACGGTCGGGCTCGGGACACGCCCGGGGACGAGCGGGTCTTCGTGCTCGCCGATGCGCGGGATCGATCGCCCCAGCCCGGTCGCGAGCTGTTCCATCATCTCGCGACCTTCGAGCGCGTCTTCAACCGGGCTGCCCGACGGCTTCGGACGATTCTGCAGACGCGCGATCCCCGGCGCCGATTGCAGTGGAATCGGATCGCACTCTTCGTGGCGCCGCCGATCTTCGTCGACTCCGAAGTAGCCAACGAGATCGCCCGTCGACTGGCGCCCGCGACGCGGCATCTGGGTCTCGAGAAGGTGCTCGTACGCTTGAATCGGCTCGATCGAGATCGACCCGATGCCCCGCCCGAGCCCCAGGAACTAGTCATCTCCGATGCCGGCGAGCAGCTCGAGCTGGTCTGGCGCGATCCCCATCACGATCCCCTCGAGCCGGCCCAGGAGTACGAGCGCAAGGTCGTCGCGGCCCGTCGCCGGCGCCTCATCTATCCCTACGAGATCGTGCGGATGCTGACGAGCGACTCGACCGAGGACGGCCGGCCCGAAGGGTCCTTTGAAGAGTACGACCTCGATCCCGAAAGTTCCCAGCCGAAGGCGTCGAGCGTTTCCGATCGGCCCTACGGAAAGAACCGCTCCGCCGTCGTCTTCGGGCTGATCCGGACGCCGACGGACAAGGTTCCGGAGGGCATGCTGCGGGTGCTCGTGCTCTCGGATCCGACGATGGGCATGGGCGCGCTGTCGGCGCCGGAATGCGATCGATTGGTCGCGGCCTTCGATCTGGCCGAGTCCCTGCGCGTGCCGCTCGAGTGGGTGCCGGTATCGTCGGGAGCGAAGATCGCGATGGACAGCGGCACCGAGAACCTGGATGCCACCGCCCGGGTCGTGCGTCGGATCGTGACCTTCACCCAGGCGGGTGGCGTCGTGCACGTCATCGTGCAGGGCGTGAATGTCGGGGCCCAGAGCTATTTCGATGCGCTATCGACGATGTTGATGCATACCCGGGGCGTGCTCATCATGACCCAGAACGCCTCGATGGTGTTGACGGGTCGGGCGGCGCTGGAGGCGTCGGGGGGCGTGGCGGCGGAGGACGAGATCGCCATCGGCGGCTTCGAGCGGATCATGGGCCCCAACGGCCAGGCGCAGTACTTCGCCCGGAATCTCGCCGACGCCTATCACATCCTCTACGAGCACTACCGCTACACCTACGTCGTTCCGGGAGAGTCCGGACCGCGGCGGTTCGAGACCGGCGACGCGCGCGAGCGTTCGATCGGCGAAATACCGATCTCGAGCGAGGATGCCGAGGGACTCGCGACCGTGGGTGAGATCTTCGATGCCGAGACGAATCCCGGTCGCAAGCGTCCCTTCTCGATGCGCGCGGTGATGCATGCCCTGATCGATCAGGATGGCGGGCATCTCGAGCGCTGGAACCCCTGGGTGGGGGCCGAGACCGCGATCGTCTGGGATGCCCACGTGGGTGGTCGTCCGATCTGCCTGATCGGGATCGAGAGTCGCAATCTCCCGCGCGAGGGCTACTACCCGCCCGATGGCCCCGAGACCTGGAACGGAGGGACGCTCTTTCCTCAGTCCTCGAAGAAGGTCGCCCGGGCGATCAACGCTTCGAGCGGCAACCGACCGGTGGTGGTGCTCGCGAACCTCTCGGGCTTCGACGGCTCGCCGGAGTCGCTGCGCAAGATCCAGCTCGAGTACGGGGCGGAGATCGCGCGCGCCGTCGTGAACTTCCGGGGACCGATCTACTTCGTGGTCGTGTCGCGCTACCACGGGGGCGCGTATGTCGTCTTCTCACAGGAACTGAACGATCAGGTGCACGCGGTGGCGCTGACGGGTTCCTACGCTTCGGTGATCGGAGGCGGGCCGGCGGCGGCGGTCGTCTTCAGCCGCGAGGTGCGCGCCCAGGCCCTCGACGATCCACGGGTGAAGGACAAGAGCGATCGCGTGCGGCGTTGGCCGACGGAGGAGAATCGCGCCGAGCTCGATGCGGTGCTGCGCGAGGTCACGCTCGAGAAGCAGGCCGAAACGGCGGCCGAGTTCGACGCGATCCATACCGTCGAGCGGGCCCTGGCCGTGGGCTCGTTGTCCGAGATCATCGATCCCGACGACCTGCGTCCGCGTCTGATCGAAACCCTCGACCGATCCCTGCGCGAGGGGTGATCAGAAGGCTCCGGAGGCTCCGGACGCGGTCGTTTCGAACACGGGTGTTTCGAACAAGGGCGATCGGATGGATCCTCGCCACGATGATCCCGCTCGCGAATCGGCTTCCCATGGACGCCGTGATCGCGCTCGGGGCAGGCATCGGCCGTCTCTGGCCTCGCGTGGGCGGGCCGCGCACGCGGCGGGTACGAGAGCAGCTCGCTCGGTCCTTTCCGGAACGGGATCGCGCCTGGGTCGCGCGTTGTTGCGAGGACGTCTTCGTCCATCTGGGTCGGGGGCTGGCGGAACTCATCCTGCTGCGCGGGCGCCATCGAGCCGCGCTGCTGCAGCGCGTCGAGCTCGAGGGCCTGGAGCATCTCGAGGCGGCGCGGCGGGCGAGCGCGACCGGCGGCGTGCTGGTGATGACGGGCCATCTGGGCAACTGGGAGCTGGCGGCCGCCAAGGCCGCGAGTCTGGGCCTGCCGATCTCGGTCGTCTACCGCGGTCTGCGCAACCCCGTGCTCGACGAGACGCTGCGCGATCTGCGGGGTGGCGGGGGCGGCGGGCCGGGCGGGCCGGAGGCCGGGGGGACTCGGCCCGGTGAAGATTTCGAGCAGCTTCCGATGGGTCGCGCGGGTCTGGCCGTCCTGCGTGCGCTGCGGCGCGGTCGCTTCGTGCTCGTGCTGCTCGATCAGAACGCGCGACGTCATGAGGGTGTGTTCGTGCCCTTCTTCGGACGACCGGCCAGCACCCGCTTCGGCCCGGCCCGGATTGCCGAGCGGCTCGGCATCCCCGTGATTCCGGCCTTCATCCGACGCCTGCCCGACGGGCGCCATCATCGCATCCGCTTCGAGCCGGCTCTCGCCATCGAGGCCGATCCGGAGACGGGCGACGGGCGGGCTGGTGACGGAAGCCGAGAGAGCGAGATCCTGAGGCGGAACGTGGCGCGGATGACGGCTGTGATCGAGATGCAGATCCGGGAGACGCCCGAGCAGTGGATCTGGACCCATCGTCGTTGGCGGACCCAGCCCCGGGATGAGCCGGACGGCGAGACCGCTCCCGCCGCCTCTTGACCCCTGCCACGAGCCCCTTGGGATCGCCGTCGACGCGATCGTAGCGCCGGGAGCCGGGCCGCCGAGTGATTGCGCGAGCGGTTCTCGAAACGAAGCATGTTTGCGGCTGGGCGCCTGCCTGTGTGACACTTTCCAAGGCCATCGCCACGAAGGCCGTCGGCGGGCGGGATGCCCGGCAGGCCCGCTGCCCGAAAGTCGCGCCCGAGAAGGAGGGGCTGACCCGCTGGATGCGGCGGCTTGCTGGATGGGCTGGAGAGGATCCTTGAAGAACCCCGATTCGGACGCCGCTGCCTGCGTGCCGGACGCCGAGCGCTGGGTCGCTGCGGCGGTCGACGGGGCCGGTCCGGACGGTGTCGGCCTGGCCCGCGATCAGGCCGAGACCCTTGCGCGTTCCCTCGGCGATGCCCGGATCCGGGGGCTGGTCTGTGAGGCGGCCCGCGCGATCAAGCAGGCCGAGACCGGCCCACGCGTCACGGTCTCCCGCAACATCTTCATCCCCCTGACGAACCTCTGTCGCAACCGCTGCGGCTACTGCACTTTCGCGAAGCTGCCCGACTCGCCCGAGGCCCAGACCTACACCCTCGACGAGGTCGCGGAGGCCGTGCGTGGCGGGGTCGCCACAGGCTGTGTCGAGGTGCTGATGTGTCTCGGGGACAAGCCGGAGATCGCCTACAAGAGCTACCGCGAGCTACTGACGGCGCGCGGGCTCTCGAGCACCACCGACCTGATCTACGAGGCCTGTCGCGTCGCGATCGAGAAGGGCATGCTGCCCCATACCAACGCCGGCATCCTCACGAAGGCGGAGATGGCGCGGCTGCGGCCGGTGAACGCGTCCATGGGGCTGATGCTCGAGACTACGAGCCAGCGGCTGCGCCAGAAGGGGATGCCCCATTTCCATGCGCCGGACAAGGAGCCCGCGCGGCGGATCCGGATGCACGAAGAGGCGGGGGAGCTGAAGATCCCCTTCACCAGCGGCATCCTGCTCGGGATCGGCGAGAACGACGCCGAGCGCGTCGACACGCTCTGGACGATCCGGGAGCTGGCGCTTCGCTACGGCCATGTCCAGGAGGCGATCGTCCAGCCCTTCCATCCGAAGCCGGGCACGAAGATGCGGGCGGCGAACGCCCTCGACGACGACACCGTGATCGGCTGGGTGGCGCTGGCGCGACTGATCCTGCCGCGCGCGGTCCATCTCCAGGCGCCTCCGAACCTCGGCTCGGAGATGCTGCCGAGACTGCTGGCGGCCGGCGTGGACGATTGGGGCGGCGTCTCGCCCGTCACCGTCGACTTCATCAATCCCGAGGCGCCCTGGCCCGCGCTGCGCCGGCTCCGCGAGCAGACCGAGCAGTCCGGCTTCGAGCTCTTCGAGCGGGGTCCCGTCTATCCCGACTGGATCCTGCATCGCCCCGATTTCTTCGACCCGCAGGTGCGGGCGTTGCTGCCGAAATACGCCACCGACGAGGGCTACGCGCAGCGGAAAAACGACCAGTCCGACGAGGAGGCCGCCTAGCATGTTCCGACAGCTCCAAGATGCCGTTTCGACCGAGATCCGTGGCCTGCTCGAGGGGGCGCTCGATGGCCGCGAGCTGAGCCGCGAGGAGGCCGAGAAGCTGCTCGTGGCCCGTGGCCCGGACCTCCACGCGCTGCTCGCCGCCGCCGACCTTGCGCGCCGTGAAGACTGTGGCGACGACGTGAGCTACGTCGTCTGCCGCAACATCAACTTCACCAACATCTGCTACGTGGGATGCTCCTTCTGCGGCTTCGCCCGACACAAGGACGATCCGGTCGACGCCTACGATCGCAGCCACTCGGAGATCCTCGAGAAATGCCAGGACGCGGTCGATCGCGGGGCGACGGAGGTCTGCATCCAGGGCGGCATCCACCCCAACAAGACCCACGAGCATTACCGCGACATCCTGCGGGCGGTGAAGGGCCATTTCCCGAAGCTCCACATCCACGCCTACTCGCCCGAGGAGATCGATTTCGGTCATCGCAAGAGCGGCATGCCTCTCGACGAGTATCTGAAGTGGCTGGTCGAGGCCGGACTCGACACGATGCCGGGGACCGCCGCCGAGATCCTCGACGACGAGATTCGCGACATCCTCTCGCCGAAGAAGCTCCGCAGCGCCCGCTGGGTCGAGATCATCCGGGCGGCCCACGGCATCGGGCTGCGCTCGACTTCGACCCTGATGTACGGCCACATCGAGCAGCCGCGCCACATCGCCGCCCATCTCGACCTGCTCCGGGAGATCCAGAAGGAGACCGGCGGCTTCACCGAGTTCGTGCCCCTGGGCTTCATCCACGAACGCAACCTCCTCTACAACCTGCTGGGCGCCCGGCCGGGTCCGTCGATGGAAGAAGACCTGCGGATCATCGCCGTCGCCCGTCTCTTCCTGCGCCCCTGGATCACGAACATCCAGGTCTCCTGGGTGAAGATGGGTCACAAGCTCGGGCAGATGGCGCTCAGCGCGGGGGCCAACGACTTCGGCGGGACGTTGATGGAGGAGTCGATCAGCCGCGAGTCCGGCGCCGACCACGGTGAGAATACGCCGGCCGAGGAGTTCCGGCGCCTGATCCGCGAGCTCGGGCGGGTGCCCGTGGAGCGTACGACGCGCTACGACGTGGTCCAACGCTTCGAGGATCCGGCCCTCGATCCGCCCTCCCGCGAGCCCCGGAAGCAGACGCGGCTCGCCGGGCCCGCCCGGGCGCGGCGTCAGCTCGAGCGGGAGCTGGAGAAGAAGAAGGAAGTCCGCACGGTGGGCGTCTCCGCCGACGAGGAGGCTCGAGCGCTGCCCCTCGTCTGAGAAGCCCGCCGCGGGGCGCCCCCGACACCCCCGATGCCTGCTACGCCTGCGTCGGGGGTGAGCCCCCTTCGACTCGTTGCTTCAGCGTCTGATCGATGCGCTCGCTCAGGGCCTCGACCTGGTAGCGCACCGGCGCGTTCTCGAGCACCTGTCGCTCGATCCGTTGGATGGCGTTGCGCACCGAGGGATGATCGCGGCCCAGCGCGCGGCCGATCTCGCCGAAGGATGCTTCGCTGTAGCGATGGGCCAGGTACATCGCGAGCTGACGTGGCACCAGCACGTCCCGCCGCCGCGAGCGCGAGGCCAGGGCCTCCGGCCGCTTGCCGAAGAACGCGGAGACGATCCGGACGATCTCGGCCACGGCGATCGTGCGCGGGGCGAGGCGCGGGTTGGCCGCCGTCTTGAGGGCGATGGCCTCGCGGGTGAGATCGAGATCGATCGGATGGCCGAGCAACGAAGAAGTCGTCACGACCTGGATCAGCACGCTCTCGATGTCCCGCACGCTGCCCTCGGTCGATTCGACGAGCAGGTCGAGGCAGTCGGCGGGCAGCTTCACGCCTCCGGCCGCCGCCTTGGCACGCAGGATGTTGCGCCGTACGAGGGCGTCGGGGGCCTCGAGCTCTGCCACGAAGCCGCGGCCCATCTGGGCGCGCATGCGATCGTCGAGGCCCGTGAGATCCCGAGGCGGACGATCGCCAGTCAGCAGTACGCGCCCGCCCGCCTCGAGCACGTGCTGGACGGTATGGAAGAGCTCGAGCTGGGTCTTGGCGCGGCCGCTGAAGAACTGCACGTCCTCGACCACCAGCAGCCCGATCGGCGCGCGGTAGCGACGCTTGAACTCGTCGGAGCGGCCGTTGCGCATGGCGGAGACGAACTCGCTCGTGAACTGCTCGGCCGAGGTATAGACGACGCCGCGTGCGGCGCCGGCGCCGTTCGCGCGGCCGGCGGCTCCATGTCGGCGGGCTTCGGCGGCGGTCGCACGGGCGAGATGGGTCTTGCCCATGCCCGACTCGCCGCCGAGGTAGAGCTGGTCGAGGCTGCGCTGTCGCTCCCGGGCCAGGGCGATGGAGGCTTCCCGCGCCAGCGCGTTGCAGGGCCCCACGACGAAGCTTTCGAAGCTGAAAGGCAGCTCGCTCTGTCCGGTTTGCGGATCACCGTCCCGTCCGGGACGGGGCGTCGGGTGTCGGGGCGGGGATACTTTTCGTGGCCGGATCTGGAAGTCGGAGGCGCCCGGCATCCGAAGCGCGCTGGCGGCTCCGATCGCGGCCGCAGGGTGGCGGCGGCCACCACCGCCGTCATCGTGCAGGGCGGTCGGTGTCGGGGCGGCTGTCGCAACGGGCGGCTGGATCTGCGCGGCCAGTTGCAGCGCGGTCTGCCGCATCACCGTCTGTCCCGCCGTCTCCGCCGTCCCCGCCGCCGCGCGGTCGGGTAGCCCGGCCCCGTTCAAGTCGAGGAGGGGGCCGGGGACCTCGGCAAACTCCCGAGCGCCCAGGATCCGGATCGTCATCGGAGGGTTCTCGGAGTCCATCCTGCGCGAGCCGGCGGCGTCGCGGGCGGCTGCGAGGCAGGCCTCGAGCTTCTCCGCGAAGTGGATGCGGACCCGGTCGCGGTGGAAAGAGGTCGGACAGCCGAGGATCACGCAGTTCTCGCCAAGCTTCGCGTCCAACGGCGCGATCCACGCGTCGTAGGCAAAGTCGGGAATTTCTTCCTGGAGGCGGAGCAAGGCTTCGCACCAGACCCTGGCCGTACAGGTCATTCAACCCAACCGATCTCGATTGATGAAATGAATGGGCGCCTGGAAGGCACCGAGCCCGAGCTAGGCGAGGCCTCTCGGATTCTCTCGAGAGCGTCGTTCCCCGCGTCCCGCAGACCATCGCTTTCCCGGTTCCGAAGCAGAATCGCCACATGTCATACTGTGGCTTCTTCGCCTCGATTGGGAATGCTGTCTTTGGATTTGGGGGGGTTTCGAGAGATTCAAGGGGGATCTCACTCAATTCGACCTCGGTTCATCCCGAGCAGACGCGAGTTAACCACTTGTCCCCGCGCTTCGCAATCAACTCTGTGGCGAAATGAAGAAGACGAGTGACACATTGGAGAAACGCCCGGAAACGCGCTCGAGGCGCAGATTAACCGGCGTTTTCAGCCCGAATTGTCATTTGTTTCAGCGGCTTTCGGCGCCGATGCGAAAGCGGATTCCAGCTTGGGGAGGGCTGGGATGAACCGCTGTTTATAAAATCAGGATCTCGTTTTTCCTCTCTTTTTCGAGGATTATCGAGAAATATCTCAAAAAATCCAGGAGGTCATTCCGACGTTGTGGAAACACTCCTGGATCGTGTTGCCCCTGGGCTCCATCCAGCTCATGGCGGAATCGGTGGGATCAGTTGGGGAGCGACGCCGAGCCCGAGCCGGTCCCGCGGAGCTCGGCCAGACGGAACCGCAGCAGCTCGGTCATGGTCTCGAAGCGGGACACGATCGTCTCCGCCTCCAGCAGCTGCTGCTTCTCGGCGGGGCGAAACGAAATGGCCTGGGTCAGGGCATTCACCAGGCGCTCCGACTCCAGCCGGTCGAAGCCCTCGAGCATCTTCGCGGGCGTGGAGCCCGGCTGCGCGATTCCGATCAGCTGGTCGAGCTGCTCGAGCAGCTCCTGTCGGAGACCGTGGAGCGTTTCGATCTCGACTTCGCTTCGAGCCGCCTGCTCGGGCAGCAGCTCCACTCGAGCGCAGCGGTAGAGCTGGTCACCCGTTCGCGGATGCTCAGCCAGGATCCGAAAGCGGCTCTCGCCGAGCAGCAGGATATGGAAGGTGCCGTCCGGATGCTCCTGGGCCTGGGCGATCCGGCCCAGGCAGCCGACGCGGAAGACGGCCGGATCCCCTGCCAGGGCCGACACGGCATCGGGCCGAACCGTCACCATTCCAATCTGTCCCGCGCCCGCGATCGCATCTCGCGTCATCTGTCGGTAGCGCGGCTCGAAGATGTAGAGGGGAACCGAGATCTCTGGGAGCAGGACCACGTCCGAGAGGGGGAAGAGCGCAAGGGATTCGATCAACGCCATCTTGAGCGGAGCCTAGCCCCCGGAATCACTCCAGGAGCCCGCCGCTTCGACGGAGGCCGATTGACTGGAAGTGCCAGACTTCCCAGAATATGGACGGGTGGGGGACGGCGGCACGTGGATCGGCGGATGAAACGCGAGCTGATGGCGCGGCTCGAGCAGGATGCCCAGCGCATCTGCCTGCGCTTCCGGCTGCGCTACCGAGCCCTCGAGGCGGAGCGTGCCAACGTCCGCAGCCGTTACGGCGTCTGCTTCTCGGATGGCACCATCCGCATCCGTCTGCGTCACGCCACGACCGGCCGACCGCTCAAGTACTCGAGCCTCGTCAACACGCTCTGTCACGAGCTGGCCCATCTGCGCCACTTCAATCACGGGCCGCGCTTTCAGACTCTCTACGGCGAGATCCTCCGATGGGCGCGTCGGGAGGGCATCTACCGTCCCCGGGAGCGATCCGCCTCCGGCGCGGTGCCCGGGACCGCTTCCCCGCCGACCGCAGCTGCTCAAACAGCGGCTCGTGAGGCCGTGGCCTCCCGATCGGAGGCTCTGCCGCTGCTGGCCTCGCAGTCGGTCCCGAACGTAGAGCCTCCTTCCCGCAGAAGGCGGACCGTGCTCCCCACGACATCCCCGCCGCCGGCCCAGCTGGATCTTTTTGGTTGATCGGGCCGTGGGCCGTGGGACCGTGGAGAGGACGCGCGCCAGCCGCGTTCGAGTGATCCGAGGATGATGGAGAAACCCGATCGCTCCGGATTCAGCCCGCGCTGGGTGCTGCGCGCAGCTCGTCGACCTCTTCCAGGTTGTTGGGACCTTCCACGACCTGGCAGTGGACGTCGTCTATCGCGATCGTCTTGTCGAGGATCTGTGCGATCAGCCGGTCCACGCTGAGCTCGTCGTACTCGGCCATTGCATCTTCGAGATCGCTCTCCGCGATGGCGAACTCGAGCGAGAGCTTGATCTTGATGTCGTTCATCGTCCTCTTTCCCTTGAATCCCTCGAGACACGGTCCTCGCGTCGAGTCCGTCGTCGTTTCCGGACCCGATGTCAGACCCTGCCCGGATTGACTGGCGGGCCCCGCCCGTTCCGTACCCGAAATCGATCGAGTTGACCCCGCCTATCGCCCCGGGCGACCCGGGACACGAAGATCGATCCTTGCGCCTCCGGGGTCGCTTGCCACGGATCCCGCCTCGACCGAGCCGCGGTATTCCGGCAAACCCCCGGATTTGCAACGGAATTCATGACAGCAGGCGTAGGATACAACAGGCCTATCGCCCCGGCTATTGATTTTTATCGCGATTTCGGGTGTTTACGGAAGGGTCGGGGAGGAGGCGGGGGGTGGGGCCGGGCGGCCGTCCCGGCGAACGTGAAGGACCAGAAGCAGGATCGAAGCCAGGTGGATCGCCAGGAAGAGGCCGAGGGAGAGCGCGTGCAGGCGGGCGAAGAGCCGGCTCGACTCCTCGGTGGCGGCGGCTCCGACGGCGCTCGGGCGAAGGGCGGCGACGGCCGGGGAGAGCCAGAGCTCGCTCGCGAGGCAGAGCGCGGCCAGAATCAGGGGCAGCAGCACGAGGATACCTCGTCGCCCCAGCAAGTAGGCCGCGGCCGCGGCCACGACCGCCGCCCCTGCGCCCCCGTAATGCAGCGTTCCGAGCAATCGCCCCGCCAGATCTCCGGCGACGTCGCCCGGCAGCAGCTGGAACGCGACTCGGGAGACCACGAAGGCGAAGAAGCCCCATGCCCCGATCCAACTCCCCAGACTGATCCAGAGCGCCGAACGGACGAAGGCCGGAGCCCATCCGGGGCGCTCCGGAGAGGTGGAGACGACCACCGTTCCGTTCCCTTCCGCAGCCGTCAGGGATTCGCGCCGTCGAGGGACGACAGCGGCTGCAGGGTCAGGGGGTCGAGCCGCTCCGTCTTCAACCGATCTTCTGGTGTCAATCGTTCCTCTTGCAGATGCTGCGCCGCCTCGTCGTCGACGAGGTCGCTGTGGCAGGCGGCCTTGCGTCCTTCCAGGCCCATCGTGTTCTTCGTCTTGGAGGCCAGCCGGTGGATCTCCTCGGGCGAGAGCACGCCCCGCTTGTCGAGGATCTCGCGCTGCTCGGGCGTGAGCGCCTGCGAGATCTTCGGCTTGTCCCATTG
>CAYWGW010000076.1:0-16201 GCA_964457385.1 uncultured Spirochaetaceae bacterium
CGCGAATTTAGACATGAACATGAATTAACCGTGCTGTTAAGCAAGGCCCCCCACCACGACGAGCAGCGTCGCAGGAACGATCCGCAACGACGAAACGGGCGACCCGCTCGAAGGAGCGCTCGTCCGGGTCCATCAGGACGAGCATGCCCAATCGGCGATCACCGACGCCGCCGGCCGCTTCTCGCTTCACGACATTCCGGCCGGCGCCTTCGAGATCGCGATCAGCCGGGTCGACTTCTTTCCGCAGGTCTTCACGAGCGAGGCCCACGAGCCCGGCCTGTTGCCTCTCGACGTCGCGCTGCGACCGGTGCCCGACACGGTGACCCTCGTCGGCCGCCTGATCGACCGATCGACGGGTGCCCGCCTGCCCGGAGTCGTCGTCGACGTGCTCCAGACGCCGGTGGAGGGCCTCAGCGATGAGCAGGGCGAATTCGTCCTGCAGGCCTTTCCGAGGGGCGAGCAGACACTCCGATTCCGCCGCCTCGGGTCCCGGGACGTATTCCGGGTCGTCGATCTCGAGCCCGACGCCTCGGGCCATCCGATCGAGCTCAGCTTCGAGATCGAGTTCCTCGCAGGCGCGATGGGCGGCCGCGTCGTGCCGCCCGAGTTCACGGGCCGCGTCTACGATGGACTCAGCCTCGAGCCCCTCGCCGGGATCCGGGTCGAGGCACGCTCGGTGCCGAACCCCGGCGCATCGGGCGACCCTCTCTCGGACCCGCTCTCCGAGCCGGCCGGCCCCGTCGTCGCCACCACGGTCTCGAATGCCGACGGCGACTTCACGTTCACGGACCTGCCGCCGTTCGAGACCCTGGCGTTCGAGGCGTCGGCGGACTCACACGAGCCTCAATCGTTCTCGGTCCTCGTCGTCCCCCGCGGCGAGCGGACCCTCGAGTTCCGTCTACGAAGTCTGACGGAGGCCAGCGTCGCCGGGTCGATCGTCGACGCCGACACGGGCGAGCCGATCTCGCTCGCCGAGGTCCGCCTCGTCAATGGCTTTCTGGCCGCAGCCAGCGACGCCGACGGCAGCTACCAGCTGCTCTCCATTCCACCGGGAAGCCGACGACTCGAGGTGGTGCATCCCGCCTACCTCAGCCAGACCGTGACCCTCGACCTCACGGCCGACGTCGAGGCCCGACTCGACTTCGCGCTCGAGCCGCGGCCGAAGACCGGAGGAATCACGGGGATCGTCCGGGCGCGCGCGACGAACGCGCCGATTGCCGGTGCGACCATCTCGGGGCCCGGAGGTGCCTTCGACACCACCGACGCCGAAGGTCGCTACGACCTTCCCCGCCTCCCCACCGGCCTCGTCCGCCTCTCGATCGAGGCCGACGGATTTCCGACGCAGGCCAGATTCGTGGTCGTCGACGCGGATCGAAGCGCCTCCGAGGCGACCCTGCGCGAGGTCGATCTGCTGCTGACGAACGACGGCAGCCTGCTGATCGAGACGGAGGTCGAGATTCCCATGACCGGAGGCGTCGTCGAGCTTCCGGACGAGAGCTTCCGCCTGGACCTGCCTCCGCTCTCCCTCTCCGGCGCGGCGCGGGTGCGCGTCCGTCGTCTCGAGAGTCCGCTTCCGATCCCGGGCGCCCGCTTGGATCTCGACCCCGACCTGGGCTTTCCGGAGCTGATCGGGCTCGGGGGCGGCATCCAGATCAGCCTCGAGTCGACGGTGCCCGGGGCACCCGCACCGGTCTTCGTGGGCCCGGTGCTGGTCTCCTTCCGTTATTCGGCGGAGGACGCAGACACCTTCGGCATCGAGGAGCAGGGACTCGTGCCCGTCTACTTCGACCCGGATCGCAACGTCTGGACGCTGCTCAGCGTCATCCCCCATTTGCATGCCGTCGACCGGGTGAATCGCCGGATGGTGGCGGGGCTGAGCGCGATCCTGACCGAGGCGGGCGGGCCCGTTACCGCGGGTCTCGAAACGACCGAGCGCATTCAGGTCGCGGGCTTTGCGGATCTTCCGGTGGTCCGTCAGGTACGACAGCTCGTCTTCGGCATCGCCGGCGGAATCAAGCGGGTCTTCGTCAACACGAAGACCGGCGATCTCCTCTTCCCCGAGCCCGACGCCTTCGATCTGGACGGCGTGAAGCCCTGGCAGCAGAACTCGAGGCCCCTGTTCGTCTTCCACGGCTGGGATCCCAAGACGCTGCTGATCAGCGCGCGGGCCATGACGCTCGAGGATCTGCTCGAGCCTAACACTCGTTATCGAGAAATCATTCAGGATCTGATGCGCGCGACCGATGGAGTCTACCGTCCGGTTTTCGCCACCTACAACTCTCGCATGGGGCTCGAAGCCATCGGCAATCTCTTCCGTACCAAGGTCCTCCAGAACGGTCGGGAACTCAGCGGCTTCCGCCCGGATCCGGACGACCCGGACGCCGGCGGCCGATTCCCCGATTTCGACGCTTTCGGCTTCAGCATGGGTGGGCTGGCCGAACGCGCCTATCAGAGCCAGGTGGGCCCCGACGGAAAGTTCGGCACGATGGTGACGATGGGAACACCCCACCACGGTGCGCTTCAGCTCACGCGTCTGGCGCTCTCGGGAGGTCTCTTCGGCGAATTCGGGCTACTCGGCTTCCCGGGCATCGAGCTCCTGATCGAGCGCTGGAGCCCCGGCACCGCGGACCTCTTCGACTACAGCGATACCGTCTGCGACGCCGGGGGACCCGCGGAGCTGCTCTCGGGCAACCCGACCCTCTGCCGCCTCAACAAGGACGAGCGGAGCGCTCCCCTGCGCCAGATGCGGCTGATCGCCGGCACGCGTGCGCGAGGCCTGAGCGATCTCTACGACGACTTCGAGAAGCTGGTCGCGGGGACCGAACTCGCGGGCGCGGTCCGGGCGATCGAGAGCGTCCTGCTGGACCCGAAGCTCTTCGGGGTCGACGTGAATCCCCTGGACGAGCTGCTCAGCCAGGGCTTCCTGGCGGGCGGCTGTCTGCCGAGCGACGGCGTCGTCTGCGCCTGGAGCGCTCACGGTCGTCGCGGCCCAGGCGGGGAGTTCGTTCGGGCCTTTGCCGACCGCATCGCGGGCGTCCCCGCTCTCCGCAGCTTCGATCATCACAACGGCGGCGGACCCGATCAGCCGATCGCCGCCTTTCGCGACGAAGACATCACGCCCTACCTCAGCGATTGGCTGGTCGCCCATCCCGTCTCGGACCTCGACTTCCAGCCCCCCACCACCAACGAGCCGGGATTCGCCGACTTCGAGGTCGCGATCGAGTTCAACGCCCATCGCAGCGTCATCGAGGCCGCGGTCCTCGTGCTCTACGGCGGCTACCTCGACGCCCAGGGCCAGATGCAATGGAAGATCCTCGCTGGAGCGGACGATGACGGGGAACCGGATGAAGACGCCCTCCTCTTCACGCAGACGCTTGGCAACACGGTAAGGGGCGTGGACATCACGCTCCGCGCCGTCACCTTTATGGCTCGCGTCGACCCGACGGATCCGGGCACCGATATCCGTGTCGTCCAGCCGGCCGTCGTGCCGCTCGGGCCGTCCCAGCCGAGGGTTCCCCTGGCACCGACCGGGGAAGCCTTCGCTCTGGCTCCGAGGCAGCCATGAGCGCGCGGCTCCTCCTCGCGCTGCCGCTTCTCGCGCTGATCGGATGTGTGAGCCTTCCTGTGCAGGCGGGTTGGCGGGATGCGCCACCGCTCCCGGATCCCCGCTGGTTTCATCGGTCCGCGAGCGATCTGGAGGGCCGCCTCTACGCCTTCGGCGGACGGGTGGCGGTCGTCCCCGGGGCCCGGGAGATGGGCCTCGGCCCCCGTTCGCTGGACATCCTCGATCCGAGCGCCCGGCGCTGGCGGCGGGGCCCGCCGCTCCCGATGTACCGCGCCAGGAACCGGATGAAGAAGCACATGAAGAAGGCCGGGGACATCGTCTCCCCGCCGATCCGGGAGTGGATCAAGGAGTACGACTACGAGATCGCACTCCTCGCCGAGGTGCCCCCCGGCACCGCGGGACGTGACGGCCTGATCTACTGGTTTCAGGAGCCGGGACCCATCGTCTTCGATCCTTCGACGGAACGCTGGGACCAGCCCTACGTTGCCTTCTCCGACAGCGACCGGCCTGGCTGGCTCGACCCCGTCCCGCGGCTCGTGCGCCAGGCCAGCGTGACGGCGACGGCGCCGGATGGGAAGATCTATCACGTGGGTGGGCTCGGCTATCCACTCCAGCGCAGCGAGCGGGATCTACGGGCGACCCGCAAATGGCACCTGCTGGCCGCCATGGAGGTCTTCGATCCAGCGACCAAAACCTGGACCGAGCGGGCGCCGATGCAGCGGGCGCGACAGCTCTTCGCCGGAACCTTCGGCCGCGACGGAAGACTCTACGTCTTCGGAGGCTACGGTCACTCGGGCTCCGTCCGCGCGGAGGAACACGACTCCGAGGAGAGCTTCCTGGAAGCCGCGAAGGAGATGGAGCTCCTCGGTCGTAATGCCCTCACGTCGACCGAGATCTACGACCCCGCGACGGATACCTGGGTCGCGGGGGCGCCCATGCCCTACGGCCGCAATGCCATGGGGGCCGCCCTCGGCGCGGACGGACGGATCTACGTCGTCGGCGGGGCGATCTCCTACTCGAGCCCGGTGCCTCGAGCGGACGTCTTCGTCTACGACCCCGCGACCGATCGTTGGGAGATCGGTCCCCGATTGCGGCACCGACGCTATCACCACGCAGTGACCGTCGATCCCAAGGGCCGCATCTACGCCATCGGCGGCATCGCCGGCAAACGCCTCCTCTCGATGGCGCCCACCGATTCGGTGGAGGTGCTCGACACGTCGACGGTCGTCGATACGGAAACCGCCCCAGAGCCTTCCCCCCCCGGCACCCGGCAGCCCCGAGTCCCCGGTCCCGAGTTGGAGGATCAGGAATGAAACGGTGGAGGAGATCCAGGAGTGACGGAGTACAAAACCAGCGCGGAACGCGACGCCGATCGACTCACGGGCGACTCGGCCTGGCAGTCGGTGTCGTGATCCTCGGCGCGGCCTGTGAGCGGATCGAGGTAGACGAGGATCCTCGCCGAGAGGACGGCGGATTGGCGACGTCGACCACCGCCGAGCTCCGGATGGCGATGGCGGGAGATCCCGAGGCGGGCGAGGAGGTCGTCGCCTGGATCGATGACGAGCCGGTTCCGATCGACGAGGCGCGCTCGCTGCTCGGCGGCAGCGCCGGACGCGATCCTGCGCAGCGGCGGATGGCCGTCGAAGGCGCGATCGCGAGGCGCCTCGTCGCCCGGGCCGATCGCGCTCGGCAGGGGTCCCGAGCCCGGCAGACTGTGAAGGACTCCCGTAGAGACGCATCGCAACCAGGAGGAGGCGAGTGGACGGCGGCCCGTGTGGATGCGGTGCCCGGGATCGACGCACTCTTCGAGCGACTCCGAGACGGGCTCTCATTCTCGGAGGACGAGCTGCGGGCCCACTACGGGAAGACCCGCTCACGCTATCTGACACGGCAGATCCGACTGCGTCGGCATGTGCTCGCAACCGGCGCCAGGCCCAGCGCGTCCTCGAGATCCGAGGCCCCCCGGACACCCCGCGCACCCCGGGCACCTGAAGCGTCGGACACACCCCTGCCCGAGGTCGATTCCGCGCTCAGCGAGGTGATCATCGGTCCTGCTCCCCTGCACGATCTCCCCCCCTCCCTGCTGCCGGAGGTCCTCGAGCTGCAAGACATCGGCGAGCGGATCGTGATCGACCACTCCGACGAGGGCACGGCGGCGGGCGGAACGATCCTGGTCGAGCTTCTGGAGATCCTGCCCGCCGAGCCGCTGTCCTTCGAACGCGTGCGCGATCAGGTGGCGGCAAGCCTGCGCACGTTGCGGGCGCAGAAGGCCGTCCGCGCGCAGCTTGCCGAGCTGCGTGCCACCAGCGCCATTGCAATCGAAGAGGCGATGCTCAGCGACGATGATCTCTGGGACACGGTCGGAGCATCGCCCCGGCCGCGGCCAGGGCCGCCCCTGCCTCCATTCTCGGCCTCGTCGCCCTCCTCGTCCTGAGGGACCGAGGCCTCGAATGCGGCCCGGCGGCGAGGCCGGGCCGGGCCCTCCCCGAGCCGAGCCGAGCCGAGCCGAGCCGAGCCGAGACGGAGTCGATTCGACTCTCGTTGGCTCGACCGGCTGGCTCGGATCGCGGTTCCGGCTCAGGTCCGAGTCCCGGGGCCGGGATCCCCGGCCGAGCCGATGCTCTCGCTGTCCGCGAGCACGCGGTAGTACTCCCAGCGCAGTCCCTGGGGCTCGATGGCCCAGACCTTGTCCTGCTTTGCATAACAGCAGGTCGACTCGTCCTCGACCGAGTCTGCGAGGCCCGCGTGCTTCAATCGCTCGGTCGCCGCGGTCACCTCCTCGCCCTCGAAGACCTCGACGCCGAGATGATTGAGTCGCTCCGGCGCATCCTTCACCTCGAAGAGCACCAGCTTCAGCGGCGGATCGACGATCGCGAAGTTCGCGTAGCCCGGCCGGATCTTGGCCGGCACCGTATCGAAGAGCTTGGAGTAGAAATCGACGGCCGTATCCAGATCATCGACGTTGAGGGCAAGCTGGAATCGCATGGCAGGGTTTCCTTTCGTTTTCTCATCGCAATGGATGATGTCGTGTGAATGGGGAGAACCGACGAGAGGGCCGACGCTGCCTCCTCCCGTCCGTCGATCTCCGTCAGTCTCCTCGGCAGCAGTTCTCGCCGAGATACCGGACCAGATCCTCGACCACCGCGAAGTCCGGCGCGTAGCGCAGCGATCGGCCCTCCCGTTCGCGGGTCAGCAGTCGCGCATTGAGCAGCTCCTTCAAGTGGAAGGAGAGCGTCGCCGGGGTGATCGAGAGGGCATCGGCGATCTCGCCCGCCGCGAGCCCCGCCGGCCCGGCCCGTACGAGCCGCCGGAAGACATCGAGCCGCGTCTCCTGGGCCAGGCCGGCGAGGGCTCGCAAGGCGTCTTTCTTTTTCATATTTTTATTATTATCGAAATATACGGATCGACGCAAGCCCTCCTCCGGAGCAGGCGCCCGCATCCCCATCCGTTCCAGATCGAGACCAGCCGGACCCGAGCGAATTCGATACCGGAGCCCGGGGACCTGCTGCTAGACTGCCGCGGTCTGGCGCGCGACGCGCCGGGCCGCAGCGAGGACGACCCGAACCATGGAGCTCGATCCCCCTCGCTTCGAGGGCAGCCTCCAGCTCGGTCAGGGACGCACGCTCGGATACGCCGAATACGGTCCGAGCACGGGACACCCCATCCTCTGGTTCCATGGGACGCCGGGCGGAAGCCGACAGATCTCACCCCGGGCACGCCAGGCCGCCCGCGAACGGAACATCCGCCTGATCGCCGTCGCACGCCCGGGCATCGGCGCCTCGACCCCGCACGCCTATCGTTGTGTCCTCGATTGGGGCGTGGACATCGAACGGCTCTGCGATGCCCTCGATCTCGACCGCATCGCGGTCGCGGGGCTCTCGGGCGGCGGTCCCTACGCGCTGGCCTGCGCCCGGGCGATGCCCGAACGCGTGGTGCAGGTCGCGATCCTCGGCGGTGTCGCCCCCTCGGTCGGGCCGGACACGCCGGGCGGCGGGCTGACCGCCCTCGCCCGCCCCTTCGGACCGCTGCTCCGCGCGACGCGCCAACCGCTCGGGAGCCTGTTCCGAGGGCTGACGTTGGGCCTGGAGCCGATCGGCACGCGAGTAGTCGAAGCCTTCGCGGCGCTGATGCCCCCCGGCGACCAGCGCGTCTTCGAGGACGAGCTGATCCGGCGGATGTTCGTCGAGGATCTCGTGCTCGGCGCGCGAACGCATATGCAGGCGGTCCTGCTCGACGCGATCCTCTTCGGCCGCCATTGGGGCTTCGGTCTCGACGAGATCGAGGTCCCGGTCCAGATGTGGTACGGCGACGGGGATCGCATCGTGCCGCTCTCCCACGGCGAGTTCATGGCGCGGCGGATCCCCAAGGCCAGCCTCCGCATCCGCCACGAGGAAGGTCATCTCGGCGGCCTCGCCGCCGCCGACGAGGTCTTCGAGGCACTGCTCTTCGCCTGGCCCGGCGGCCCCTTCCCCCGCCCCAGGCGACGACGCAGGAGCCGTGCGAGTGCCAACGGCTCGGTGGTCCCGATGCCGCGGCTCGTGCGACCCGCGACGGCCACGACATCGTCCGAGCCGACGAACGACGGGGACGACTCCCGGCCCTGAGCGAGGCTCCGAGGCAGGCCCCAGAGGCAGTGCTCTATCCTGCGCTGCGACCCGCGGCGAACGCCTCAAACGCCATGCTTGCGACGCTTCCGCCAGAAGGTGGCGCGGCTCATGCCGAGCAGCGCCGCTGCCCGGCCAACCCGGCCGTCGCAGCGCTCGAGGGCGCGGCGGAGGGCCGTGGGCTCGTCGTCGGCCGGATGGGGCGTCGGACGGGACGGGCTCGTCGGACGGGTCGAGGCATCGGGGCGCATGAGCGGTGGCGGCGGGCCTCGGCGGGCGAACGAGGGGGGAATGGCGCGGGACTCGAGGAACTCCGGAGGGAGCTCGTCGAGCCCGATCTCCGGGCCGCGGCCGACGGCGAAGGCGTATTCGACGACGTTGCGGAGCTCGCGCACGTTGCCGGGCCAGGGATGATCGAGGAGGGCGCGCATCGCCTCGGGTGCAATGCGCGCGACGCGGCGGGGGCCGCGGAGGTTGAACTCGTCGAGAAAGCGTCGCAACAGCAGATCCACGTCACCGCGGCGTTCGCGCAGGGCGGGCAGGAAGATCGGCACGACGCGCAGCCGGTACATCAGGTCTTCGCGGAAACGACCGGCCCGAACCTCCTCGCGCAGGGCGCGATGGGTCGCCGTCACGACGCGCAGGTCGACGCCGACGGCGCGATCGCTGCCGACGGGCGTCACCGCGTGCTCCTCGAGCACTCGCAGCAGCTTGCCCTGCACCTCGAGCGGCAGCTCGGCCACCTCGTCGAGGAAGAGCGTCCCGCCCGCCGCCTGCTGGAAGAGGCCGCGACGATCCGCGGCGGCGCCCGTGAAGGCGCCCTTGCGATGCCCAAAGAGCTCGCTCTCGACGAGGGAGGGGGTGAGGGCCGCGCAGTTGGCGGCGACGAAGGGACCCTCCCGGCGATGGCTCTCGGCGTGGATCGCGCGGGCCACGAGTTCCTTGCCCGTGCCGCTCTCCCCGCGCACGAGCACCGTGGCATCGGTCTCCGCGACGTTGCGGATCGTCTGGAAGGCGCGGCGCAGGGTGGGATCGCGGCTCATCAGGCCGTGAAAGATCTCCTCGCGATCGGGGGTGGATGCGTTTGCCGGCGCGGCGCCCTGCGCCCCCGCTCCCGCGCCAACGCCGCCACCTCTGCCGCCACCTCTGCCGCCACCGACGCCCTCGCCTGCCTCGACAGGCTCGTCGAACACGTCGCCGGTCGGCACCAGGACCTCGATGCCTCCGGCGAAGCGGCCCTCGGCGTCGAAAAAGCCGCGGGCGTACTTGCGCATCGGCACGATCCGGCGATCGGTCCGGTAGAGCTCGAGCGGATGGCCCTGGATCTGGCCGTGCTCAGCGATTCCACAGCCGAGCAGGCACTCGCGGCAGCGGATGGCGTTCAGGCACAGGCGACCCACGGCCTGCTCCGCCGGGTCGCCTAACAGACGCTCGGCGCCGGGACTCCAGTGCACGATCTGACGCTCCGCGTCCACCGCGAAGACGGCGGCCTCGGGCAGCAGCGCCGCCAGCGTTTCGAAGGCCTCCGCAGCGCCGAGCCGGACGAGCAGCCGCTCGAGTAGGCGGGTCTCGGTCGGAGGAGCGGTTCGTCTCATTGTTTCACGGTTTCAATGTTTCACGGTTTCAATGTTTAACTTCGCACACGACATGAAACACACTATGTCTCACCTGAGACGTTCCAGCCAGTCCAGGATCGCTCGACGCCCCGAGAGCACAGCCTGGACACTCCTTCGCACGCCTTCCGTGACCTCTAGAGCGATCTCAAAAGCGGACTCGTCGGCCCGCGGCTGCTGGCATGCTGCATGCAGAACCCACCCCGTGGAGTTGGCCCATGAACCGCCCCTGGAGCGCCCGCGGGCACACTCCGAGCGCACCCGGACGATCGGATCGGAATCGAGGAGCATCCCGAGCATGAGCAAGGCCCACACCGCGGGCACCCGAGCGACCCCGGCCACAGCCAAGGCTGCGATGGCCCCGGCTGCGGGGACCGGCGTCCGGATCCAGCATTTCTTCGACGAGCCGACGGGCAGCCTCTCCTACGTCGTGCACGACGGACGGGCTGGGATCGTGATCGATCCCGTGCGCGACTACGAGCCGAAGAGCGGCCACACGTCCTGGGCCTCCTGCGAGCGGATCGCGGCCTGGCTCGAACGCGAAGGGGTCGAGATCCACTACGTGATCGACACCCACGCCCACGCGGATCATCTCAGCGGCCTCCCCTTCTTCCGGGAGCGCCACGGGGCGCGCTCGGTGACCGGCGCGCGGGTGGGTGAGATCCAGCGGACCTTTCGGGACCTCTACCACCTCGGCGACGACTTCCCCGTCGACGGCCGCCAGTTCGACGTGCTGCTCGACGAGGGCAAGCGGCTGGGCTTCGGCTCGCTGGAGGTCGAGGCCCTGCACACGCCGGGACATACGCCGGCCCATATGTCGTGGCGGGTCGCGGACGCGGTCTTCCTGGGCGACACGCTCTTCATGCCCGACTACGGCTCGGCGCGCTGCGACTTTCCAGGGGGCTCCGCCGGCGAACTCTACGACTCGATCCAGCGCCTCTACGCGCTGCCCGAAACGACCCGGCTCTTCGTCTGTCACGACTACCAGCCCGGCGGCCGGCCGCTCGCCTGGCAGACGACCGTCGCCGAGCAGAAGAGACAGAATGTCCAGATCCATGGCGGAACGACCCGGGAGGAGTACATCGCGTTCAGGGAGGAGCGCGACGCAGGCCTCGAGGCGCCGACGCTGATCCTGCCTTCGATCCAGGTGAACATCCGCGCGGGCGAGCTGCCTCCGCCGGAGGCGAACGGCATCGCCTACCTGAAGATCCCGCTCGACGCCCTCGGACGTCCGGGATGACCACCCCGAGCCGCCGCAGGGCAACCCAAGGCGCGGCGACCCGCCGGAGTTCGAGTCACTGACGAGACTGGCATTGGAGGAGAGACGATGACCCCGATCGTAGAAATGACGCCCGAAGAGGCCGAGCCCCGGCTGCACGAGCTCCACGTCGTCGACGTGCGCGCCGATCACGAATTCCACGGGCCCCTGGGCCGCGTGATGGGGGCGAGCCTGGCGCCGCTGCCGGAGCTCGAGGCGCGGGCCGAGACGCTTCCGGGCGGACGTCCGCTGCTGCTCGTCTGCCGTTCCGGCGTCCGTTCGGGCAAGGGCTGCGAGAAGCTCGAGTCGCTCGGGATCGGCCCCGTCGTGAATCTCGCCGGCGGCATGATCGCCTGGAATCGGGCCGGGCTACCGGTGGAGCAAACCGATCCCACGTCGCTTCGCGGGCTCCTCGATCAGATCGTGGCCTGGACGTCCCAGGTCCGTGCCCGGGATCGTGAAGCGGTGCGCCACGAGCTGCGCGAAGGACTCGGGCGGATCCAGCCGGGCGAGGGAGCACTCGACGATCCGACGCATTCGAGTGTCTCCCGGGTCCTGGAACTCCTCGAGGACTGGTTCCGGGAGGCGGACGCGCCGCCGGATCTCGAGCCGAGCCTCGCAAGCTTTCGTCGTTGGCTCGGAACGCTCTGAGCAATGGCGATCTCGCCCGTCGGAGTCGCGCTGAGCGTGCTCGTCGGCGTCTCGCTCGGCTTCTTCGGGGGAGGAGGTTCGATCCTCACGGTGCCGCTGCTCGTCTACGTCTTCGGACTCGATGCCAAGGAGGCGATCGCGAGCTCGCTGCTCGTGGTGGCTGCCGCCAGCGCGACCGGGATGGTCCAGCATTGGCGGGCCGGCCACGTCGAGTGGCGGACCGGCCTCGTCTTCGGCGGCGCCGGCATGGCGGGCGCACATCTCGGCGGCCGGGCCGGAGCATACGTCGACGGCGAGCTGTTGCTGCTGCTCTTCGCGGCCATGATGGGACTGACTTCGGTCGCGATGTGGCGGGGAAGGCGCGGCGCGCCCGGGGCCGCCGCCCGCGAGCCCGCGATCGGGCGGCTGCTCGCCCAGGGCCTCGGTGTGGGGCTGCTGACGGGCCTCGTCGGCGCGGGCGGCGGCTTCCTGATCGTACCGGCGCTGGCGCTCTGGGCCGGGCTGCCGATGCCCGCCGCCGTCGGGACCTCCCTGCTCGTCATCGTGATGAACACCCTGGCCGGCTTCTCGGGCTATGCGAGTCACGTCGCGATCGTCCTTCCGCTCGTCGGGGCCGTCGCCGCGGCGGCGATTGCGGGCTCCTTCCTCGGCGCGGCGCTGGCTCATCGGGTCGATCCCGCCGCCCTGCGCCGCGCCTTCGCAGTCTTCGTCGTGGCGATGGCGTGCGTGATCTTCGTGCGTGAGGCCGAAGCCTGGGTCGCGATGGCGCGGACGGCCGTGCCGCAATCGATTCCCCAGATCCTCTTCGTCCTCGTCGCGCTCGGGATCGGCATCGCCGCCGGCCGTGTCTCGCTCCGGGTGCGCGCCGACCCGCTCTCCGAGCGCTTCTTCTCCGAGGGCGCGGGGATATGAGGAACGGCCACGGGACGCATGACCATCGGATGCAGGACGATCAACATGCAGGACGATCGAAAGGAGGATCCAGAATGGAGGTCGAGTTCACTCCCCTCGCCGGACTGGCCGGGGGCGTCTTGATCGGACTCGCCAGCGCCGGACTCCTGCTGGCCAACGGCCGGATCGCCGGCGTGAGCGGGATCCTGGGCGGGAGCCTCCGCGCCGCCGGCGGTGATCTCGGCTGGCGGCTCGCGTTCCTCGCCGGGCTTCCCCTCGGCGCCGCTATCGTCGGACTCGTGCGCCCCGAGCTGCACGGCTTCGCGATCACGAGCGACGCGACGCTGCTCGTAACGGGCGGGCTGCTGGTGGGCGTGGGCACGCAGATGGGCAATGGCTGTACCAGCGGCCACGGCGTCTGCGGCATCGCCCGGGGCTCCGGACGCTCGATCGTGGCGACCGGGACCTTCATGGCGAGCGGCGTGATGACGGTCCTCGTGTTTCGCCACCTGCTGGGAGCGAGTTGATGCAGACGATCATCGCCGGCCTCTGTGGCACCGTCTTCGGCGCTGGACTGGCTCTATCAGGGATGACGAACCCCGCCAAGGTACTCGCCTTCCTGGATTTCTTCGGGGCCTGGGATCCGACCCTCGCCTTCGTGATGGGAGGCGCGCTGGCCGTGAGCGCCGTCGGATTCGCGTTCGCGCGACGGACGCAGAAGCCCTGGATCGGAGAGCGCTTCGCACTCCCCACCCGCCGCGATCTCGACCGGGACCTGATCCTGGGAGCGACACTCTTCGGCGTCGGCTGGGGTCTCGTCGGGCTCTGCCCGGGACCAGCGCTCGCGAACCTCGCACGCGTCTCGGGCGAGATCCTTCTCTTCGTGGCGGCGATGATCGCCGGGACGCTGGTTCACCGCCTCGCCGCATCCCGACCCGCCGCGGCCGCATCCGGATCCATGACCTGACATCGAGTGGGCGATCGTCCCGGGAGCGGCTGGGACCGAGCGTCGGGAGTGGCAATGAGCGGGAACGAGCGGGGGGAGGCACGTTCCCCCTGGCACGCCAGAACGATCGACGAGGTCCTGAAGGAGTTCGCGACGGGCCTCGAGGGCCTCGGGCAGGCCGAGGCTCGCGAGCGGCTCGAGCGGCAGGGTCCGAATCGGCTGGAGACCCAGAAACCGCGCAGCGCCCTGGCGCGGCTGCTCGCCCAGCTCCACGACGTCCTGATCTACCTGCTGATCGCTGCGGGCCTCGTAACCGCCGTGCTGGGCCATGCGATCGACAGCGGCGTGATCTTCGGGGTCGTGGTCGTGAACGCGCTGATCGGCTTCGTGCAGGAGGGCCGCGCCGAGCGTGCCCTGGATGCGATCCGCAGCCTGCTCGCCCAGCGTGCGGTCGTCGTGCGGGCCGGCGCCACCGCCGCAATCCCGGCGGAGGATCTGGTGCCCGGCGACCTCGTGAAGCTGCGATCCGGCGACAAGGTGCCCGCGGACCTGAGACTGCTCGAGACCCGGAGCCTCGAGATCGACGAAGCGGCGCTCACCGGCGAGTCACTTCCGGTCGAGAAGGGAGGCCAGCCGGTGGCCGACGATGCGCCCCTGGGCGAACGCTCGTCGATGGCCTACGCCGGCACCCTCGTCACCTCCGGCCGTGGCCTCGGGGTCGTCGTCGCCACTGCCGCGAGAACGGAGATCGGCCTGATCAGCACCCTCGTGGGCACGGTCGAGGAGCTGACGACGCCGCTTCTCCGTCAGCTCAGGGTCTTCGGCCGACGACTCAGTCTCGCGATCGTCCTGCTCGCCGCCCTCACCTTCGCGTTCGGCCATCTGCTGCGCGGACATCCGCCCGTCGAGATGTTCATGGCGGCCGTCGCCCTCGCCGTCGCCGCCATCCCGGAAGGCCTACCGGCCATCCTGACCATCACCCTCGCCATCGGCGTCCAGCGGATGGCCCGACGCAACGCAATCATCCGCAGGCTGCCGGCTGTCGAAGCCCTCGGCTCGGTCAGCGTGATCTGCTCCGACAAGACCGGGACGCTGACGCGCAACGAAATGACGGCACAGACGATCGTCACCTGCGATGCCCTCTTCACGATCAGCGGCGTGGGCTATGGACCCGAAGGCGAGTTCTGCCGCCACGAGGATCCCATACCCCCGGCAGAGCATCCGGTCCTCTCGGAGATGCTGCGGGGTGCCCTGCTCTGCAGTGACGCCGTCGTGCGTCGCGAGGGCGACACCTGGCTCGTCGACGGTCCGCCCACCGAAGGCGCGCTGGTGACGGTGGCCATGAAGGCGGAGCTCGATCCCGAGGCCGAGCGCAAACGGATTCCCCGCTCGGACCTGATCCCCTTCGAATCCGAGCACCGCTTCATGGCCACCCTCCATCACGATCACGAGGGCCACGCCGTCATCTATGTGAAGGGCGCCCCGGAACGGCTGCTGGAGATGTGCTCGCATCAACGCGGTGAGGCCGGGGACGAGCCCATCGACTCCGATCTCTGGCAGCGGAGGATGACGGAGATCGCGGATCGGGGTCAGCGCCTGCTCGCCATCGCCACACGCCCCGGCAACGAGGACCAGCACGAGCTGCGTTTCGACGATGTCGAGGGCGGCCTGACGCTGCTGGGGCTCTTCGGGCTGGCGGATCCTCCGCGTCGGGAGGCGATTGAAGCAGTCGCCCTGTGTCGTCGCGCTGGCATCCGGGTCAAGATGATCACCGGTGACCACCCCGGGACGGCCTCCGCCATCGGCCGTGAGCTCGGACTCGACCGCGCGCAGGTCCTCGTCGGTCACGACATCGAACGTCTCCACGACGCCGAACTCGCACAGGTCGCCACCGATGTCGACGTCTTTGCGCGCGCCAGCCCCCAGCACAAGCTGCGTCTGGTCGAGGCCCTGCAGGCGCGCGACCACGTGGTGGCGATGACGGGGGACGGCGTCAACGACGCGCCGGCGCTGAAGCGGGCCGACGTCGGCATCGCCATGGGTCGCAAGGGCACCGACGCGGCGAAGGAGGCCTCGGAGATCGTGCTGGCGGACGACGACTTCGCCTCGATCGCCGCTGCGGTCGAGGAGGGGCGCACGGTCTACGACAATCTGACGAAGGCGATCACCTTCATCCTGCCGACCAACGGCGGCGAGGCGCTGATCCTGATGGCCGCGATCGCGCTGGATCGCACGCTGCCGCTGACGCCGGTCCAGATCCTCTGGGTCAACATGATCACCGCCGTGACGCTGGCACTCGCCCTCGCCTTCGATCCACCGGAGTCGGGCGTCATGAGCAGACCGCCGCGTGCCGCCGACGAGCCGCTGCTGTCGCGTTTCCTGCTCTGGCGGATCGGCTTCGTCTCGACCATCCTGCTGGTCGGCACCTTCGGCCTCTTCCTCTACGAGCGCGAGGCCGGGGCGAGCATCGAGCGGGCACAGACGGTGGCCGTGAACACGCTCGTGCTCTTCGAGATCTTCTATCTCTGGAACGCACGCCATCTGCGGGCACCCGTACTCAGCCGCGAGGGGCTCTTCGGGAGTCGGCCCGCCCTGATCGCGATCGGCCTCGTCCTCGCCTTCCAGCTGGGCTTCACCTACGCGCCGCCGATGCAGCTCCTGTTCGGGAGCGAG
>CAYWGW010000077.1:0-16052 GCA_964457385.1 uncultured Spirochaetaceae bacterium
CGCCTTCGAGCTCTCGCGGGACTACGCCAAGCAGCGCGAGACCTTCGGACAGCCGATCGCGACGCGCCAGGCAATCGCCTTCAAGCTGGCCGACATGGCGATCGAAATCGACGGCGCGCGACTGCTCGTCTGGGAGGCGGCCGCCGCCCTCGACGGCGGTCTGCGCGGCGCCGCGCTCTCGCGACTCGCACGACTCGCCCACGATCAGGTGACCCGGATCTCGCTCCAGGTCACCGACGGCGCGGTCCAGGTCTTCGGCGGTCATGGCTACATCCGCGACTACCTGCCCGAGCTCCACCTGCGCAACGTGACCGGCTTCGCGAGCTTCGAAGCCCTCGCCCTGATCTGAACCGAACCCGAGGAGTCCGCCATGCCCATCGACTTCCAGCTTTCCGATGGCAGCCAGATCGCCCAGGCCCATTACCACCAGGTCGCGCTCGAGCAGATGCGCCCGATCTCACGCCACTACGATCTCGAGGAGCACACCCTGCCCAGTGAGTGGGTGGACTACTGGTGGCGCGAGGGCCGTCGCGGTGCGAAGGATCGGACGGCCACGACCAACGACGGCTTCGTCACGGTCTGCCTCCAGGCCGAAGAGCTCTGCTGGGGGGACGCCGGCCTCTATCTGCGCATGCCGACGCCTGCGCTCGGCGGCTCCGCCGTCAGCTCGGCCGGCACCGACGAACAGAAGCAGCGTTTCCTCGCGCCTTTCCGCAGCGAGGGCGGCCATCCGATCTGGGGCGCGATGGCGATCACCGAGCCGCAGGCCGGCTCCGACGCCGCCGCGATCGAGACGACCGCCGAGCGTGATCCCGAGACCGGCGAGTGGATCCTGAACGGAACGAAGATCTTCTGTACCGCAGGCGAAGGGGCTTCCACCGTCGACGGCGGCTTCGTCGTGGTCTGGGCGACGATCGATCGCTCCGCCGGACGCGGGGGCATCAAATCCTTCGTCGTGCCCGCCGGCACGCCGGGCATGGAGCTGATCGCCTGCGAGAAGAAGCTGGGCATTCGGGCTTCGGATACGGCCACCCTGCGCTTCGAGAATTGCCGCGTACCGGGCGACCACCTGCTCGGCTCCTCCGAGGTCAAGAAGTCCGACCCGGGTAAGGCTGCCGCCTCCCAGGACAAGGGCTTCAAGGGAGCGATGGCGACCTTCGACGCCAGCCGGCCGATCGTGGCGGCAATGGCGACGGGCGTCGGACGCGCCGCCCTCGACTTCCTGAAGGAGGAGCTCGAGCGACAGGGCGTCGAGATCCGCTACGACGCGGCCCCGCGCGAGCTGACGGCGATCGAACGCGACGTGATCGAGATGGAGGCGGAGCTGCAGGCCGCCCGTCTCCTCACATGGCGCGCCGCCTGGATGATGAACCGCGGCAAACGCAACAACCTGGAGGCTTCGATGGCCAAGGCCAAGGCCGGCCTCGCCGTCACGAAGATCACCCAGAAGGCGGTCCAGATCCTCGGCCCGGTCGGCTACTCGAAGAAGCTGCTGGTGGAGAAGTGGATGCGCGACGCCAAGATCAACGACATCTACGAGGGCACCCAGCAGATCAACCAGTTGATCGTGGCCCGACGCATCCTGGACTACCCATCGTCCATGCTGCGCTAGTCTGACGGCGGTCGGCCATGGAGCCGGCCGCCCCGCCCGTCGACCCGTCTCAGGCTCGAACCCGGAGAAGCGCCATGCCGATCGATTCCGAACTGCTCGAGATCCTCGTCTGCCCCGAGACCCACCAGCCCGTCTCGCCCACCTCGCCCGAGACTCTCGAGAAGCTGAACGCGGAGATCGAGGCCGGACGCCTGCGCAACCGCGGTGGAGAGCCGGTCCAGGAGAAGATCACCGAGGCTCTGCTGCGCCAGGACGGCAAGGTCCTCTATGTCGTCGACGACGGGATCCCGATCATGCTGATCGAGCAGTCGATCGAGCTTGCCTAGCAGCATCCATCGACCTACTGCGCGAACTCCCGGCGCTTGAGCTCCTTCACGTACTCGGAGAGCTCGTCGTCCCCCGCGACCACCCGGGAGATCTCCTCCTCGAAACGAAGCGCGTCCTCCTTCAGGCGTCGGAGCTCGAACGGGACTCCGAGGTACTGCGAGACCTTGCGGAGCAGTGCCAGCGTGCCCCTCGGATTCGGCGTCGCGCTGATGTAATGCGGCAGGCCGGCCCATAGCGAGACCACCTCGACACCCTCCTCCTGGAGCTGGGCGGCCAGGACGCCGACGATGCCGGCGGGACCTTCGTAGCTGGTCGGCTCGACCTCGAAGCGATCGAGTAGCTCCGGCGAGCTCGCAAAACCGGTCACCACCACGGGCTGCGAATAGACCACGTCCGCCAGGTACGCCCCGAGCAGCAGACAGCGTTGGACGCCCATCTCCACCGCCAGCTGAACGACCGCGTCGCAGTAGCCCTGCCAACGCAGATGCGGCTCGACGCCGATTCCAGCGATCAGCTCCAGACCCTCCTCGGTCAGGCCGTAGCGGAACTCGTTGGAAGGCCAGTCCACGGGCGAGATCGCTCCGGCCCGATACCGGACATGCGGTCGGCGCACGGTGAAATCGTAGTGCTCGTCCGGATCGATCTCGGCCAGCGGAACGCTGCGCAGGCAGTCGTTCACGAAACGGATCGCGGAGGAAGCCGATTCGCAGGCATCGTTCCAGCCCTCGAAGGCCAGCAACATCGTCGGCTCCCCGAGAACCGGCCGCACGTGCATTCGCAAAGAACCCATCCGGAAAGGGTGGCACGAAGAGGCCATCTTTCACAAGTCAAAAGATCCTCTGGAAATGGGGGAGCCACGCGATGCAGGATGTCAGCGCTGAAAGCGATAGCCCCGGCCACGCACGGAAACGATGTGCTCCGGACGCGCAGGGTTTTTTTCGAGGTAACGGCGGAGCCTCACGACGAAGCTGTCGATCACACGCGTGCGCGTGTCTGGACGCAGTCCCCAGACCTCCTGCAGCAGCTCGCCGCGCGTGACGGTCTCGCCCTCGCGATCGACGAGGGCCCGGAGCAATCCCACCTCCCGCGTCGTGAGACTCACGCTCTCGCTCGGCGTCTCGATCTCGAAGCGGTCGAAATGGATGATCGATTCTCCGACCACCACCTGGGGCAGGGCCTCGTTGCCCGCCTCGACGCCGTCCCAGCGCCGTCGCCGCAGCAGCACACGCACCCTCGCGAGCAGCTCCTCGAGATGGAAGGGCTTGGTCAGATAGTCGTCGGCGCCCTCTTCGAGCCCGCGCACGACGTCCGCACCCTCGTCCTTCGCCGTCAGGATCAGGATCGCCACGAAGTTGCCGGCTGCCCGGACCCGCCGGACGACCTCGAATCCGCTCATCTCCGGCAGCATCAGATCGAGGACCACCAGATCGAATGGCGAGCCGCTTCCGAGGGTCAGGCGTTCGACCGCGTCGCGGCCGTTGCCGACGACCTCGACCTCGTAGCCTTCCTGCTCGAGGTTGAAACGGACCCCGTCGGCGATGTGGGCGTCGTCTTCCACCAGCAGGATGCGCCGGGACGCGCTCGTGCCCGGGCTGCTCATGTGCCCGCCCCGACCCGTGCGGGCCGCAACGTGACGACGAAGCGGCTGCCCCTGCCCGCACCCTCGGAGAGCGCGATGATATGGGCACCCTGCTTGCGCAGCAGCGTACGCACGACGAAGAGACCGAGGCCGAGTCCCGAGACATGGCGTTGCACGTCCCGACCCGCGCGGTAGAAGCGCTGGAAGATGCGCCGCAGCTCCTGTTGTGGAATGCCGATGCCACGATCCGAGATCTCGACCCGGATCCGGCCATCCTTCAGCTCCACCACCTGGATCCGGATCTCGACGGGCTCCTCGGAGTACTTGACGGCGTTCTCGAGCAGGTTCCGGAAGACCAGGGCCAGCTCGGCGCGATCCCCCCGCACGCGCAACGGGCGCCCCTTCACCAGGGTCACCGCTCCGTCCGCGAGGGCGTGACGCTCGCGGAGCTCGTCGATGCCCTCGGCGAGCAGCTCGACGAGCTCGACGCCGTCTCTCGAAGTCCGCGAGCGCGGGGTCTCCTCCGAGCGCGCGGCGGCGAGCACCTGGGCCACCGTCTGCTCGAGCCGGTCGAGATCCTCCCCCATCCGGCGCAGGAACTCGGCGCGCTGAGGCGGATCGAGCTCGTATCGCCCCAGGGTTTCGAGCCCCAGTCGAAACGAAGAGAGCGGCGTCCGCAGCTCGTGGGTCACGGCATCCAGGAAGGCCCGCTGGGATTGGTTCATCCGGACCTCGAGCACGAGCTTCACCGAGAGCCAGACCAGCCCGAACATCACGACGGCGAAGAACAGGGTCCCGAGAACGAAGAACGCCACGTCGAATGGAGACAAGCCCTCGGCGATCTGGGATCCCCGGCCCCAGACGAGGATCTGCCAGCCCACCCAGAGGGCCAGCACCAGAACCATCGAAACGATGCCGATCGCGAGCGGTCCACCGACTGAACGTCGAGCCATGGAAGGGCACCTCCCCATCGGGCGGGCAAAGCCCAGCGCCGATGGTTGGAGCGTAGCCGAGGCACACAAGCGCGGATCGCTCGCGGCCACCCTGGCAGCCTCCGGCCGGAAACGCTTCCCTCCCGCCGTCCCCGCCTCGGGTCCCGGAGGCGGAACGCCCGATTCGAGGAGTTCCCCGTGAGCGACGCCCAGCCCATCACCGGCTGCCGACCCGACGACATCGCGCCGCAGGTCTTCCTGTGCGGCGACCCGGCTCGGGTCGAGCGGATCACACAGGGTTGGGACGATCTCCGGATCGTCTGTGACGTGCGCGAGTACCGCATCGCCACGGGCTCGAAGGAGGGCGTTGCACTCACCGCCGCCTCCCACGGCATCGGCGCGCCCGGCGCCGCCGTGCTGATCGAGGAGCTCGTGAAGCTCGGCGCGCGAACGCTGATCCGGATCGGGAATTCGGGCGGACTCGATCCGAGTCTCGCCCTCGGCGACCTCGCGATCACGACGGGCAGCGTCCGGGACGACGGCACGAGCCGGACCTACGTGATCCCCGAGTATCCGGCCGTCGCGAGCTGGGAGGTCGTTGCGGCGCTGATCGCCGCCGCCGAAGCGATCGGCGCACCGGCCCGTACGGGCGTCACCTGGTCCCTCGACGCCTTCTACGCCCGCAACGCGATCGCCGGTCCCGACGGCGAGATGGCGAGCATGTCCGTAGATGGCTATTGGCCGAGCCATCTCGAGACGCGCATCCGCGACATGCAGCAGGCCCGCGTCCTGAACTGCGAGATGGAGACCGGCATCCTGCTCACGCTGGCGAGCCTCTTCGGCTTTCGCGCCGGCGCGATTTGCGTCGTATCGGATCGCACGCCCTGGCCCGGGCCTACGGAGATCGACCTCGACAACAACATGACGAGCTGCATCGAGGTCGCGACCCGGGCGATGATCCGGCTCGCGAAGGCCTGAGGGCGGTCCGCCCGCTCGGACGGCACTGCTCCTACGACGAAGGTGCCAGCTCGACCGGAATCGGCATGATGTTCCAGGTCAGGATGCTGCGGCCGTCGCTGCGCTGATGGATCTCCTTCTTGACCAGACGGCGTCCGTTCCAGACGTAGCGGCGGATGGCCCGGTCGTTGTCGCTCGCCACGTAGAGCTCCTCGAGCCCATCGCCATCGAGATCCGTCGCGATCACCGCGTGCTCGAAGCTACTCGACTGCCGATCGATCGCGCGCTTGGCCCAGCGCGCGTTCGGATCCTCCCCGGGTCGCAGCCACCAGACCCCCGCCTGGAAGAGCGACAGGACCAGCTCCTTCGCTCCGTCCCCGTCGAGATCACTCGGCGCCAGGAAACGCCCGAGCCGATCGTCGAGCTCCGCGATCACGACTCCCGCGTCCGGCGGCGTCTCGGCTTCGTAGCGCCAGACCTCCGTGCGGTAGAGGAGGCCCGGTCCGTCGGGATTCTTCTGTCCCTCGACCACGACGTAGAGCTCGTCCCGACCGTCACCGTCGACATCCGTCACCAGGATCTCCTTCGCATGTCGATCTCCGAGGTCGGCAACGATCGTGCGTCCCTCCTTGCGACTCGGCGTGTACCGCACGACCTTGCCCGACTGCGGCGAGCCATCGAGACGATTCGGCTCGGAGGGAGTCGCGTAGATCTCCGACACCCCGTCGTCGTCCATGTCCCCGAGCTCGATCTCGTGCACGAAGGTGTCCTTCTCCTGATCGAGCTCCTCGACCTCGAAGCCGCCCCCATCGACCGGGCGCGCCACGGCGACCACGCCCTGGTCGTGGGTCGCCACCACGATCGAACGGCGGCCGTCGCCGTCGACGTCCCCGACCTCGATGTCGCGGATGCGCGAGAAGCGACCGCCGAAATCCTTCTCCCAGATCGTCTCGGAGACGAGCTCGCCGCCCTCCCTGTGCCAGAGCTTGAGCAGTGCCCGGCTGCCGCCACCCGTCAGCAGGCGGATCTCACCGTCCGGCATCTCGTAGACCATCGCCTTGTGGAAGACGTTGCTGTCGGCGTCGACGAGGGTCGTCTTGCTCCACTCTCCATCGCGACGGACGAGGAACTCGAGCTCGGCCGGCAGCGGCACCGGCGGCCCGCCGTCACCCGCCTTCGGCGCCGCGAAGGAGGACAGTCCCAGCACCAGCGCCCGGGGCAGATCGTCCGGCGTCTGTGCCATCGCCGAGGGTCGGGGTGAGGTCGGAGCCGCCTGGCCCGGCGCTGCCGATCCGCCATTCGCCGCAGCCGTGGGCTTGCCGGCGTCCGCGCCCTCGCCCTCGCCCGAGTCTCCACAGCCCACAACGGTGAGCAGCCCGATCCCAGCGACGAGCCTCAGGATCGAGGAGAGCCCGCGCCGGGAGCGTCGGCAGCCTCGTGTCGAGCGATCGGGTCCGAGAGCCGGATTCATGGCATCCTTCCTTTCATCGTCTACTTGTTTCATCTTGATCAATCCCATCCCATCGATCGGATCCGGGATCCGGGGTAGGGCTGGCGGGCATCCGTTCATTCCACGGGCGACCCTGGGCCCTGGGGTTTAGCAATCCCCCTCGGACGCTGCGCGGCCCCGCCTGAGCGTGGTATTCCCTGGGCGCCGAGAGCAGCCGACGCCGCGACTGCGCCGGGAGTCTTCGCAGTCCCGGGCGCCCGCCCGCATCCAGGAAGGATCCAACCGTGAGCCGATCCTCGAGCCGATCCGCAAACAAGGGAGACCGTCCCGAGCTTCAGCCCCCCAGGGGTACGCGCGACTTCTATCCCGAGGCGATGCGGCGACGCAGCTGGCTCTTCGGTCTCTTCCGCGAGACCGCAGCCCGATTCGGCTTCGAGGAGGTCGATGCCCCGATGGTCGAGCACGCCGAGCTCTTCATGCGCAAGGCGGGCGAGGAAATCGTCGACCAGCTCTACCACTTCGAGCTCCACGGACGCCATCTCGCCCTGCGACCGGAGATGACGCCCTCGATCGCACGCATGGTCATCGCCCATCAGGGTGCGATGCGCTTCCCGATCCGCTGGTTCACCGTGACCCAGAACTGGCGCTACGAGCGCATGACCCGGGGCCGTCGCCGCGAGCACTACCAGTGGAACATGGACATCTGGGGCGAGCCAGGGGTCGAGGCCGAGGCGGAGCTGCTGTCGGCCTTGTTCACGGTCTTCGATGCTCTCGGTCTCGCCCGGGGGCGCGTCCGGGTCCGGCTGAACAGCCGAGCCCTGCTGGAGGAATCCCTGCGGCGAGGGGTGCTGGCAGAGCGGCCCGAAGCCTTCGAGCCCCTCTGCGTCGTGATCGACAAGATCGACAAGATCGGGCCGGAGGCCGTCACCGAGCAGCTCTGCAATCCGGAGGGACCGATCGGCCTCACGCCGGAGGAGGCACAGCGGGTGCTCGACATGCTCGCCGCCCGCTCCCTCGACGAGGCCGCAGCCTTCGTGGCACCCGACTCCTCGGCACTGGGGGATCTGCGGCGACTCTACGAGCTGCTCGACGCCTACGGCATCGCCGAGCACGTCCCCTTCGATGCGTCGATCGTACGCGGCCTCGCCTACTACACAGGCATCGTCTTCGAGGCCTTCGACGCGGATGGGAAGCTGCGCGCGATCTGCGGCGGGGGACGCTACGACCGGCTGGCCGAGACCCTCGGAGGCAAGCCGGTGCCGGCGGTGGGCTTCGGGTTCGGGGACGCGGTGATCGGCGAGCTCCTCGAAGAGGAAGGACTCTGGCCCGAGCTGTCCCGGCAGATCCAGGACGTCGTCTACGCCTTCGGCCCGGAGGAGAAGCCCGCCGCGATCCGCGTCGCCCATCGCCTACGCGAGGAGGGACGCCGCGTGGAGCTCGTGCTCGGCGCTCCCCGGCTCAAGCGCGTGCTCGGCGACGCCGACAAGGCGGCCGTCGAGCGGGTCTTCCTCGTCGGCGAGGACGAGCGAGTTCGAGGCGTCGTCCGGATCCGGGACCTCGCCCGCCAGGAAGAGCGGGAAGAATCCCTGGACGTCTCCCCCGGGCCCTCGAAAATGGTATAAACGCGTCACGACGGAGGCCCTGCCCCCTCCGCCCCGCTTCCGGGATCCGTTCTGGATCCGAGCCTGGCTCCTTCCGAGCCCGGAGAATCCGATGAGTGATTGGACGACGCAGCAGAGCGCGGAGCTCTATCAGGTCCCCTCGTGGGGTGCCGAGTTCTTCTCGGTATCGCCCGAAGGCAGCCTGCTCGTGCATCCCCGACGCAGCGAAGGGCCCGCGATCGAGATGCCGAAGCTCGTCGAGGAGCTCGAGCGCCGCGGGCTCCGGCGCCCGATGCTGATCCGATTCTCCGACATCATCGCGAGCCGGATCGAGACCCTCGCCGACTGCTTCGCCCAGGCGATCGAGGAGAACGAGTACGCGGGCCGCTGGCGCGGGGTCTACCCGATCAAGGTCAACCAGCAGGCCCACGTCGTGGAGGAGATCATCCAGTTCGGCGCGCCCTACGGTGTCGGCCTCGAGGCCGGCAGCAAGCCGGAGCTGCTGATCGCCCTCGCCCTGCTCGACACGCCCGACGCGCTGCTGATCTGCAACGGCTACAAGGACCGCGCCTACATCGAGACCGCGCTGCTGGCTCAGCGTCTCGGTCGCACGCCCGTCATCGTCGTCGACCGAGCCGCTGAGCTCGACCTCATCATCAAGGCCTCCGCCGAGCTCGGCATCCGACCCCACATCGGCCTCAGGGCGCGGCTGTCGACGGTCGGCGCCGGCCGCTGGATCGAGTCCTCCGGCTCGAAGTCGAAGTTCGGATTGACTCCCGACGAGTTGGTGCGCGCCATCGAGCGTCTGCGGCGCGAAGACATGCTCGACTGCGCCGAGCTGCTCCACTTCCACATCGGCTCCCAGATCACGACGATCCGGGCCCACAAGGATGCACTTCGGGAAGCCATGCGCATCTATGTCGGGTTGCACGCCCTCGGCGCGACCTCGCTGCACCTGCTCGACGTCGGGGGCGGTCTGGGCGTCGACTACCTGGGCACGGGCACAGACGACGTCTCGTCCATGAACTACACCGAGCAGGAATACGCGAACGACGTGGTCTTCGCCGCCTCCCAGGCCTGCACGGAGGCAGAGATCCCGGTGCCGGACCTCATTACCGAGTCGGGACGCGCGATGGCGGCCCATCATTCGGTGCTGATCTTCGACGTGATCGGCGTGAATCGGGTCGAAACGCCGAGCGTGCTTCCGACCTGCGACGAGGAGGACCCGCCGGTTCTGCACGGCCTGCTCGAGTCGGTCCAGAGCATCGAGCCGGACAACCTGAGCGAGGTCTATCACGATCTGGTTCACGGCCGGGACGAGGCCGCCTCGCTCTTCTCGCTCGGCTACATGGATCTGCTCGGCCGCGCGAAGTCGGAGACCCTCTTCTTCGCCGGCTGTGCCCGCATCGGCAATCTGCTCGAGCAGCTCGGGGAGGAGCCCGACGAGTTCGAGGATCTCCGAAAGCTCCTGATCGACACCTACTTCGGGAACTTCTCGGTCTTCCAGTCCGCTCCGGACACCTGGGCCGTGAACCAGGTCTTCCCGGTGATGCCGATCCATCGACTGGCCGAAGAGCCGAGTCGACTCGGCGTGATCGTCGACCTCACCTGTGATTCCGACGGACGAATCGATCGCTTCATCGGGGAGGGCGAAGAGCGCTCGACGCTGCCGCTCCATCCCTGGAACGGAGCACCGTACTTCCTCGGGATCTTCCTCGTGGGCGCCTACCAGGAGATCCTCGGCGATCTGCACAACCTCTTCGGGGACACCGATGCGGTCCACGTGCGTCTGGACGAAGGCGGGGGCTACTCCGTGAAGCATCTCGTGGAGGGTGACTCCGTGACCGAGGTGCTCTCCTACGTGCAATACGACCGGCGCGTCCTGTCCGAGCGCGTACGCAAGACGATCGAGCAGGCGACGCGTTCCGGGCAGATCAACCTCGAGGACTCGGCGCTGCTGCGGCGCCGCTACGATCAGGCGCTCGAGCGGTACACGTACCTGAGCGACGAGAGCTGAGGCCTTGCCCGCTGGATCGTCCGCAGAATCGGATCGCCCTCGAGGCGCGAACACCCGTCGGATCTACTCCTGGAATCTGAACGGGATCCGTTCGGCGGCCCGGAAGGGGCTCGCCGACTGGATCCGGTCGTCGGATGCCGACATCATCGGATTCCAGGAGGTGAGAGCCTCTTCGGACGCGATCCCGTCCGAGGTCCGCGAGATCGACGACTACCATCATCACTACGTCGCGGCCGAGCGCAAAGGATATTCGGGTGTAGGCCTGCTCTCGCGTCGAAAGCCGGACCGACTGGATACGGAGCTCGGTGAGCCTCGTTTCGACAGCGAGGGGCGGATCCAGATCGCCCGCTTCGGCCGGCTCGTAGTCGCCAACGGCTACTTCCCCAACGGCTCCGGAAAGAACCGTTCCAACGATCGGGTACCCTACAAGCTCGACTGGTACCGGGCCCTCTTCGAGCGGGTCGAGCGCTGGCGTCGATCGGGGCATCGGGTCCTCGTGATGGGCGACTTCAACACGGCCCATCGCGAGATCGATCTCGCCCGCCCGAAAGAGAATCGCAAGACCTCGGGTTTCCTGCTCGAGGAGTGCGCCGAGCTCGACCGCTGGATCGACGCCGGATGGATCGACACCTTCCGTGCCTTCGAGCCCGGACCGGGCCACTACTCCTGGTGGAGCCAGCGCTTCGGCGTCCGCGCGAAGAACATCGGCTGGCGCATCGACTATGTCTTCGCCTCGCCCTCGGCGATGCCCTTCGTTCGGGACGCCTTCATCGAGCCCCACGTCGAGGGCTCGGATCATTGCCCGATCGGGGTCGACCTCGACGCCGCCATCTTCGGCTAGGTTTTCCCGCACTCTTCGAAGAAGGATTCCAATGCCTCGACCGATTCTCGAACGGCCGCTCGACCTCGTACTCGTCGTTTTCTTCTCGATCTCCGTGCTTTATGGCTTCCTGTTCAGCCTACCCGAGGGCCTCGGCGTGCCGGTCGCTCCCGACAGCCCCTGGCCCCCGCTGCGCGCGCTCCACGAATGGGCCGTCGCCGAAGAGCCCGCTCATCTCGATCCGCCACCAAACCTGATCGCGGCCTGTCTGTTCGACGGGCTCTTCCAGGCGCCGGTGCTGCTCGCCATCATGGTCGCGCTCGTCCGACCGCGCCCCTGGCTACGACCGCTCGGTCTCTTCTACGCGGGCGCCGCCGTGACGAACATGTTCTTCTACTTCACGCAGACCTTCCTGGGCCCGCATCCACCGCCGAATACGGCCTACTATCTTCTCTTCAACCTGCCCTGGCTGATCGCGCCAGCGATCCTGGGCCTACGGGTGCTGTACTGGAAGGCGCTCGAGCCCCAGCCGACCGCGGCGGTCTGAGGCGATCGGGCTAGCGAGAGGCGTCGGACGAGGTCGCGCCACTCGCTCGCAACACTTCGCAAGCGTAGGCCTCGACGGAATCGAAACGGGCGAAACGCCCCTCGAGCATTTCTCTGGAGGGAAGGCAGAGGGCGCCAGACTCGACCTGGATCCGTTTCAGCCAGGTCAGCAGTGCCTCGAGAGGCGTCGCGGCATCCTGCTGGAAACGCCTTGGATCGAAGCGGTCGCTGCGGAATCGGATCACCTTCAGTGGCGCCCCCGGTTCCCCCGGCTCCTCGGCCCAGTTGAGGGCGAGGTCGACGATCAGGACCGGACGGGAGGCCAGGCCCGAGACCGCCGCGAGAGCGATGGCATCGATGCGAACGAAGGGCAGCTTGGACTTTCCTCGCGAATCGACGTCGATCTCGATCCAACGCTCATCCTCCGAGATCGGCACTGCCTCGAGGGCCTTGAGTCGTCGCAAGGGGCGATCCGCAACGTCGGATGCCGGGGGATGCGGGATCGGCGCCACGATCTCGGAGTCTCCTCCCTCGCGAGCGATCTCCGCACGTGTGTCCATGGTCCCTGGAGATGGGGGCGCAGCGAGATCGGTTGCAAAGTCCATCATCGGCGTCATGTCGCTGTCGGTCTCGGCTTCCCGCGGATCGAGCATGCGACTCCCGTCGTCTTCGTCGTCTTCATCGAAGCCATGGCCGGAGTCGACCGGATCGGCGAGCTCCGATCCGGCCTCGATCGACTCGAGGTCTGCGCTCGAGAACAGCTCACGGGTCGACGACTCATCCACGGAGAGGGCATCGCTCAAATCGTCGATGACGCCCGGGTCGTTCCAATGCGAAAGAACGTCGCCTGACTGGTGATCAGGGTTCTGGCCCTGGCCCGGATCCGGCGACGAAGGCGATTCAGCGGTCTCGAAGCTTTCTGGCGAGAGTGCGCTGGGATCGAGCTGCTGTTCGATCAGGGAGGCCTCGTGTGGATCGGTGCTCGTCGGAGGCCTTCCCCCGGCCGGTGCGGACGGCTCTAGCACCTCGGCCGGGACCATCGACGCGAGATCGGCGCGGATGTCGGGATCCAGGGCCCGATCGGCCAGCGCGACCTGCGCTGCCCGCCGGGTCAGCTCGCCGTCGAGATCGCGTGCCACACGCACGATCCGCGTCGCCTGTGCCGAGGAGACCCCGGCGGAGAGCGCGAGGCGGAGCGAGAAGAGCGCCTCGTCTGGATGTCCGGAATCGAGCAGCGCCTCCCCGAGACGCAACGCGGCGGTGGCCTCGAGATCGACCTCCGCTTCGGCTCGCGCCAGCGGCAGCCAGTACTCGAGCGCGCGCGAACCGTCCCCCGTCCGCAGGAGCTTGCCGAGACTCGGAAGGATCGCCACCGCCGCCGCCTGCGGTCGCCCGACCTCGATGGCGATCTCGAAGAACGCCTGCGCCATCTCCTCGTCGCGCGGATCGTCACGCCAGGCGGCCTGAACCAGCTCGAAAGCCTGATTCGGATCGCCATCCGTTCGCAGACGCGCGGCCCGGGCCAGCACGGGATTCACCCCGTTCTCGCTGCGACGCTCGATCCGCGCATCGAGCTTCGACTCGACTCCGAGCAGACGCGCGCCCCCGGCCACGAGCGCTCCGAAGCCGATCGAGGACGCGAGGGTCACCCAGGGAACGCCAGCGAGGTCGTCCAGCCAGAACTCGCGGACGACGAAGACTTCCAGCCCGAGCCAACCCGCCAGGAGCACCCAGCCCGGCAGCAGGAAATGCCCGCCGAGCCCACGAACGAAGTACGCGCCAAGCAGGGCGCCGACGAGTCCGGCGCCGCCGGTCCAGGGGAGTCCGTCGCCGGAATCCAGCAGCCGATGGATCGACGCCGTGAGCGGCAGGGCGCCGATGGCGAAGAACGCGAGGAAGAGCGAGCCCCAGACTCGTTCGAGGGGGGCAGCCGCCAGGATCAGCATGGCGACGGCGAGCGCGAGTCCTGTCCGGGTCTCGTGGATGAACGCATGCGCCAGGTAGTTGCGCGGCGGCGAGTGCACATCCAGTACGCCGAACCGCCAGGCTGGATCCGTCTCCAGGCGGATTCGATGGGCCTCGTCGATCAGCGCGTCGAGTCGCGCCTGAGAGCGCGTCTGTAGACGCGTCGGGAGCACGAACTCTTCCTTCGCCCCCTCCGTCTGCTCTTCGCGAGATGACTCGAGCGTCTGCTCGATCCAGCTCGCACCGAGCACCCCCTGACCGATCGCATCGACGGCGAGCGTAGGGTTGCGCTGATAGAGACTGCGAGCCTCGTCCCGAACGTTCTCGAAACGCCCATCCGGAGGAGCGAGACCCGCGAGGCCCTGCCAAGGACCAAAGGAAACGACGAGCATCGCCCCCAGGATCGATAGGCTCACGATCGGCAGCTTCCCGATCCAACCCACCTGCTTCGTCTCCCCTCTCGATCGCTCGCCACGCGCAAAAGACCGCCGATCGCGCGATCGACGATGGCTCTTCCGTTCAACGGATGAATCGATGACCCGCTGTAGATCGAATCCGCCCTGCCCCGGGCTTCAGAGGCGGAAGCGACCGATTTCTTCCTCGAGTCCGCGCGCGTGGGCCGCGAGGTCCGCGACGGTCGACTTGGTCTGCTTGGCGCGCCGCGCGCTGCGGGTCGTGATCTCGCGGAAGACCTGCAGGGCCTCCTGGATCTGGTCGGCCCGCTTGCTCTGATCCTTCGTCTCGACCGAGATCTCGCGGATCTTCGCGGCCACGACCTCGACGGATTCCGTGATCAGGCTCGACTCCCGACGTTGCTCCTGAGCTGCGCTCTTCACCTCGAGACCGAGATGACGCATCTGCTCGACGCCCCGGGTGATCTCGGCGCTGGCGCTGTCCTGCTCGTGGGTGCCCCGACCGAGCTGCATCGCAATCTGCTTGACCTGCTGCACCGCCAGGCCGACCTGGTCGATGTCCGAGGCCTGTCCGCGGGTGGCTTCGACGATCTCCTTCGCCCAGCTCGTCGACTGCTGCGCGCTCTCTCCGATCTCCCGGAGCATGCGGCCCGCCTCGGTCGAGAGCGTCACGCCGCGCTCGACCCGGGTGGCCCCCTGCTTCATCGCCACCACCGCGCTGTGAACTCCCCCCTGCACCGACTCGATCAGGTCGGCGATCTCCCGCGTGCTGGCGGATGTCCGCTCGGCGAGATTGCGCACCTCTTCGGCGACGACCGAGAAGGCGCGACCATGCTCGCCGGCCTGGGACGAGATGATCGCCGCGTTCAGCGCCAGCAGGTTCGTCTGCTCGACGACCCCCTCGATCACCTTCACGACGGCGCCGATCGACTCGCTCTTCGACGACAGGTTGGAGATGATGGACTCCAGACCCTGGAAGGAGGTCTGGATCTCCTCCATGCCCTCGACGGTCTCGTGCACCGCCGACATGCCCTTCTCCGCTTTCTGCGCCGTCTCCTCCGACAGACCGAAGCTCTCGTTCGCGTTGGACTCCACCCGCCTAACCGAGCCCGAGAGCAGCTCCAGGGCCTCGGCAGTGGACTCCGTCGATCGGTTCAACGTATCGGCGCTCTGGGCGATCTCGCGGATCGCGCTCGTCATCTCCACGACGCTCGAAGAGGTCGACTCGATGATCTCCGAGAGCCGGTCGATGTGGCCCGCCGTCTCCGAGATCGACGCGTCCATCTCGATTGCAGCGCTCGAGGTCTCGATCGCCGTCTCCGAGAGCGCCTCCACGCTCGAGTTGACCGCATGCATGGATTGGGTGATGCGCCCGATCGACTCTGCCGTCTCCTCGACGGCATGCTCCTGGCGGGTCGCCTCCTCCTCCATCGCCTCGCTCTCGCCGGCCAGCTGCTCGGTCGCCTCGGCGACATAACGAGTGTTCTCACGGACGCGGGAGATCAAGCCTCTCAGGCTCGAGGACATCGAGTTGAAGGCCCGCGCCAGCCCGCCCATCTCGTCATCGCTCTGGACGACGACCTGGGTCGAGAGATCGCCCTCGGCCATCGCCGCCGATCCTTCGACCAACAGCTCCAGTGGTGCCGCGATCTGGGCCCGAAGTCGGGACGCACCGTACCAGCACAGGGAGAGCGCGATCACCAGAACCCCCGCCACGATGCCCACCGAGGTCGCCAGGAACTGCTGAACCTCCCGGGTATCCGATCGCACGAAGACGGTCCCGATCGGGTTGCCCCCGACCTCGATCCGGGTCGCCAGGTCGATCCGCCGCGG
>CAYWGW010000078.1:0-15947 GCA_964457385.1 uncultured Spirochaetaceae bacterium
GCCTGGCAGCCCGCGACGAAGCTCAGGACGACTTACCCGCAACTCGCGCCGACCCTTGACCCGATCGATGACGATCCTCAACGCCGACCCCCGAGCGGCCCCTCCGCCAACCTCGTCCTGGCATGCTCGCGGTACGACCCGCCCAGGTCCGCTCCCAAGGAGAGGAAGGTCCGGTAGTAGTGGGCCGCAGCCGGCCAGTCGCCCCGCTCGTCGAGCACCATGGCCAGGGTCACGAGCGCCTTGGGATCATCCGGCTTGGCGCGCACGGCCGCCCTCAAATAACGTTCGGCCTCCGCGTAGCGCCCCGCGCGACCGGCCGAGGTGCCGAGCTCATACAGCGCCCGCGCGTGGTCGGGATCGATCTCGAGCACCCGCTTCCATGCGGCCTCGGCCCGTGCGGGTTCCCCCGCCATCCACAAGCCATGGCCGAGGTTGTAGTGGCCCGTCGTCGACTCCGGATAGGCCTCGACCACCCGGGACCAGAGCGAGACCGAGTCCCGCCAGACCCGGACCTGGTCGGTGGTCCGCCAGCCCAGGAAGAGCAGGAAGGCGATCGCACCGCTCACCGCGACGACGCGCGCACGCTGGCCTGAGCGCCAGGCCCAGAGCGCGCCTGCGCCGAGGATGAAGGCGGGGCCGAGCAGGGGCAGATAGGTGTAGCGATCGGCGGCGCTCTGATCCCCGAATTGCAGCAGGCCGAGCACGGGCAGCAGCGTGACGAGGTAGAAGGCCAGCCCCGCGGCGACCACCGGTGCGCGGCGGCGTGCGAGAACTGCCCCGGCCGTCAGGACGACGATCAACAGAAGCGCGCTCCAATAGGGCCAGTGGCTCAAGGAGATGTCGTCGCTCAGCGCGTAGAAGGGCACGAGGCCGAAGGGCGCGAAGAACTTCACCAGGTAGAAGCCCAATGCTCGAACCGCCAGCCAGAGCCGCGAGACCAGCGGGAGCTCGACGAAGCCGATCGCGCCCGCCTCGTCCTGCGCCACCAGCGTCACGATCCCGGCCGCCAGGGCAATCGCGAAGAAGGGAAGCTTCTCGAGCCCGACGCGCCACAGCCCCGGCCAACCCTCGCCGAGCCGGCGGAGCGGATAGGCGTCGAGCAACAGCAGCACCACCGGCAGCGTCACCGCCATCGGCTTCGACATCAGCGAGAGTGCGAAGGCGACGAGCGCCAGCACGTAGGCCAATCGCCGCCGCCGTCGTCGGGCCTCGAGCGAGGCCGTGTCCGCGGCCAGATCCGTCTCCGGCGCGGCCGCCGGTGCCACGTAGGCGAGCCAGGCGAGCAGGCTCGCCAGCCAGAAGAAGCCGTAGAGCACGTCCTTTCGCTCGCTGATCCAGGCGACCGACTCGACGTGGAGCGGATGGGCCGCGAAGATCCCCGCCACCACCGCCGCCCCGAAGAGGCTGCCCCGATCGGCGCCCGCCGTCCGCCGGAAGAGCATCCAGGCCAGCAACGTCACGAGTGCGGAGTTGGCCGCGTGCAGCAGCAGGTTGGTCGCGTGGAAGCCGGAAGCACCCTCGCCCCAGAGCGCCCGATCGAGGCCGTAGGAGATCATCGTGACGGGATGCCAGTTTCCGAGCACGAAGCGCGTGAAGGCGGCCTTCAGGAATTCCAGGTCGAGCTCGCTCAACATCGGGTTGAAGACCACGTAGTCCCAGTCGTCCCAGTTCACGAATCCGAAGGAGAGCGCCGACGATTGCAGGCCGAATCCGAGGGCCGCCATCCCGACGGCCAGCATCACGAGGAGGCCCGTCGGCACCGGCTCGGAAAGCGGCCGCTCGGGTTGGGACGTCGATCGGGACCGCGGGCGGGATCGCGGGCGGGTGGTGGACGGGCCCTTCATGGCAGGCCTCCTTCGGCTCGGCGACGGGGACGATAGAGATCCGCAATGCATCGGCTGGGATCGGGATCGAGACGCACCGCCGGAGCGCCCCCGTTCCACTCCTCGGCGAGCCGCAGACGCGATCCTGCCGGGCTGATCTCGAAGCGTGCCACGAACTCGTGGTCGGCCAGATAGCGGCGCGCCCAGCGCAGGATCAGTCTGGGAGAGTGACGTCGCGCCATCCAGGAGAAGGTGCAGTTCATCCACACGGCATAAGCCGGAGCCGAAGCCGTAATCTCCCGGATCATCTCTCGTTGCATCGCCCCCGCGTAGACGTGTGGCTCCATCGGGCCGTAGGTGTAGACGTAGCCCGTCGCCGCCAGCCGCCGTGCATGGAAGTAGATCTGCGGCTCGGAGCCCAGCACGACGATCGTATCCTCGGGACGCGTATCGCGCCGGATCCACTCGGCGATGGCCTCGGACTCGGGGAAGGGGTTCGGCCCGTAGTGTCGGCGGGCGATCTCGGTCGGCGTGAGCTCGAAGAGCACGACGCGCTGCCGGTAGAGACCCTGCGCCAGTGCGACCACCACGATCAGCCCTGCGACCGCCGCGCCGAGACGCCCGGCGAAGCCCGGCCCGAGACCCGGCGGCGTCACGCGCCGGATCGCCTCCGCCAGGCCCCCGACGCCCAGCCCCGCCAACAGCGCCATCGCGGGCAGCAGCAGAACGAAGTAATGCGGACGGAAGAGAAAGCCCGGCGCCACGGCCAGCGGAGAGAGCAGGACGAAGGGAAGCATCCAATCGAGACGCCGTCGCGCCCGCGGCCAGAGGAAGAGTGCCCCGAGACCGACCGCCGCCAGTCCGGCCACGATCGGCGCCGCCGCCAGGACGTCGCCCATGCGTCCGGCCAGCTTCGGCCAGCCTTCGGCGAGCGAGGATTGGCCGGCGTAGACGCGCGCGTAGGTGAAGGTCCAGAACCAGAAGCGCGGGAAGACGCCGGCGATCGCCAGGGCGACGCAGGCGAGGGCGAAGGGGAGCAAGGCTGCGAGCGAGTAGCCCGCACCCTGGACCAGGATCCGCCTCGCGGCGTCCAGCAGCCCGTCGCGCCCCCGGTTCGCGGGACTCCATCTGGCATCCGGCCCGCGCCAGGCGTGCAGCACGACCGTGACCCCGCCCGCCAGCGCGAAGAACGCGCCGTGCTGCTTCGTCAGGAACGCCATGCCCAGGGCCAGTCCGGCCAGCAGCCGATCCCGCGTGCGCGCGCCGCTGGGGATTCGATCGGTGTCGGGATCCGTCGCTCGCGCGATCAGCCAGAGACCCAGCAGCGCCCACGGAAGCACGAAATGCTCCGCGTTCGCGAAGAGTCCCTGGACCGGCTCGCCCAGCTCGAGAAGAAGCAGGAAGCCCGCCGCCGCCAGGCCCGTCGACGGATCGATCAGGCGCCGCACCAGAACGAACATCAGGACGGCGGAGATCGCCGACACCACCGCAAGGCCAGCGTGAACGCCCGCCGTCGTCTGCCCGAAGACCGCCAGCACCCCCGCGTAGGCGACGTAGATGCCGGGCAGCTTCATGTTGTAGGCGCGCTCCCAGGGCGGAATGCCATGCAGCAGCAGCTGGCCGAAGTAGGCGTATTCGCCCTCGTCGCGCTCGAGCGGAACCTCGAGCAGGGTCGCTCGCAGCATCGAGGCCGCCACGACGAGCAGACCGAGCACCAGCCAGGGGGCCCAGGCGCGCGCTGCGGCCGTGCTCGACCCCCCCTCCTCGTCCGGATCCACGATCCCGTTCTTCATTGGATCAGCCATTCGGGACGGATTCGTCCTCGCGGGCGACGGGGGGATCCGTTCTCGGCTCGAAGAGAGGGTTCCGAACCCCGAGCCGATGCAGAGTCCATTGGAGGAAGGTCCGAAGGGTCAGGGCCGCGTAGACGGTCGAGCGCCTGAGGTCGATGCTCGACGCCTCGTCGAAGTAGCGCACCGGAACGGGCACGTCGCCGAGCTTGAAGCCGTGGTGGACGCATTGCACGAGGAACTGGGAGTCGAAGACGAAGTCGTCGGAGTTGCGCTCGAAGGGCACCACCTCCAGCACGCGCCGGGAGTAGGCGCGGAAGCCCGAGTGCCACTCGCCGAGGTTCTGGCCGGAGAGCAGGTTCTCGAGGATCGTGAGCCCCCGATTCGCGAAGTACTTCAGGACCGGCATGCCGCCGTCGAGAGCCTCGCGCCGGGTGCGGATGCGATTGCCGAGCACCACGTCGCAGACTCCGAGCTTCAGGATGCCGACGGCGGTGGGGATCATGCGCGCGTCGTATTGGTCGTCCGCATGGAGCATGATCACGTAGTCGGCGCCCCGCTCGAGCGCCGCCCGGTAGCAGGTCTTCTGGTTCCCGCCGTAGCCCCGATTCTCCGGATGCTCGATCACGGTCACGGGCAGCCGACGGGCCACCTCGGGCGTCCCGTCCGGACTCTTGTCGTCGACCACGATCACCTCATCGACGAACTCTCGCGGAATGTCTGCATAACACTGCTCGAGCGTGCGGGCGGCCTTGTAGGCCGGCATCACGACGACCACCTTCTCCTGGGACGACATGGCCCAGAGTGTCCGGAATGCGACGCAGCGGATCAAGCAAGGCGGAGCCGGCATCGGCAGCCCGAGCCCGGCCTCATGGTCGCCCCCCCCCTCGGGTTCGGCGGGGATCGAGCCATCCTCTCCGTCGCGTCGATGGATCTCGCGCCCGCGCCCTGTATGCTCAGCGCCTTCTCGAACGCCCGGTCGAGACGAGAGACGAGACGAGACGAGACGAGACGAGAGCCGAGGGACGATGGTCAGCTCGAACGACGGTTCGGATAGCGCGGCGCCCGTGCCTCTCGCGGCGGGACGGCTGGCCGTGCTCGACGACATCAAGACCGCCGCCATCCTCGCCGTCGTCCTGCAACATGCGCTTCCGCCGTTCTGGGAGTCGCAGACCACCTGGGAAGCCCTGGGCGACTGGCTGGTCCAGTTCCACGTGCCCGCCTTTCTGATGGTGTCCGGATTCCTGAGCCAGCACGGCGAGGCGATGAGTGGGACCGATCTCGGCCGGCGCCTGCAACGCCTGCTGCCTCCGTATCTGGTGGCGTCGCTCTTCTGGTGGTCGATCGGCAGCGCTCATCCCTGGGAAGGCGAGGTCGGCCTGGGATGGATGCTGATGACCGGATCGGTGCTGCCGATCTACTACTACGTCTTCGTCCAGCTGGCGTGTCTGCTGCTGCTCTGGCCGGTGTCGCGACTACCGCGGATGGGCCAATGGGCCCTCTTCAGCGGCCTCCTGCTCTGGCATGGCTACCAGGTCTACGACCCCTTCATGCAGGCCTCGCTCGACTTCTTCTGGCACTCGCGCAATCCGCTCGTCTTTTTCCACTACTTCCTGGCGGGCCATCTGCTCGCCGGGCCGCTCATGGCGGGCCGCGGGCACGGCCGGCCGGACGGCGAGCCGTGGCGGCCGGGCGCGACCTGGATCTTCGCCTTCACCGCGTCGCTCCTCACCTACGTCGCGATCTGCGCCCTCGTGCCGGGATCCTTCGGTCGCGGGGGGGCGGCGCTGCGCACGATCTGCGCCTTCGCCAGCGTGGGGCTCGTCTGGTCCGCCAGCAGCCGCGGCCATCGGTTCCCGGGAGCCGCCTTCCTCGGACCCGCCACCTATACGCTATTCCTCTACCACTTTCCCTTCGCCACCTGGCTGACGCCGTGGGCGAGAACCTGGACCCCGGAGCTGGCCGTGCTCGTGAAGTTCATCCTGCCGCTGCTGGCGGCGTCGTTGCTGGTGGTCGCCGGCAGGCGGCTGCTGGGCCGACATTCGGCGAGGTGGCTCGGATGCTGACGGAGAATCCGAGGAAGATCGTCGTGATCCCGACCTACGACGAGAAAGAGAATCTCGAAGCCATCGTGGCGGCCGTGCTCGGTGTCGACGCCGAGGTCGAGGTGCTGGTCGTCGACGACGACTCGCCGGACGGCACGGGTCGGATCGCCGACGAGCTGGCGCGTGCCGAGCCGCGGGTCCACGTGCTCCACCGCCCGGGCAAGCAGGGCATCGGCCCCGCCTACCGCGACGGATTCCGTCGCGCCCTCGAGCTCGGCGCCGATCGGATCGTGCAGATGGACGCGGACTTTTCCCATCCCCCCGACTCGCTGCCCGGCTTCTTCGAGCTCTCGGAGGAGTACGACCTGGTGCTCGGATCGCGTTATGTCGATGGCATCACGGTCGTGAACTGGCCGATGGGGCGTCTGATGCTCAGCTACTTCGGCAACCTCTACGCCCGCACGGTGCTCGGCGGCATGCCGGTGGAGGACGCCACCGGCGGCTTCAAATGCTGGCGACGCGAGATCCTCGAGGCAATCGATCTCGACGCCGTCCGTTCGAACGGCTACGGATTCCAGATCGAGATGACCTATCGCGCCTGGTCCCTCGGCGCCCGCATCGAGGAGATCCCGATCATCTTTGCCGATCGCAAGCAGGGCACCTCCAAGATGAGCCTCGGCATCGCCACCGAGGCGCTGGCGATGGTCTGGCGCCTGCGTTGGCAGCGGCTGATCCGGCGCATCCCGGTCTCGAGCGCGGGCTTCGGGCGATCCTGAGGGAGCCCGAGAAAGGATGTCCTACGCTCTTCCGGGAGACCGGCCGCCGCGGCCCGGCGGAAGGCGAGCACGGCCAGCCGACCCGACAGAAGGGCGGCGGGAGGGCCGCGGGGAGGACGGCGGAGGACCATGCAGGACGTCGTGATCGACGCTCGAGGTCGGAGTGCCCGGCCAGGTTCGGAGCTGGAGCGCCCGGGAAGGCGGCCCGTGGGCGCGCGGGCCTGGGCCTGGGTCGTCGTGTGCGCGGCGGTTCTCGTCGGCGCTGGTGGCGGCGTGCTCGCCTGCGCCAGCGCGATCCGGCCCGCGGCACAGGATTTCTGGCGCGTGGAGACCCGGGACTTCGAGATCCTCAGCGCCTTCGGTGATCAGCCAACCCGGGAGCTCGCGCGCGAGCTCCAGCTCTTCCACGCCGGCGTGCTGGCGGCGCTGGGCCTCGACCGGAGTCCCGACTGGTTCCCACGCACGCGCGTCCTCGCCTTCGACGATCGCGTGCCCGGACGCCCCTTCGCCGTCGACGGGCAGGCGTCGATGTACGTCCCGGGCATCGACCAGGGGACGATCGTCTTTCGCGTGCCCGGAGGTTGGGACGAGCGCGCATCCTGGACCCTGAAGACCGACTACGCCCGACAGCTCGTCCGCAGCCGCTCCCGGGAACGCCTGCCGCTCTGGCTCGAGGAGGGGCTCGCCCAGGTGGCCGCGGCCTCCACGATCGAGAAGGGCGGGATCTGGCTCGGCGCCCTGGTCGACAGCCACTACGCGGAGATCCAGGATTGGAAGCGAGGCGACCTCGGCTCGGTGCTCCAGGAAACGGATCTCTCCAGGGTCTCGGATCGCGGTCGGGAGGTCTTTCGTGCCCACGCCTGGGCGCTCGTTCATACGCTGATGTTCGATGCCGCCACGGCTCGCGGAGCGCAATCGTTTCCGGGCGCCTTCTGGCGGGACTGGGACGCGCGGGCCGGGATGTACCCGGGGCTGGTCGTGCGCGACCTGCTGGAAGGCGAAGGAGCGGGGACCGGCGCGGAGTGGGGTGAGCGGACCCGCCGCCACTTCGAGGAGAAGGACTTCGCGCTACGCGTCCTGCGAGAGCAGGATTGGAACCTCGAGGCGCTCGTCCTCGAGCCCGTGTCCTTCCCCGAGGCCGCCACCTGGCTAGGGGACCTCGCCCTCGCGCTCGGTCGACCGGCACTCGCGGTGACCCAATTCGATCAGGCCCTCGGGGCGGACCCGACCGCCGTCCAGGCCCGCGCCGGTCTGGCCGCGGCCCTCGCGACCACCGAGGACTTCGCCTACGCCGAGCACAACGCGATCCGCGCGATCCGCGGAATCCAGGCGAGCGGGGCCCGGGACGCCCGGGTGCTGAGGCGGGCGGGTCGCAGCTACCTCGAAGGTGCGCAGGAGACGAGCGACCCCGAGGAGTCCGCGCGGCGGCTGGCCGAGGCCGCCCGCTGGCTGCACGAGAGCCTGGCCCTCGACCCGACGAGCGCCCAGGCCCATCTCGATCTGGCCCGGGTGGCCATCGAGCGGGGTGAGCCCTTCGAGGAGGTGGCCCGGCAGCTCGAGGCAGCGCGGCAGCTGCGTCCCCACGCACTCGAGATCGAGCTCGTCGCGATCCGACTGGAGCTCCAGCAGGGGCGCCAGACGGCGGTCCGGCTGCGCGCCGAGGATCTGCTCTCGCGGACGACCTGGGGTCCCTACCGGGAGGCGGCCCAGGCCCTGCTGGAGGCGGCGAGCGGGTAGGCGGCGCCTCTCCGGCCGGCCCTTTTCCCCGTTTCCTCCCCGAGACGGCAGGACGTCGGGGCTCGATCGAAGTGGTCGGCGCTGCGAAAAGATCGTGGGGTGGCGAGCGGCTTCCAGGAGTAGAATCGAGGCATGAAGCCAGGCTTGGATCCTCGTGACGAGACGATCCCGGGCCGGTCGGGGTCATGGCGGTCGGGCTCGCGTGTCCCGCTTTCATGGCCGCTCCCGCTCGTCCTGCTGGCACTCGGGCTGCTCGGCGAAATCGGGCTCGGATGTGCGACCAACGATCGCCCCCGCTTCGACTACGAGCCCGAGGAGTTTCGCAGCGTCCTGCGTGAACGCATCCCGGACCTTCCCGAGCCCCTGGTGACGGTGCCCTTCGTCGTGCCTGAAGCCCTCGTGAAACGCGCCCGCCGCATGATCGAGCGGCGCCCCCTCGGTCCCGCGCGCGTCGAGGCCCTCGTCGACACCCTGATGAAGCAGGAGCCGGAGGGGATCGGGCTGATCTACGACTGGCGAGCGTCTGCCACGGCTGCCAAGACCCTGGAGCTGGGCCGCGGCAACTGTCTTTCGCTGGCGTCCGTGCTGGTGGGAGCCGGCCGGGGACTCGGTTGGCCGGTCTACTACGCCGAGGCTCGGACCACCGTGCCCCAGACCGAGGAGATGGGGGACATCCGGGTCGTGATCGACCATATCGTCGTCGTGATCGCGGGCCAGACCGTCCGCCGCGTCGTCGACTTCACGGGCCTCGTCGACGAGGGCTATCAGCTGAAGGTGATCGACGATCTGACCGCCTACGCCCATCTCATCAACAACATCGCGGCCGAGCGGATCCTGGCGGCGGAGCCCGACGCGGAGACGGCTGATTGGCGGGCCGCCGCCGAGGGCTTCCGGCTGGCGATCCGGATCCAGCCCGAGCTCGCTCGGGCCTGGAACAATCTCGGACTCGCGTTCTCGCGACTCGGAGAGGTCGATGCGGCGCGGACGGCCTACGCTCGCGCGGTGGAGCTCGACGACACATTCGGGGCGGCCGGCGGCAACCTCGCGATCCTGGAGACCCGGGCCGCGGGGGCGCCGCAGCTGATCGAGAATCGCCCTTGAACGATCCCCTTCTGGCCCTCGGGCTCTACCTCGTCTTCCTCGTCTCCGTCACCCTGCACGAGGCCGCCCACGCCTGGGCGGCGATGCGGGGCGGTGATCCCACCGCCTATCAGGGGGGCCAGGTCTCCCTCGACCCGCGACCCCATATCCGGCGCGAGCCCGTCGGCATGGTGCTGCTGCCGCTCGTCAGCGTTTCGATCTCGGGCTTTCCCTTCGGCTTCGCCAGCACGCCCTTCGACCCCGCCTGGGCCGCTCGCCATCCACGCCGAGCCGCCTGGATGGCGCTGGCCGGCCCCGCCGCCAACCTGGCGCTGATGCTGGGCGCGGTCGCGCTGATCCGGCTGGGTCTGGGGCTCGGCCAGCTCGAGGCCCCCGATCGGATCCTCTTCAGCCAGCTCGCCGTCGCGACGGCCGACGGAAGCGGGGTGGACGCGCTGTGGGCCCAGGGCCTGAGCGCCGTGCTCTCCCTCAACCTGATCCTCTTCCTCCTGAACATGCTGCCGCTGCCGCCCTTCGACGGCGCCAGCGCGCTGCCGCTCCTGCTGCCCGCTCGCTGGAACGATGCCTATCAAGGGTTCCTGCGGCGCCCGATGTTCGGCTGGGTCGGAATCCTGCTGGCCTGGCATTTCTTCGGCGAGATCTACCGGCCCTGCCTGCTCTTCGTCGTCTCGTTGCTCTACCCGGACGTGGGTTACGGCTGAGCGGCGGCGAGCGCGACTGGTCTCGGGAGTTCGGCGCCCCGAAGCTCCGCGCTGACTCGGCGCAGCGGGCACCTCCAGCGACTTTCCCGACATGCGGCCGACCCGGCACAGTATGCCTGGCGCCGCCCGCCCCCCCGGCACCGCGCCCAAGACGCCATGATCGTGACCCTTGCCCGAACACGCGTTCCAGAACGAGATTGGCCCCCACGTCACGAGGACATGGGGGCCAATCTTTTTCGTCGTCCCACGCTCAGCGCATTCCGCTTCTGTGCGCGGTCCGTGATCCGGCCGCCGGGATCCTTGCCGTGCGACGATCGGCTATCCGATCACCCGGCTCCCGAGCCAGCCGTCTCGCTCTAGCCCTGTCGGCGTCGAGTCAGCCAGTGGCAGCCGGCCAGCATCAGCAGCGCCGAGGAGCCCGCCGCCAGCACGCCCGGTTCCGGGATCTTGAGTGTGACCCATCCGCGGTTGCCGTTGGGGCCGCTCAGCGTTCGGTTCGACACGGTCCCCGAGACCAGGGTCACGATGCCCGATCCGTTCGCATTGCGACCGTCGACGCCCGTCCGGATGAAGATCTCGTCATCTCCGAGCGCAGCCGTCACCCGGATCTCCAGCTGACCGGTCGTGAGCGGGAAGCCCCAGCTGGTCGCTCCCTGTCCGAGGAAGTCCTGGAAGCCGTTGCCGTCCACGTCCACCGGCGTCGGGAACGCCGCCGCCGGAACCGGATTCCCGAGGACGAGCGATCCGTTCGCCTGGATCACGGCCGTTCGGAAGCCCGTCGGGTTCAGGTCGGGGGGATTCATCACGGTCGCCCCGAAGTTCTGACCGAAGACCGCCGCGGTGCCGGGCGTCGCCTGGGAGATCGCGACGAGGCAGCCGGGGCCGCCGTTACACGGCAGCTGGGCGGAAGTCAGACCCCCAGCGTTGAAGAAGACCTGCGCGGTCCCCACGGTCTGGCCGGAGGCGATACCACCGAACTGGTTGCGCGTGGCCTCGTAGCGCACGAAGCCGTTCGTCGCGGGCTGTCCCAGGCTGAACGTGGTGTTCGGTCCGAGACAACCGGGGTTGAACGTGCCCGTCGGTGGCGGGGAGCCGGCGCACCAGCTCACGATCGCCGGTCCCGGACGTCCACCTGCGGACAGCACCCCGACGCTACGCGGATTCTGCACCGAGAGGTTCGTCGAGACTGCGAAGACGGCGTTATTCGCTTGGAACACGCCGATCTGGAACGGCGGCTCATCGTAGGCGAACCGACCCGTCGCCAGCGTCAGCTTGCGCGGCGCAGGACCGGTCGTCTGCATGATCGTCGCATTCGGCGTCGCTGCGATCGCGCCCGGATGGGAGGTGATCAGACCCGTCTGGGCCGGCAAGGTCGTGATCGGGATCGGAAGCCCCACACCGATCTGTGCTCGCTGCTGTCCGCCCAGACCACACGTCGTCCCGACGCACGGATCTCCCGGCGCGGCCGACGCGCTGCCCGCGTAGGCCAGCATCCCGGCGAGCCCTAACATGAGCGTCGCTAGTACCTGGAATCGATTTTTCATCGAGATCTCTCCTTAGCTCCATGGTTTCCGGCGCCGTTGCATCACGAAGACCACTCCGGACGGCCGCCCAGATCCACCCTACTACGAGCAGACAAAAAAATGGGAGATTTTCGACTGACTGTCAGTCGAAGGGACGGGAAGGACCAGGGTCGGTCATCCCCCTTGGGGCTCCGACTTCCCACGAGCCCGGGACAGCAGCAGCTCGGCCTCCTCGCCTGCCCGGAATCGAACGGCCCGTCGGGCCAGCTGGAGGATGCGCGGATCGGCCTCATCGCGCTCCTCGAGCCGCGTCGCCAGCTCCAGAGCCAACGCCCCACTCGTGGGCTCGACCTGCAACGCCCGTCCCAGCAGCTCGATCCGCTCGCTTCCGTCGTCGAGCTCGAGTCGACGCAGCACACCGAGGAAGGCGTCGGCGTCGAGCGAGTCACCCGCGAGCGCCCGCTCGAGCAGCACCCGACTCTCCCCGGGCTCCCGATCCGCCAGCAAGCGAGCGAGCCCCAGCAGCGCCTCCGGCTGGTCGGGCTGCCGCTCGAGTGCCTCCCGGTAGCGTGCGATGGCACCCTCGCGGTCGCCGGTCTGCTCGCGCAGTCGCGCATCGAGCGCCCGGACCTGGGCCAGCTCGGGACTCCCCACGACCAGCTCCGCGATCGCGTCGGCGACCCGCTCTCGCTCGTCGGCCGGAGCCCAACGGAGCGCCGCGTCCAGCACGGCGACGCGCTGGCGCGGCCTGATCGCATCGTCGACCACGGGAGCGATGCGGGTCCAGGCCGCCTCCGCCCCCTGGACGCGACCGACGAGATCGACCACCCGAGCGACGGCCTCACCCATGTAGGCGGGATGACGGGACGAGAAGCGCCCCGCCGCCTTCCAGGCCGCCTCCGGACCCTGGAGCCGACCCACCAGCTCGATCTGCAGCAGCTCGGCCTCCGTGCTCAGCTCGTTCTGGGCCTGGCCCAGGAGCTCGTGGGCCGACCGCCAGCTTCCCTCCGCCGACAGGATGCGAGCCGTTTGATGGACGGCGTCGGTCGCACTGAGGGAGACCCGTGCCGAGCTTCGAAAGCGTTCCAGCGCGGCATCGACCTCTCCGAGAGCGAGCGCAGCGCGACCCGCGTGGTAGAGCGCATAGGGATTGTCCGGCCAAAGTCGCGTGGCCTCGTCGTACTGCTCGAGCGCCTCCGCATGACGACCTCGATTCTGCGCGACGCGCCCCAGCACCAGCGCTCGATGCGCGGCCACGGTCATCTCGTCCGTGAGTGCGAGGGCTCGCTCGTCTTCACCGGCGAGGATCAGCAGATCGGCGAGGGAGAAGAGCAGGGCCGGCTGCGGGCCATGACGTCCGCGCAGGATCTCGAGCGCCTGCACGACGGCGTCCGCCGCGGCCGCGTAGCTCCCGACCTGCTCGTAGTGCTCCGAGAGCGCGAGCCAGGCCTGGGCCCGGGCGTCCTGCCCCTCGACCTCCGTCCCCTCCCGCAGCAACGCCTCGGCCTCGTCACGCCGGCCGAGGGCCTGGAGATGTCGGCTGACCAGATTGCGGAAGCCGAGCTCCGGCGACGGATCGATCTCGAAGGCCGCGCGCGCGATTTCCAGCGCTCGCTCGAACTCGCGATGCTCGTCGTAGAACTCCACCGATCGGACCACCACGTTCGGATGGGCCGGGAAGCGTTCGTTGCAGTCCGCCCAGCGCTCCCGCGCGAGCGCCTCGTCTCCCTTGTCGTTCGCGAAGATCGCCATCGTGGCGCAGTACCAGCCGCGCATCGCCTCGTCGCCCGCTCCCTGCTCGATGCGTTCGCCGAGCTCCGCCAGCGCCGCGTCGGCTTCCTCCGGCTGGTTCAGCCCCAGATGGGCCAGGATCCGGGGCTGGAAGGCCTGGAGCTCGTCGGGCCGGCGCTCGAGGATGCGGTCGACCTCTTCGAGGGCCAGGGTGAAATGTCTCGGCGAGCGCGCGTACGCGTTCGCGAGCAGCATCCGGGCCTCCAGGTTCTCCGGATTCCGTTCGAGCACACGCCCCAGCAGCTCGCCCGCGTTGTCCATGTTGCCACCGGCGATCGCGCTGTGCGCGAGCTGCATCGCAGCCCGCTCGAACCAGTCGTCGTCGCGCATCGCCTCTCGCAGCGGCCACTCGGCCAGGCTCGGCTGACCCGACTCCATCAGGGCGCTGCCGTAGACGAAGAGCAGCTCGGGATCCTGTCGGCCCTCGTCGATCAGCTCGCGCAGGATCTCCAGACTCTCGAGGGTCTGCCCTCGCCGGAGCAGGCTGCGCGCCTCCACCAGCGGATCACCCCGATCACAGGCGGAGAGAGGAGCGAGTCCGAAGACGAGCGCGAGAAGGAGAGCGACGACTGCCGACGACGGGCCCCCTCGCCACGCTGGACGGAAGCGGATCCGGGCTATGTTGTTCTGCATGCCGACAAAGTCCTTTCTCGAGAAGCGCTGGCCGTGGTGGCTGGCGGCCGGAGCGATCCTGGCCTGGATGGCCTTCATGAGCCTCGACCTCGCCGGCGGGATCGAGGATCGACGACCGCTCGGCTCGGCGGAAGATATCGCGGCTCTGCAGGATCGCGACGACCTGAACGTGCTCTTCATCCTGATCGACACGTTGCGCGCCGATCGACTGGGAGCCTACGGCCATCCCCGGGACACGAGTCCGACGATCGATCGCCTGGCGGGCTCCGGGCTCCGCTTCGCGAAACATCTGTCTCAATCATCCTGGACGAAGGCTTCGATGGCCTCGCTCTGGACGAGCCTCCATCCGCCGAGAGCGGGCGTGACCCGCTTCGATCATATCCTGCCCGAAGAGGCCAGATCCGCCGCGGAGCGTCTCCAGGACGCCGGGTTCCGCACGATCGGCCTCTACCGCAACGGCTGGGTCGCTCCCACCTTCGGCTTCGAGCAGGGCTTCGAGGTCTACAGCCGGCCGGCCCTGCGGAAGCCGAATCCGTCGGTACGCGCCGAGAATCCAACGATCGGCGTCGTCGGCACCGACGAGGATACGATCGCGGCGGCCATCGAGTTCCTGCGTCTCAATCGACGTTCGGAGCAGCCCTGGTTCCTCTATCTCCACTTGATGGACGTGCACGAGTATCTCTACGACGAGGAGTCCGCGATCTTCGGCGGTCGGTACATCGACAAATACGACAGCTCCATCCGCTGGACCGACGGCACGATCGAGACGCTGCTGGCCTACCTGGCAGAGTGGGAGCTCGACGACGACACCCTGGTCGTCTTCACGTCGGATCACGGCGAGGCCTTCCGCGAGCGCGGGCTCGAAGGCCACGCACGGGCCGTCTACCGCGAGACGACGGAGGTCCCCTTCATCCTATCCTTTCCGTTCCGTCTGGAATCCGGCGCCGTCGTGGAGACCCGGACCCAGAACGTGGACGTCTGGCCGACGCTCCTCGACCTGCTCGGACTCGAGGTTCCCGAGGACGTCGACGGCCGCTCGAGACGGCCCGAGATCCTGGCGGCGGCCCGGGGAGAGGCGAACGATCCCGAAGCCGCGGACGCGAACCCCCATGAGACCGGATTTGCGCATCTCGACGGGACCTGGGGGCATCGGGACCGGAAGCCCCGCGACCTGGTCGCCGTGACCGAGGGCGGCCTCCGCTATCTCCGCTCCGCCCCGCTCGTGGAAGGAGGCGAGATCCTCGAAGAGCTCTTCGACGCCTCGGTCGACCCCGCAGAGCTCGAGAACCTGGCCGAGGAGCGGCCCGAGGACGTGGCCCGCCTGCGCGCCCTCGTCGAGGAGCGACTGGCGGAAGAGCCGCCCTGGGGCGAGTCGCCCCGTCGTGACATCAACGAGCTCGAGCTGAACCAGCTCCGCGCCCTGGGCTACCAGATCGAGTAGGGACCAGGGGGATCAGAAGGTGAGCGCCACGCTCAGTCCGTAGGTGCGCGGCTCGCCGACGAAGTTGATCACCACGTTCTGAAAGGTGGTGACGTCCGCCGAGAAGACCTTGTAGACCTCGTTGGTCAGGTTCCGAACCCAGCCCGTCACCATGATCGTCCCCTCCGGGCTCCGATAGGTCAGCAACAGGTTGTGGAGCCAGAATGCGTCCTGACCGATGGTCTTGTTCGGCAGGAATGTCAAGTTGTCCCGATTTGGTAGGCCAACGCCCTCCGACGGATCGAAGAACGTGTCGTCTTTCCAGACTCCGTCCCAACGCGGAGTGAGGCTGCCGTAGCGGCCGAGTGGGATGGTCTGCTGGAGGGAGAGGCTGACCGTGAACCGGGGTGCGTTCAGCAGCCGATTGCCCGAAGAATCCAGATCCACCTGGGTCGTGATGCTCCGAGTGGGGTCGTTGGGATCCGGACGCCTGACGAACTGGGATCGACTGAACTCCAGGAACTCTCCCTCCAGCCAGGCGAACTTGGCGGCGAGCACCCCTCCTTGCCAGGGCTTGATCGTCGTCTCGACTTCGGAGCCGAAGAGC
>CAYWGW010000079.1:0-11529 GCA_964457385.1 uncultured Spirochaetaceae bacterium
GCGATCCGGAGTCCGGCCGGCACGGCGACGCGGCCGCCCGGCGGGAGATCATCGGGAAGCATGGCGTCACCCATCTCTCGCTGATTCCCTTCGTCTTCAAGGCCGTCGCCGGGCAGCCGGTCCCGGACCACGGGGTTCGCGTCGGCGTCTTCGGGCTGATCATGCCCGAGCTCGAGGCCTGGCTGAAGATGCGCGTGCTGCCCGCCTACGGCATGACCGAGACGGTGATCCACGCCATCCACGGCGATCCGCGGCTGCCCTTTCCGACGGGCACCATGGGTCGGCCCACGCCGGGCTACGAGTTCCTGGTGATGGACGTGGAACGGGGCCGGATCTGCGATGAAGGCGAGATCGGCGAGCTCTGGGTGCGCGGCACGCGCGGCATCCAGCTCTTCCTCGAGTACTACGACAACCCCGAGGCCAACGCGAAGAGCTTCACCGAGGATGGCTGGTTCAGGACCGGCGACCTCGTCCGCCTGGAGGCAGGCGGTCATTTCTTCTACTGCGATCGCGACAAGGACTCCCTGAAGGTCGGAGGCGAGAACGTCTCGGCCCGGGAAGTGGAAGATTGTTGCCGGCAGGCCGGGGGCATCGCCGATGTCGCAGTCGTCGCGAAGTCCCACGAGATGCTCGACATGGTGCCCGTCGCCTTCGTGATCAAGGCGCCCGACGCGCCCTCGGACGACGATGCCTTCGCAGGGAAGATCCTCGCCCATTGCCGCAAGCAGCTCGCCGACTTCAAGGTCCCGCGCGCGGTCTACTTCGTCGAATCCTTCCCGGTCGCGACCCTCGACAAAGTGGCCAAGAACAAGCTCCGGGAGATGGCCGACGCGATGCCGAAGGTCTAGGGGCCATCTCATGAACCCCTCGGTCGCGATGCACGCGAGCTCTGCCCCGAGTCCGAACGTGCCTTGCGCCCCGACCGTCCGTCGGCGCCCGACCGTCCCTCATCAGCCGACGGTCGTCAGCCAGTATCCCGGCGTCCCGAGCCGACCCGATCCACTGCCGCAGCAGCCCCCTCGTTCCGACGCGACTCGCTTGCGCCGATCCGCGCGAGAACGCCCTGGAGCTTCGCCTCGAGGGCTTCCCGATCCTTCGCAGTCAGGGTGACATGACCGAGCTTGCGTCCCGGCGCGGCCGACTTGCCGTAGACATGCACGAAGACGCCGGGTTCCCGCTCGAGCGCGCCCAGGTCCGGAACGACGCCGATGAGGTTGATCATCGCCGAGCAGCCGACGGCCTCGGTCGGTCCGAGCGGCAGGCCTGCGATCGCGCGCAGATGATTCTCGAACTGGCTGGTCTCGGCACCCTCGATCGTCCAATGACCGGAGTTGTGGACGCGACATGCCATCTCGTTCGCGGTCAGCTCCTCGCCGACCTGGAAGAGTTCGACCACCAGCACGCCGACGTAGTCGAGCCGCGTCATCAACGCATCCATCCAGCCCCGCGCCCGGCTGGAAAGCGCGGCGGACACCGCTGCGGCCGGCGCCCGGGAGATGTGGAGGATACCGTCGACATGGCGGTTCTCGGTGAGCGGCCAGCTCTGTGTCCGACCGTCGCGGCCCCGCACGGCGAGCACCGAGAGCTCCCGATCAAAGGGCACGAACTCCTCGAGCAGCAGGGGCCCGCGCTCCCCGAGCCTCGCCCATGCCGCCTCGACGTCGGCCTCCGATCGCAGCACCGCCTGCCCCTTGCCGTCGTAGCCGAAGCGCCGCGTCTTCAGGATCGCGGGCAGGCCGATCTCGCCCACCGCACGCTCGAGGTCCGCAGCGCTGGCGACGTTCCGGAACGCCGCGGTGGGAATCCCGAGCTCACGAAAGAGACTCTTCTCGAGCCAGCGGTCACAGGCGGTGGCCAGGGCGATCGGCGCCGGATGCACCGGTACGCGATCCGCCAGGCGGTCGACGCTCGCCGACGGCACGTTCTCGAACTCGTAGGTGACGACGTCGCAGGCCGCCAGCTCCTCGAGGGCGGCCGCGTCGTCGAACTCCGCCCTCAGATGACGTGCGAAGCGTGCCGCCACGGCGTCGGGCGCCGGGTCGAGGGCGAGCGACTCGAGGCCCAGATCCTTCGCGGCGCGAGCGAGCATCTGCCCGAGCTGCCCGCCACCGAGAATACCGACCTTCATCGAGTCCCGACCCTCCGAATCCATCCCGGCCCCGCTCCTCGCAGAGCGAGCAAACGAGTGACTAATAATCCTGGCCGTCGACCGGCGCGGCGGGATCCGGCGCCGCCGGAACCAGCTCGCTCTGGCGGGCTCGCCAGGCCTCGAGCCGGCGCTGCAGGTCCGCGTCTGTCGTCGCCAGCATCGCCGCCGCCAGCAGCGCGGCGTTGACGGCTCCGGCGCGTCCGATGGCCAGGGTCCCGACCGGGATGCCCGCCGGCATCTGCACGATCGAGAGCAACGAATCCATCCCCTGGAGCGCCCTGCTCTGCACGGGCACACCCAGCACCGGCAGCCAGGTCTTGGCCGCCAGCATCCCCGGCAGATGGGCCGCGCCCCCCGCCCCCGCGATGACCACCCGCAGTCCACGCGCCGCGGCCTGCTCTGCGTACTCGAAGAGTCGATCCGGAGTCCGATGGGCCGAGACGACCCGGGTCTCGTAGACGATCCCGAGCGATTCGAGGGTCTCCGCCGCATGCGCGAGGGTCGGCCAGTCGGAAGTCGAGCCCATCACGACACCGACCCGAGCGGAGGCCTCGTCGGACGGATCGGCCGATCGCGGCCCCCCGGCCCCCTGCGTCTCTCGCTTCCGCTTCGCTGGTCTCGCGACCGCCATCCGCCCGTCCTCGACTTGCGAACCCGTCGGTTGTATAGCGCGATGGCGGTTGCGCAGCGAACGGCTTGCCATACCGTCTTCAGCGTCTTCAGCGCCCGATTCGGGATCCGGAGCGGGATCCAGACCGCCGTACCGCCCAGGCCCCGACGACGAACCGCCAACGACCGACGAACCGCCAACGACGAGAGGACACCATGGCCCTGACCGCCGACGACACGATCGAGATGCTGCAGCTCTACGCCCGATACAACACGGCCATCGACACGGGAGACGGCGACGGCTTCGCCCGCTGCTTCGTGGCCGACGGCATCTTCGACAGCGGCATGGGCGTCCAGACGGGACACGAGGCAATCATGACCTTCGCCCACAAGACCCACGAGGCGATGCCCGCCATGCGCCACAACGCCAGCAACATCGTCTTCGACGAGAGCGCCGAGGGCGCCACGGGCTCGGCCTTCCTGATCGGCTATCTCGCGGGTGGCGGCTTCAAGGTCATCGTGACCGGGCGCTATCAGGACGAGCTCGTCCGCACCCCCGACGGCTGGCGCTTCGCGAAGCGCGTCTTCCGGGCGGACACCTGAGCGCGTCGCCGCGCGACCACGGACCCCTCTCGGACGGATCGACCCGATGACCCTGCTCTCGCCCTACCGGATCCTCGACCTGACGGACGTGCGCGGACAGCTGGCCGGCATGATGCTCGGCGACCTGGGCGCGGACGTCGTGCGCGTCGAGCCGCCCGGCGGCAGCGCCGCGCGACGGGTCGGACCCTTCCTTCCCGACGCCGGGGCTGCGCCCGCCGAGCGCAGCCTCGCCTTCGCGGCCTACGATCGCAACAAACGCTCGATCGAGCTGGATCTCGAAAGTCCGGCCGGTCGGCAGGCGTTCATCGAGCTGGTGCGCGGGGCCGATTTCGTGCTCGATTCGGGACCGCCGAGCCTGCTCGACGAGGCGGGATTCGGCTTCGAGCGCCTGCTCGGGATCAATCCCGCGATCGTGCACGTCCGCACGACACCCTTCGGCAGCGACGGGCCGATGGCGGACCAGCCCGCGTCGGACCTCACGATCGCTGCCCTCGGCGGTCCCGTCGGACTCCAGGGCGAACCGGACCGGGAGCCGCTGCGGCTCAGTGTGCCCCAGGTCTGGCGTCATGCGGGGGCCGAGGCCGCCATTGCCGCCCTCATCGGACATGCCCGTATGCGCACGACGGGCCGGGGGGTCTTCCTCGACGTCTCCGCCCAGGCCGCCATGGTCTGGACGATGCTGAACGCGAGCGAGGCCTACGCGATCCACGGTCGGGACTACGAACGCGCCGGCGCGCAGCTGCAGGTCGGTGCCGTCGGATTGAACCTGGCACACCCCTGCCAGGACGGGCATCTGATCGCGCTCACGAGCGGTGGCATGTTCCGCGCGCTCCAGCCGGCGATGCGGGAGGCGGGAACCCTCGACGACGGATTCAGCGAGCGCGAGGACTGGACGACCTACGACCTGCGCGTCTTCGGTCGCGGGGAGCTCGCCGTCTCCTTCGAGGAGCTCTCCGCGGTCTTCGATCGCTTCTTCCAGACGCGCACGAAGCGCGCGCTCTTCGCCCTCGGGCTCGAGCTCGGCCAGACGATCGCGCCCGTCCAGACCCTCGACGACCTGCTGGAGTTCGAGCAGCTGCGAACCCGGGAGTTCTTCCACGAGCTGGAGCTCGCGAACGGCGCCCGGGTGAAGGCGCCCGGTCCCTTCGCGCGCTCGAATGTGTTCCGCTTCGAGATCCGCCGACCGGCGCCGCGACTCGGTGAGCACACGGATGAGATCCTGGCCGAGCTCGCCCAGGCACCGCGCACGCGAGCGGTGCTGCACGCCGGTCGCGTGCATGACGGTGCCGAGGCGGCGCAGCACGCGCTTCCGCTCGCCGATCTGAAGGTCGCGGATTTCAGCTGGATCGGCGTCGGTCCGATCTCCGCCAAATACCTCGCCGATCACGGCGCCGACGTGATCCGGATCGAGTCCGAGACCCGCGGCGACGGGCTGCGCGCGTCGGGCCCCTTCAAGGACGATCAGCCCGGCTGGAATCGCTCGCATTTCTACGGCGAGTTCAACACCTCGAAGCGCGGCCTGGCCCTCGATCTCAAGCACGAGCGCGCCGCCGAGGTGCTGCCCCGACTGCTCGGCTGGGCCGATGTCGTGCTCGAGAGCTTCACACCCGGCGCCGCCGCACGCCTCGGTCTCGGTTACGAGCAGGCCCGGGCGGCCAATCCCAGCGTGATCATGGTGAGCACCTGCCTGATGGGCCAGACGGGGCCAATCGCTTCGCTGGCCGGCTACGGCTATCACGCGGCCGCCATCGCGGGCTTCACCGCCCTCACGGGCCATCCCGACCGACCGCCCGTCGGTCCCTGGAACGCCTACACCGACACGATCGCGCCGCGCTTCCTCGCGACGACGCTGCTCGCCGCCATCGACCATCGGCGCCGGACCGGCGAGGGTCAGTACATCGATCTGGCCCAGATGGAGGCCGCCCTGCACTTCCTGGCGCCCGAGATCCTGGCCCGTCAGGCGACCGGCGAGCGCTTCGAGCGGGCGGGCAACCGCGCCCGGGACGCCGCGCCCCAGGGCGTTCATCGCTGCGCCGGAAACGATCAATGGTGCGCGATCGCGGTCGAGGACGACGCCCAATGGCTGGCCCTGTGTCGCGCGCTGAAGCGCGCCGACTGGGCACAGCGAGCGGACCTCGCCGACGCCGCGGGCCGGATCGCGGCGCACGACGAGCTCGATGCAGAGATCGGCCTCTGGACCCGCGAGCGCCCGGCCCGGGAGGTGATGCAGACGCTGCTCGACGCCGGCGTGCCCGCCGGCCACGTCCAGCGCAGCCGCGACCTTCTCGTCGATCCCCAGCTCGCCCATCGCCGCTTCCACCGCGAGCTCGAGCACGCCGAGATGGGCCGCGTGCCCTATGCCGGTCATCAGTTCCGCGTGAGCGGCTACGACAACGGCCCCCGACACGCCGCCCCGTTGATCGGCGGCGACAGCTTCGAGATCCTGACCGGGGACCTGGGACTCGACGCCGAACTCGTCGCCGAGTTGATGGCCTCGGGCGCGATCCACTGATCCGGAGCGGCGGGGCTCGCGACGCCCCGACGCGGCTGCCTGTCAGGATCGACGCAAACGACGAACAACGACTGGAAGAGCGACGCAAGCGACGCAAAGAAAAAGAGGAGACTGCCCGTGCCCGCCCGCATGACCCGTGAGGCCTTCGACGCCTTCCTCGACAGCCGACCCGGCTGGATCGTGCTGTCCACGATCGACGCCGACGGCTTTCCGCACAGCGTGCCGCTCGGCTACTTCCGCCACGGCGAGGAGGTCGTCTGCGGGGTGCGCGATCGCACCCGGAAGGTGCGCAACGTGGAGGCGAATCCGAAGGTCAGCCTGCTCGTGGAGTCCGGCAGCACGATGGAGGACCTCAGGGGTGCGATGATCCAGGGGGAGGCCCGGATCGTCCGCACGCCCGAAGAGGCACTGACCTACGCTCGGGCGGGAGCCCGGGCCCGGGGCGTCGCCGAGGCAGAGCTTCCGACGGAGCCGCGGCCCGGGGCCGCCTATATCGTGGTCACGCCGGTGCGCCGCATCTCCTGGGACTACTCCCGCGAATCCCGCGACCAGGGCTGAGTGCCGGCGGCCGGGAGCGGGGGGGCGGGAGACGGGCCTGAGCCGCTATCATACGGTCTCCACGGAGGCTACCCATGATCGACGTCGGCACGCAGCACTTCGGACCGCGCAGGTTCATTCGCGAGACGCGCGAGCGTCTGCTGGGACTTCGCTTCGAACACTTCGAGGCGATCTTGCAGGCGCCGTGCCTCGGAGCCGAGATCCGCGGCCTGGACCTGCGCGAGACGCTTTCGCCCGCCCAGCGCGACGAGCTCGAGCGCGCATTGGTCGAGTTCAAGGTCCTCTTCTTCCGGGATCAGCCGCTGACGGCGGAGCAGCAGGCCGCCTTCGCGCGTCAGTTCGGCGAGCTCGAGATCCACCCCTTCATCCCCGACGACGGCGAGCACCCCGAGGTCGCGCACTTCCGCAAGAACGAGGAGGTCGTGGGGGTCGAGAACGTCTGGCATAGCGACGTTTCCTGGCGTCGGATCCCCTCGCTGGGCTCTGTGCTCCGCGCGCGGGAGGTTCCGCTGGTCGGTGGGGACACGATGTGGTGCGACATGGAGGCCGTCTACACCGGTCTGCCCGAGCCGCTCCGGGAACGGATCGAAGGCCGCTACGCAATCCACGACTTCGTTCATACTTTCGGTCATATGCTCTCTCCCGAAGACAAGGAGCAACGGCGCAAGGAGTTTCCTCCGGCCGCCCATCCCATCGTCCGCAGGCATCCCGTCTCGGGCCGCCGATGCCTCTACGTGAACTCCGTCTTCACGTCCCACGTCGACGGCCTGCCGGAGACCGAGAGCGACGCTCTGCTCTCCGAGCTCTACACCCACGCGCGCGTTCCCGAGTACCAGGTGCGCTTCCGCTGGGAGGCCGACAGCATCGCCTTCTGGGACAACCGCTCGACCCAGCACTACGCCATCAGCGACTACTGGCCCCTGCCGCGCGTGATGGACCGCATCACGATCGTCGGCGACGAGCCGCGCCAGGCGTGAAGCCCGCGCGCTCCGCTCCATGTCCAGCCCGCCGCCGGTCCAGCCCGGTCCGTCCGGCTCCGGCATGGCACTCGCCATCGGGGCCTATTCGATCTGGGGGCTGACGCCGATCTATTGGAAGACCCTCGCCCACATCCCCGCCGCCGAGATCCTGGTCCCGCGGGTCGTGTGGACCGTGCTGCTGCTGTTGCTCGCGACGCGGCTCGTCGGCGGACGGGCGGAGAAGGGTGCACTGTCGGCGCCAGGCTGGGGCTCGACGGTGGCCGCGGCGCTCCTGCTCGCGACGAACTGGGGACTCTTCATCTACGCCGTGCAGTCGGATCGCGTCCTGGCCACCAGCCTCGGCTACTACATCAACCCGCTGGCGAGCGTGCTGCTGGGCGTGCTCGTGCTCGGTGAGCGCCTGAATGGCGTCCAGAGTGTCGCCGTCGCCCTCGCCGGCCTCGGCGTTCTTGGGATGACCCTGCACGCGGGCGAGCTGCCCTGGATCTCGCTGGCCCTGGCGGGATCCTTCGCGCTCTACGGCCTGATCCACAAGCTCTCGCCGCGACCGCCGCTGGCGGGACTGACCCGCGAGATGCTGGTGCTGACTCCGCTGGCCCTGGCGGGGCTGGCCTCGTGGGCCGCAGCGGGGGACTCGGCCCTGATCCGTGCGCCGCTGGGCACACAGCTCGCGCTCACGCTGGCGGGTGTGGTGACCGCTGCACCGCTCTTGCTCTTCCATGCAGCGACCCGACGACTGCCGCTGATCGCGGTAGGCATGTTCCAGTACATCGCACCGACGCTCACGTTGCTGCTGGCGGTCGTCGTCTACGGCGAGGCCTTCACCCGTGCGCATGCCCTGGCCTTCGGATGCATCTGGACGGCACTCGCACTCTTCAGCTTCGATTCGTTTCGACGCGTCCGACTCCTCGCACCGGTCCCCATCCCGACGCGCAACTTCCCTCGCGGACTTCCGCCCGAGCAGGGGAATCCCGGTTGAGCGCATGCGCGGATCGGGTGCAGCCCTAACGTGACCCGAACGCGACGGCGCGTGAGACGTGCGAATCCGGGCGTTTCGCGCGATCGCTTCGGTTGACAGTGGGCGGCACGGATGGGAAGATCCGGATGACGACGAGTTCTCGCGCGATCGGCGGGCTCGTCATCCGACACGCGTCGTTCCGATCGCTGCGCTTTCCCGGACTCGACCGGCACGCCGCGACGGCGCAATGCGGTGCGATGCAATGTGCGATGCAATGTGCGATGCAATGTGCAGTGTGCGATGCGATGGCGATTGAAGCCGCGGGCGTGCTCGAAATGGACTGACGAAGCGCGCGCCCGACTCCTCGGCCGTGAACCGCTTCCTGGAGACGAGATGACGTCGCAAGAGATGGCCTGGGAGTTCGCGGAGATCTTCGACGACCTGCCCGTGGATCAGGTCAACGAGATGCTCGCCAAGAACGTGCCCTTCGAGACGATCGAGTTCTTCGCCGAGTACGCCGAGGCCTTTGCGGATGGAGCTGGGATCAAGGATGAGCCCCGACGCCGATTGCCGAACCTCCTGCTCTTCGGCTACCTGATCCGCCTGCTCGAGGAGCGTCTGCTCCCGGAGCCTCCGACGGACTAGACGAGCAGAGGCAGACGAGCGAGACTTGCGCGCTTCCATGAAGACCTCCGACCCGCGGCCGCGCGAGATCCGCACCGACGCTGCACCGGCGCCCGTCGGGCCCTATTCCCAGGCCATTCGAATGGGCGAACTCGTCTTCGTCTCGGGCCAGATCCCACTCGACCCCGGCAGTGGCAGAATCATCGATGGCGAGATCGAGGACGAGGCACGCCAGGTGATCAGGAACCTGCGCGCGGTGCTCGAGGCTGGGGGCAGCGGTCTCGAGCGCATCGTACGCACCACCGTGTACCTGACGGATCTCGCGCTCTTCCCGCGCGTGAACGCGGTCTACGCAGAGGCCTTCGCCGCCGAGCCCGCTCCCGCGCGGGTGACGATCGGGGTGGCGGCGCTGCCCCTCGGCGCGCGCATCGAGATCGATGCGATCGCCATCGCAATCGACGAGCAAGCCGATTGACAAGCCGGCCGACCCGGATCCCCCACCTGCTCTCGAGGACGGACGTCTTCGACGGGCCCGCTCGACTCAGCGACCCTCATCGACTCCGCGCGCCCCGCCCTCGAAGCGCCGCGCCAGCCGAGGCAGATTGATCCCGTTCACCGCCGCATGGGCGGCGATCGGAGCCGCCAGCTGCCCGGTCCACTCGAAGAGCCAGCCCAGCGCGAATCCCATTCCTGCAGCGAAGAGGCTCCAGGCAATCAACTCGCGACGCGGCAGGAAATGACAGGCCCCGAAGATCAGGCTCGCCCAGACGAGCCCGACCACCGGCTGGAGCGCCCCCCGGAAGAGCATCTCCTCGGCCGTCCCGCTGGCCAGGGCGAGCAGCAGCGCGTCCCCCCGGCCAATCCCGACGAGACTGCGGCCGAGGGTGTCCGCCAGCGCATCGCCCAGCCGGGTCCAGCGGGTCAGAAGCTCCGAGAGCCCCACCGCGAGCAGCCCGAAGATCACTCCGACCCCGATCGCACTCGCGATACCCCAGGCTTCCGGATCCGGCTCGGGACCGGGGTGGAAGATGGATTCACCGCCCGCCGCCATGCGCCAGACGAGTGCGATACAGCCCATCACGCCGTAGAAGACGAGCGCCGACCGCACGAAGACCTGGGGATGCGGGCCCTCGGGCCCGGGTCGCCCCTCCCCATCCGAAAGCCCCTGGCCCGTCTGGTTCTGTTCCGACGGCGGGTTCTCGTCCGTCGGGTCGTCGTCCGTCCGCCGCCCGTCCGCGTGCTCCCGCGGCTCTTCCTCGGGCCCGTCGACCGGGCGCCGCTCGGGATCGCCTTCCATGTGCCTCCTCATTCCTTCTCGCCGTCGGTCCGTCCTGGATCAAGTCTCGGTTCCCGGCTGAATCGCCCCTCGGGATAAACCGATCTTGCCTCACCGCTGCGCCGTGGGTAGCCTATCTCGAAGACCGATCCCCACCCCCGGAATGCCCTTCGGCAGGCACCGGCGGATGGCCGGCTGGACACGACCCACCCGACCCGCCCGGTCCGAAGCGCAGATGACCTGGGATGTCCCCCCGAGTGAGGAACTGAATGGACCAGCGAGTCCCGATGACTCCCCATGGCTACGAGGCGCTGAAGGCCGAGCTGCATCGCCTGAAGACCGTCGATCGGCCCGCCAACATCCGCGACATCGAAGAGGCCCTCGCCCACGGTGACCTCTCGGAGAACGCCGAGTACCACGCTGCCAAGGAAAAGCAGGCCCATCTCGCAGGCCGGATCGCGATGCTCGACGACAAGATCGCGCGCGCCCAGATCATCGATTCGCGCGGCCACGATGGCGACAGGGTCCGTTTCGGGGCCACCGTCGTGCTCATCGACGTCGAGACGGACGATCGCGTCAGCTACACGATCGTCGGCGAGGACGAGGCCGATGCCAAGCGGGGCATGATCTCCGTGACGTCCCCGGTCGCCCAGGCCCTGATGAACAAGGAGGCCGGAGACGAGGTCGCGGTCAAGGTGCCGAAAGGCCTGCGCGAGCTCGAGATCGTCGAGATCCGCTTCGAGCTCTGACCCTGACCCGGACGCCGCCGGACGCCCAGAGCGTTGCGAACGGCTCGACAGTCCCTAAACTCCGGCCGCCCGAGCATCCCGTTCCCCGGTAGCTCAGCTGGTAGAGCAGGCGGCTGTTAACCGCCTTGTCGCAGGTTCGAGTCCTGCCCGGGGAGCCATTCTCGACTTCGCCGCCCCGCCAACCAGTGCCCCCGCACCTCAGGCTCGCCAGGCGTCGGGAACTCGCCGCGCGAGGGCCTCGCAAGAGATTGCGATGGCCGCCTCGTCCTCGAGCCCGACGCTGGCGCGAACCGCCATCTGCGCCCAGATGCCCTCGCGATCGCCGAAGGGTTCATCGAGGAGCGGGAGGACGTTGCGTGTGACGTTTCCAGCAATGGGGTGAGCGGAAAGCTTCGCGAGCCCGCTGGCAAGGTGCGCGGTCTCGGCGAACCGAAGCAGGCGCAGCACGTCCAGGCCCTCCTTGTCCTGAAGGCGGTCCGGCGACGGGCGCCATGCGCCATGCGCCATGCGC
>CAYWGW010000079.1:11629-15804 GCA_964457385.1 uncultured Spirochaetaceae bacterium
GCGCCATGCGCCATGCGCCATGCGCGACAGCGTGGGTCGATTCCCCCCTTCCCATTCTCGTAGTCTCCGTCACACTCTGGGGGTCGCGGCTCGAGTATCGTGGCGGCCCCTCATGTCGATGCGGGAGATCGGATTGTCCTTTTCGTGTAGCTCATGCCGGGTCCAGAGCTGGACCCGGAGCCTGGCCCTCGTGGCTTTCATGCTGATTCCCCTTCTCCAGGTCCCCATCGAGGTCCTCGCCGCAGAGACCGGCTGGGTCCGCGGGGAGGTCCGCCTGAACCTGCGCTCGGGAGCGGGGACCCAGTTCAAGATCATCGGAACGGTGACGACGGGAGACGAACTCGTCGTCCTCGATACCGCCGACAGCTGGACCCGGGTCCGCACCCAGGATGGCCGAGTCGGCTGGATTCCAGCGGGCTACCTGGACACGGAGCCGCCGCCCGCCCTGCGCCTCGAGCAGGCCGAGACCGAGGCGGCAGCGCTGCGGGCCGAGCTCGAGAAGATCCGCGCCGAAACGAGTCGGCTGCGGGAGTCGAATGCCTCGTTGTCGGCGGCGGACAGCGGCCAGCGCGAGAAGATCGAGTCGCTGCAGGTCGAGAACTACGAGCTGCGGGCGAGCAGTCGCTACCAGGAGTGGATCACCGGCGCGATGATCCTGGGTCTGGGCATGTTGATCGGCGCTCTCCTCCACCGCAACGCGACGCGACGGCCGTCCTCCCGCATCCGGCTCTAGAGCGAGCGATTCCGGGCACGGCCGTCCCCCGCTCAACCGCTCAGCCCAGGGCGCGCGCGTACATCCCGGCCAGCACCCCGATCGCCAGGACGAACCCGAGCAGCGCACCCACGACCGCCAGCCGGCCTGCGATCCGATGGGTCCGCGCGACGGCCGTGTCCGGCTCCGGATCCTTCGGATCGAGCGTCACGAGGCGGGTCGGGATCAGCTTGCGTCCCTGCCACCAGGCCACGCTACCCGCCACCACCATCTGCAACACGAAGAGCTCGTGCGCACGCAGCAGCCACAGGTCGAAGAGCGTCCAGCCCGATCGATCCTCGCGACCCAACAAGCCCAGCTTCGCGACGTAGGACGCGAGGAAGGCGAGCACCAGCAGCGAGGCGATCTTCACGAGCCGTCGATGGCGCGCGATCTCGCTGCGGCGCGCACAGCGTGCGCCGAGCAGCGCCAGCCCGCAGATCACCGCCAGATTGATCAGCGCTGCCGTCCAGTAGAGGAGATGGTGTGTCACGTCAGTGGGCCACCTGACTCGTCCGCTCGAGCTCTCGCCCCGCGGTCTCGGGCAGCCACCAGACCACGATCGCCGCCAACACCGTGAGCGCCGCGACGCCGACGACCGCCGGCGCGATCGAGGCGCCGACCGCCGTGAAGCCGCCGACCAGCGCGAAGCCCGCCGCCGAGCCCAGCGTCTCCTGCAGCGTCTCCCAGCCCATCGCCGTGTTGCGGCTCGAGGTCGGGAAGAGCTCGGTCGTGATGATGCGCATGAGGACGTTGCCGCCGGTCAGGATGAAGACGAGCGGGATCCAGAAGAGCGGAATGCCCGATCCCGGGCCGAAGTAGACCGCGTACACGATCAACGGAAAGGCGCCGAAGGCCGCCAGCGCCACCGGACGGCGACCGAAGCGATCCGCCGCCCATCCCATGGCCGGATTGCCGATCACGCCGAGTGCTCCCGCCAGAACCGCCATCAACGAGTAGCTGCTGGGCTTCCACCCATGGGTGGTCTGCACGAAGTCCGAGAGCAGCCCGAAGGCCGGGCTGAATCCCGTCGCGGCGACCAGCGCCATCGTCGCGACGGCAAGACTGCGGAACGGATAGTCCCGAAGCATTTCGAGCATCGGCTGCCCCCAGCCGCCGACCACGGGAATGGAGCCCGCCGCACCGTCGGCGTGGTCATCGGGGTCGGCGGGGTCCGCAGAGCCGGCGCCCGGGCCGCTCGCCGCCTCGATCGTCTCCCGTCGATGGCGTTCGAAGCGTCCGGTCTCGGGCACCCGGCGCCGCAGCATCGGCATCAGCGCCAACGGCACGATGCCCACCACGTAGAGCGCTCGCCAACCGAAGGGCAGCGTGTCGATGAAGGCGTAGAGCACGGCGCCCAGTCCGAAGCCGAAGGAGCTGATCGCGCCCAGGATGCCGATGCCCCAGCCGCGATGCTCCGCGGGCAGCTCCTCCGCCACGATCACGACCGCCGTCGAGATGCTCGCGACGACGAAGGTCCGGGTCACGGTCTGGCAGACGACGTACTGCACGGCGGTCTGGGCGAAGGCCGACAGGAAGGTCGCCAGGCTCATCCCGACCAGCGCTGCCAGGAACATCCGCCGGCGCCCGAAGCGATCCGCGAGCGGAAGCACGAAGAAGGCGGGGATCGCCCCGAGCCGCACCCACGCGACCAGCGAGGTCATCTCTGCCTGGGTCAGCCCGAAGCTCTCGCGGATCTGCTTGAAGGCGGCCGTCATCATCGAGAGGTCGTAATTCTCGAAGAAGCCCGCCAGCGCCACGATGCCCACGAGGCTCACGTGACGGGACTCGAGGCCGAGGGGCACGCGGCCGAGAAAATGGGGCAGCCACCACGGCCGGGGCGCGCGAATCGGGAGAGCCTCCGGCGGGCCCCCTGCTGCGGCGGGACCGCCGCTCTCCTCCAGTCTTCTCGCCACGGCGCGAGGCTAGCAGCCTTCGGGCCGCCGGGGCCGCGGTCCGGTAGGCTCTCCGGATGACCGTGCTCGCCGTGCTTCCCGCTCGCTACGCCTCGACCCGCTTCCCGGGAAAACCGCTCGTCCCGATCGCCGGGAAGCCGATGATCCAGCACGTCTGGGAGCGCAGCTGCAGCGCGAAGCACGTGGACGACGTCGTCGTCGCAACGGACGATGAGCGCATCCGGCGCGCCTGCGAGGCCTTCGGCGCCCGAGTCGAGATGACCCGGGACGATCACGCCACGGGAACGGACCGACTGGCAGAGGTGGCGGCCCGCCATGACCACGACTTGCTCGTAAACGTCCAGGGCGACGAGCCGCTGATCGAGGGCTTCGTGATCGACGCGACCGTCGAGGCGCTGCTGCGCGACGAACAGGCGGCGATGTCGACCGTCGTCCATCGCGCCGAGCCCGCGGCCTTCGACGATCCGAATCGCGTCAAGGTCGTGGTCGACTCCGCTGGCTTCGCGCTCTACTTCTCGCGGGCGCCGATCCCCTTCCGCCGCCAGGACACAGGCCTCGTCCCGCTGCAGCACGTCGGTCTCTACGCCTATCGCCGCGACTTCCTGCTGGAGCTCGTCACGCTGCCACGCAGCCCCGCCGAGCGGACCGAGGAGCTCGAGCAGCTGCGCGCCCTCGAACACGGTCATCGCATCCGGGTCGCCGAGATCGAGGGCTGGCAGAGCGTCCCGGTCGACGTGCCCGAAGACGTGGCCCGGGTCGAGGCCGCACTGGCGGATGCGCCAGCCGGCCCCGAACGTGGCGAGGCCGAGGTCGGGAGAAAGATCGGGCGATGACGGCCCCGATCACCGCCGACACGGTCCGCGAGTGGGGCCGACGTTATTCCAACTGGGGCCGCTGGGGCGACGACGACGAGCTCGGAGCGTTGAACTTCATCACTCCCGAGCGGGTGCTCGCCGCGACCGCCCTGCCCCGTCGGGGCCAGGTGATCTCCTGCGGCCTGAACTTCGATCAGCACGGCCCCCAGACCGGTCGCGGCGGCCGTCACAATCCGATCCACGTGATGCTCGCGGACGGCGGCGACGCCCTCGCCGGAGCCCAGGATCGCATCCCGGGCGGGTTCCGTTATGCGGACGACTCCGTCACGATGCCGCTGCAATGCGGCACTCAATGGGATGCGCTCTCCCACGTCTTCTACGACGGCAAGATGTACAACGATCGGGACATTGCCCTCGTGACCAGCCAGGGCGCCCGCAAGAACGGCATCGAGGCGATCAAGAACGGCGTCGTCGGGCGCGGGGTGCTGCTCGACATCCCGCGACATCGCGGCGAGCGTTGGCTCGAAGGCGGCGACGCGATCGGACCCGCGGAGCTCGACGCCTGCGCCGAGGCGGCCGGCGTGACTGTCGAATCCGGCGACATCGTGCTGGTTCGGACCGGCATGATGTTCCGCTGCCTGGAAGAGCGATCGTGGGAGGGCTACTGCGGTGGTCCCGCCCCCGGACTGTCGG
>CAYWGW010000080.1:0-15724 GCA_964457385.1 uncultured Spirochaetaceae bacterium
GCAGCGCCTCTGGTGACGGCCTCGCCCCCCGTAGGGTTGGCGGGGCGACACAAAACCAAACCCTCGGTTTAGATGTGCGCTCCCGCGTCCCCGTCCCGCCCCTCCAAGGCTTTGCCCTCCTGGAGACCAGTCGCACGAGGAGGTGCACGCCGATGTCCGAGATCATCATCTGCCCCACGGGGCTCACGGGACGCATCCGGGGGATGAAGGTCCGCGAGGAGCGGATCCTGTCTGACCGCAAGCCGGCTAAGAGCCTGTCCCAAAACCCCCGACCGAGTGAGGCGCGTGCATTCGGCCCGAGATCAAGGCGCGAGATCGAAGGCGTAGCCGTAGCTACTTCGAGATCTCGCAACGCGGAGATCGGGCCGAAGGCGCGTGCATCACGACCGAGGGGGTTCTGGGATAGGCTCTAAGTCCGGCGGCCAGGTAGACGAGCTGCTGGCTGCCTGCTGGGAGGGGACGGTCGATGCCGGCCCCTGCGCATAGGACATTCCAACTGCGATTTTCATGCATCGGCCGGGTAGCGAGAGAGGCCCCAATGGGAGTAGGAAGAAAAGGCCCCCTTTTCAGCACGTCCGATAAGCCCGTTTCTGACAAGTAAGCCGAGATGGGTTAAAAAAACCCCCGTACTGGGCCGCCGCTGAGGATCATGCTGACGAGCAAACCTTAGATGCGGCAGTAGGCCCCATCCTGGGCGAGCCGGGCAGCGAGGGGGAAGTTCCGGCAGGCGCTCGCCGATCGGGTACATCAGCCCGAAGGAGTACGAGCTGCGTTCCGCGAGCCCGCGGTGCGACGGCTACGCCCCCACACCGCGGGGAGCTGTCGAGCTGATCTGTCAGGAAGGGCTTGTCCCGACAGCATGGCCAGAGTGTCTACGAAATCGGGGCAGCCTCACAAACCCCCGCCTGTCGCCTCGCGCGACCGCGGCGGAGCATCAGGAGGACGGCCGCTCCGCAGAGGATCGAAACCGATCCGGAGGGCTCCGGGACGGCCGAAACGTCGTCGAAGGTTCCGACGATGGGAGCGACCGGAAAGTCCTGCGAGTCGTAGGCGGTTTCGACCAGGATGCCGCTGAATCCGCTCGTGTACTGGCTGTCGGTGGCCGTGAGGAGCGACAGCGTCTCGCCGGTCGACGTGGCGATCAGCCGCGCCGTGAGGCTCGAGCCGGCCGCGTAGAGCTGGACGCGGTAGGTTTCGTTCGGATCGATGACGAGCGTATCGTCGACGGCGAGCGGCAACAGGAAATCCACGAGGTCGTCGCTGCGTCCGATCCCGAAGAGGGAGTTCGCGAAGTCGACACCGGCAAAGTAGGCCTCTCCGGTGAACGGGTTCCCGCGCGCGAGCACGCCCATCAGGTTCTGCTGGCCCTCCGACGGCTCGGCGTTGACGTCGGCACTGACGGCTACGTCCGTGAAGACCTCCTCGACGAAGCCGAAGCCGTCGGCCGCACCGCCACCGCCGTCGCGAAAGGCCGTCGTCGAGTGGCTGATGATCAGGTAGTCATCCACGCCGGCCTCGACGATCTCGAAGGTCGAGACGCCCGTCGAAGGCAGGTCGCCGACATCGTCGACGGCCACGAAGACCCATGACTCGGCGAATCCGGCGTCGAAGTCGTCCGCCCAGTCGGCGTGTGCGTCCTGTGTGATTCCGAGTGCGCCGAGCGTGCTGCTGATCACGGCGACGATTCGCGCGAGACGACCGATCGATCCGGGGCGCCTACGATCCCTCAGGCGGGCGGTGCCCTTCGTCTCTTCCTTCTCCCTCTTGCATCCCATCGGGATTCCTCCATCAGTTGATCCAACGGCAACGCGAATGAAGTCTGCAGGGTCAGGCCTCGCATGCTTCGGACGTAGCTTCCCGCGCAGAGTCCTACCGAGGAGTTTTCGTGAAGTCGTGTCGCTCCCTCCGCTTCTCGGAAGGACCGGGCCGCTCCGAGACGGGGCGTAGCCTGCAAGGTCCGGCACACCTCGATCGGGATGCCGTTGGCGCCGTGGCTTCCCGGCGGTGCCTCCAGGATCATCTCGTCGGTGAGTTCGTTCGAGCACGCGCCCCGCTGCCTTGTCCGGGCGACGGAGAGACGCGTGCCGGCAGGGTGCCCCCGCCGTCTCCGGGCCTCAGATCCGCCAGATTGCAGAAAGGCGTCTGCTCGCGAGGGCCTCGCCACCGACGTCGAAGCAGGTGACCCCCGCCAGCGTCCCCGAGAGCTGGGCGATGCCGTTCGCGCTCGCGACGAAGCCCTCCGCCAGGTCGCGGGCGAGCTCGACGAGGGCCCGGGCGTCGGCGGCCTCGCGTCCCTCGCCGCCGGGTCCCTCCGCGAGTCCCAGGTAGAGGGAGAAGTCCGCGTCCTCGGGGATGCCGCGCTTGAGCACGTCGCGCCCGAGCTGGGCCATCCGCAGCGGAGGTGAGAGCTCCGCGAGCCCGTTCAGGGCGCGCAGGAGGAGCACGAAGGCGCTCTCGGACTTCGAGGACTGGCTGACGCCCAACGCGATCTGGCGGGGATCGCCGCTGCGGAGACCGACGAAATCGAGACCGTGGCGCGTGAGGGCGGGATGCTGCTCGCTGGGCAGCGGGCTCATCGCGCCGGAGGCACAGACGACGGAGTCGACGACGGTCTGCTGCTCGGGGTCGATCAGCGCGAACCCCAGCGACGCGTAGAAGGGCTCGAGCACGAGCTCGTCGGCCTCGGGGGCGGCGAACGCGTCGGGGTCCCAGAGCCGCTCGACCAGGTAGTAGGATTCGAGGAACTCGGAGACCAGGATCTCGAGATGCTGCACGTAGTCGGCACACTCGACGACCTGGCTCGCGAGGTCGAGATGCTGGCAGTGCTCGAGGTGGGTCCGGAACGGCGTCGTCAGGAGGGATTCGGGGGCCATGCTCCTGGCTGGATCGGCGCGGGCGCGGCAGAGGTTGAGTCCGCTTCGGCCCCACTGGCCTCGAGGTGCTGCCGATCGGGCGGGGCGAGCGGGGCCCGCGTAGGATGGCGGCAGCGTTCCCGGTATCCTCCCTTCCGTGGAGGCGGTCCATCGCGAGACGGCGACGGGTCGGTCCCGGACCGGAAGGGAGCACGCATGCCGAGACGGATCGATCGCCCGACCACGATCGAGGCGGCCGGGAACAAGCCGAAGACCATCGAGGAGTACGTCGGCCGGGTCAACTCGGGCCATGGGAACGTGAGCGTTGCACGGATGGTCTCGCCGGAGGGCTGGGTCGAGCCCGGCCAGCGACCCGAGTTCGAGGAGATCACGCTGGTGCTGCGCGGGATGCTCCGGGTGGAGTCCGAGGACGGCGTGCTCGAGGTGAGAGCGGGGCAGGCCGTGGTCACCAGCCCGGGCGAGTGGGTCCGCTATGCGAGCCCCGAGTCCGGGGGCGCCGAGTACGTGGCGGTCTGTCTGCCAGCGTTCTCTCCCGAAACGGTGCACCGCGATCCGGAGTAGAGGCCGAGGCGCTCGCCCACGCGCATGGACGAGGGCCGAGCGCGAGGAGTACACGGGCGTAGTTGCCGATCGAGACGCCCGCATCAAGCTTCTCGAGCTTGTGGAACTTCGTGCGGTGGGAGATCGGAAGGCCTCGCCGGGCGCGGCAGCGACCGGACGGATTGAAGTGCCGCACCAGCGCACAGGAGCTCGGCGCTCGAGATCGCTCGGCGAGCCGACCATTGAAGACGCACGGGAAGCGCGCCGTCAGTGATTCCACCAAGGCCGGTCCGAGAACGGACGCAGGTCCAGCTCGTGGGTCCACGCGGAGCGGTGCTGCTGGGCCAGATGCAGATAGGTCTCGGCGACCTTCTCGGGCACGAGCAACCCGTCGTGCTCCCCGCCGCGGGCGGCTCGGAGCTGCTGGAACTGGTCCGACCCGAGCATCCTGCCGAGGGTGTCGGGCGCGTCGACGGCACCGTCGATCAGTACGTGGGCGACGTGGATCCCCTTCGGTGCGAACTCGGCATTGAGGGTCTGACAGAGCATCCGACGTCCGCCCATCGCGGCGGCGTGCGAATGCTGTCCTGCGTTTCCTCGCATTGCGGCCGTCGCGGACGTGACAATGATCGTCCCGCCACCGCGCTCGACCATCCGCGGGCAGAGGGCCGAAGCGAGCCGAAAGAGGCCGAACGTGGCAAGTCGCCAACCGATCTCGAAGGCCTTGTAGCTCGTATCCGTGAGTGCGCGATTGCCGATCTGTGCACCGAGGTTGAAGACGGCCACCTCGATCGGCCCGATCTCTTCTTCGACGGAAACCACGCGCGACTCGAGCGTCTCGGGCTGCGATGCGTCGAGCAGGAAGCCGGAGGCGGATCCGCCTTCCTCTTCGATGGCCTCGACGAGCCGGCGAAGCCCCTCCTCGTCGCTGCGCCGACACAGTACAGCGTGGTAGCCCTCACGCGCGAATCGCTTCCCTACATTGCCGCCGATTCCCGCGCCGGCGCCGATGACCAAACAGACGGGCTTCACTCCAGATCCTCCTCGACTTCTCCCTTCGGGCGAAGGGCGCGGTGATGCACAGCCTCGAGCCTTCTGCCGCTCGATCTCTTCCTCGACGCTGCTCGGCGCGTTCCTGCCGAAGCAGAATCCTCTCCTCGGTCGCGCCACGCGTGTCGGTACACCGCGTCGACGTGGCTCCGGAAGCCGCCGAGCAGGCACCGGCCCGCAGCGGAACGAGCCGCCGTGGGGGGCGCCATCCCCGGGATCACCCGATGGCTGAGATAGGCATTGGGGCTGCCGAACTCGAGGTGGAACTCAACGGTGGGGTGTGCCACGGAAGGCTCTCCGAGTCGGATCCCGAAACTTGCGATCCAACACCCTAATGTCTTAGGTTTTGTGATGCAACCCGGAGCCTTTGTGGCGAGAAAGCGTTTCGAATCCATACCTTGCGGGGTCGAGCAGACGCTCGAGCAGCTCGGCGACTGGTGGACGCTGCTCATCGTGCGGGATGCCTTCCTCGGCCTGAGCCGCTTTTCCGAGTTCCAGAAGAGCCTGGGAATCGCGAAGAACATTCTGAGTGACCGGCTCCAGAAGCTCGTCGAACACGGTGTATTCGAAAAGACGAGGCTCCCGGAGTCGGGCCGGCGCTACGCCTATCCGCTGATGAAGAAGGGTCGCGAACTCTGGCTGATCCTCACCGCGATGCGGCTGTGGTCGGACAAGTGGGTGTTCGGTCCCGACGCAGTTCCCATCGTGGCCCGCGAGCGCGAGACGGGCCGCGAGGTCACCGCGCTGGTCGCCGTCGACCGGAACGGCGACCCGATCGAGCCACGCAGGCTCGAGTGGGCGACCGGTCCCGGCCTGAGACGAGAGCGCGGCTGAGTCCAGCCCGCAGAGGACAACCATGCCCGCATTCGAGCCGCGCGATCGCGCCACGATCCTCATCCACTTCTACCGGGCCATGGTCGGGCGCGCCGACATCTGGCGGATGCGGATGGACGCCACGACCAATTGGGCGATCGGGACGACGGCGGCCGTGATCTCGTTCGCGATCGGCGACCCGAGGCTGCCCCACTACGCGGTACTCCTCGCGTCGCTGCTCACCGGCTGCTTCCTGATGCTCGAGGCGCGCCGACTCACCTTCTACCACCTCTTCCAGCAGCGCGTGCTGCTCCTCGAGCGCGCCATCGTGCAGCCCGCCGTCCGCGGTGGTGACGCGCTGGCGGAAGAGCCGGACGCGAGTGTCCTCGCGGCCATCGAGGCGCAGGCAGGCTCGACGATCCCGACGATGCCGATCCTGAAGGCCACGGCCCGGCGCCTGCGCCGCGTGTACATATGTATCTCTTCGGCGCGCAGTGGCTCGCTTGGATCCTGAAGCTCTCCACGCATCCCACCCAGGCCGCGTCCGTGGGCGAGTCGATCGAGCGAGCGGGCATGGCGGGAATCCCCGGGCCCGTCTGCTTCGCGGTCTCGCTCGTGCTGCTCGGTGCCGGCGTCGCGATCGCCGCGACGATGGGCGGCGTCGATCGGAGGCGGCCCGCCTCCCCCGGATCCGCTTGATCCAGAATGGCCAGAGCGCTGTCGTGGACCGGTTCTTTGACAACAACCCTGGAACGTTGTATCAAGTTAGAACGATGTCGCAAGTTTTACCCGACGAGGGGCCGTCGAGCCTCGGACTTCGCGAACGGAACGTCGAGGCGCGACGGCAACGGATCCTGCAGGCTGCGAGGGATCTGCTTTGCCGGGGCGGACTCGGCGCGCTTTCGATGCGGAAGCTTGCCGAAGAGGCTTCGCTCAGTGTGAACACCCTCTACAACCTCTGGGGAACGCGCGAAGAGATCCTGCGGGCGCTCACGCTGGACGCCAAAGGCCGGATCGACGCGGTGCTTCCGAGGGCCGACCCCTCGGACGATCCTGTCGACCGTTGCCGCTTGCTGGTGCGCGCCACGATTCGCGAGATGATCAGCGACAAGGTGCTCTTCCGACCGATGATCCTCGCCTGGCTCGAAGGCGAGATCGGGGGGCACACTTCGCCCGTCGAGCCGATGGCCCACTCGATCCACGCGCTCGCGCGGGTCATTGCGAAGGCGCGCGCGAAGGGGATGCTCGAGAGCCCCATGAAGCCGGAGCATGTGGCCTGGCAGGTCCACCACGGGGCGCAGTTCGCCGGGATCCAGTGGGCGCTCGGCCGGATCGACGATGTCGGCTTCGAGGCACGAAGCCTCTACGGCCTGAACCTCGCTCTTCTCGGCCTCGTCTCGGAAGAGCGCCGCCCGGAGATCCGATCGAAGCTCAAGGGGCTCGAGCATCGGCTTCGAGGCTCGTCGCCGGTGCCGTCGTGAGGAGCCGACTCTCCGGTGAAGCCGACCACGGCCGAGGATCACGAGTCGTCCGCAAGGGTCTCCGGAGTCGCTCCCTTCGACGCTGCCGGCATGTCGATCGAGGAGGGCCACTTGACGTCGCCCAATGACCTCCATCTGGTGGGGATGGGAGCCTCCCCGTACACGCGCAAGCTCCGCGCTGCGCTGCGCTACCGGCGGATTCCCTACCGGTTCGTCGTCGTCGGGAGCAAGGAGGCGGCGGCCCTGCCGAAGCGTCCGCTGCCGCTCCTGCCCTACGTGATCCTACCTGGACCCGATGGCGAGCCTGCGGTCGCCCTCTCGGACACGACGCCGATTTTCGACGACCTCGAGCAGCGATATCCCGAGCGGCGGCTGCGGCCCGCCGACCCCGCGCTCCGCCTCATCGACGCGCTCCTCGAGGACTACGGTGATGAGTGGCTGAGCAAGTGCATGTTCCACTATCGCTGGTCCTGCCCGCCGGATACGAAGAAGGCGAGCGCGTACATGCCGTACGGGCAGGCGATTCAGATGACGCGCGACCAGGGAGATCGGCTCGAGAAGGCGATCGCGGAGCGACAGATCTCGCGGATCGGCGTCGTCGGCTCCAATGAGGTGACCGCACCCATCATCGAAGCGAGCTGGCGGCGCTTTCTGGAGATCTTCGACGCACATATCCAGAGCCAGCCCTATCTTCTTGGCCATCGACCCGGTAGCGGCGACTTCGCCTGCTATGGGCAGATGACGATGCTGGTCATCACCGATCCCACACCGGGACAGATCGCTCTCGAGGTCTCTCCGCGCGCATACGCCTGGACGGAGAAGCTCGAGGACGTGAGCGGCGAGGAGGTGGAAGAGTCGGACTGGATCGATCTCTCCGCCCCTCCGCCGACGCTCCGCGACCTCCTCCGAGAGCTGGGCCGCGTCTACGCGCCCTTCATGCTCGGCAATGCAGCAGCCGTAGCGAGCGGCGCCGAACGCGTCGAGTGCGAGATCGACGGACAGCCCTGGGTGCAGGAGCCGTTCGTCTACCAGGCGAAGTGCTTGCGCTGGCTCCGTGAGGCGTATGCTGCCCTCGATGAGAGATCTCGCCGAAGAGTGGGTGAGGTGCTCGAGGGCACGGGTTGCGAAGCCATTTTCGACTCGGCCCCGTAGTCGAGACAAGAGAAGACCATGACCGAATCGACCCCCCGTCCCATCCTCCACGACATCAACCTCTCGCCCTACGTGCGCACGGTCCGCGTCGCGCTCGCCTACGTGGATGCCGAGCGCTGGCCCGGGTTCGCCGCCTACGTGGAGCGGATCCACAAGCTCCCCTGCTACGCCCCGATCGTCGCGGGCGACATGCCGCCGAGATAGGGAATGCGTGCGGTCATCTCGTTCATCACCATGAGTCGATCGGGATCCTGCAGGCGGATCAGCTCGACGATCGCGAAGAGTGTCCGGCGATGACCGGTCCGCGAGAGGAGGTCTCATGATCGACCTGTACACGGCACCCACCCCCAACGGCTGGAAGGCATCGGTCGTCCTGGAGGAGCTCGAGCTGCCCTACGAGACTCATCCCGTCGACCTCTCGAAGAACGTGCAGCGGGAGGAGTGGTTTCTCCGCCTGAACCCGAACGGTCGGATCCCCGTGATCGTGGACCGCGAGGCGAACGATCTCGTCGTCTTCGAGAGCGGCGCGATCATGATGTACCTGGCCGAGAAGACGGGACGCCTGCTCCCGGAATCGTTGGAGGGTCGCTACGCCGCCGTCCAATGGCTGATGTTCCAGATGGGAGGTCTCGGGCCGATGATGGGACAGGCCAACGTCTTCTTCCGCTACTTCCCAGAGAAGCTCCCCTCGGTCATCTCCCGGTACCAGAACGAGGGGCGGCGACTCTTCGAGGTCCTCGATCGGCGCTTGTCGGAGACAGAATGGCTCGCGGGCGATGCGTTCTCGATCGCCGACATCGCGAACTGGTGCTGGGCGCGAACCCATCGCTGGTCCGGGATCTCCCGCGACGGCCTGCCGAATCTCCGGCGCTGGATGGACGCGATCAAGGAGCGGCCTGCCTGTCGCCGCGGTGTCGAAGTGCCGTTCGCGATGCCGAACGTCGCGGCAGATCCGGAGGCCGAGAAGAAGTTCGCCGACAACGCGCGCAAATCCCTCCAGACCTGAGGACAGGGCGCGAGCTGCGGCTCGAACCCTCGAAGGCAAGGGATACGAGGAGCCCCCGCATGAAGATCGCGATTCGCGTCGGCGGCCCGACCACGGGCGGCCGGAAGCAGTTCGAGGCCATGCTCCACCATGCAACGGAGGCCGAGAAGCTCGGCGTCGATTCCGCATGGAGCGCCGAGGCGTGGGGCATGGATGCGATCGCACCGATCGCGTTCCTCGCCGCACGCACCGAGAAACTGAAGCTCGGCACCGGCATCATGCAGCTATGCGCTCGCACGCCCGCGGCCACTGCGATGACCGCGATGGCAATGGATACCGTGACGAACGGCCGCTTCCTGCTGGGACTCGGCAACTCGGGACCGCAGGTCGTGGAGGGTCTTCACGGCCGGTCCTTCGATCGGCCAGCGACGCGCATGCGGGAGGTCGTCGACGTCGTCCGCCTGGCGTGTTCGGGGGAGAAGGTCGCCTACGAAGGGAAGACCGTGACCCTTCCCCGCCCGGGTGGGAGGGGTAAGGCGCTCGCGATCTCCCAGCCGCCCGTCGAGGTTCCGATCTTCCTCGCGACGCTGGCGCCGCGCGCGCTCGAGCTGACGGGAGAGATCGCCGATGGATGGCTCGGCACGTCGTTCACCCCGGACGCCCCCGAGGCCCACTTCGGCTACCTGCGCAAGGGTGCCGAGAAGGCCGGGCGCACGCTCGACGACATCACTCTCTGTGTCGATACCAGCATCGCCATCGTCGACGACCCGGAGAAGCTCTTTCCGGTCCTGAAGAGCCAGCTCGCCTTCCAGCTCTCGGCCATGGGCTCGCCCGAGATGAACTTCTACAACGACGCCTACGCGCGGAGCGGGTTCGAAGGCCCCTGCCATGAGGTGCGCGAGCTCTGGCTGAAGAAGAAGCGGGCCGAGGCGATCGCCGCCGTCCCGGACGACATGGTGATGAAGACCTCGATCCTGGGCGACGAGGCCGCGGTGACGAGACGGCTTCGTCGGTACGCGGAGGTGGGAATCGATCTCCTGATGCTCCACCCGATCGCGTCCGACGGGCCAGGCCGTCTCGACGTCCTCGGGCGGGCGACGGAGATGGTCCGGGACCTCGAGGCCGGAACCGCATCAATCTCCTCGCCACGACGACCGACCCAAAGGAATGCGCCGTGAGTGCAGACGCTCGGGAGCCCGATCGTTGCTTCTACCACGCGGCCTGCGAGATCGACCGGGGCGCCGAAGCGGCCGAGATCGCAGCGCGCATGGCGAAGAGCACGGCGTCCGAAGCGGGCGCCTTCGTCTCGGACCGCTCGATCCGGTTCCATGGTGGCTTCGGCTTCACCTGGGAGTGCGACCTCCACATCTTCGTCGAACGCAGCATGCACGACCAGGCACTATATGGAGATGGTGTGAATCAGCGGAAGAAGCTGGCAGAGCCGCCGATCGGGCCGACCGGCTGACTCGCTTGCTCGCCAGTGATGGGACCAGTCTTCGACATGCTCTTCGGCATGTGGACCTGGCCCGAAGAAAGCCCATTGCACCCGCCGCTCGGATGCAGAAGGAGAATACATGTCGAGAGCAGCACGATTCGAAGGAAAGATCGGACGCACCGTCCACGACTCCCAGGCCTGGTTCGACGAGCCGCCGCATCCGGGAGCAGAAGCGCCCAACGTCGTGGTCGTGCTGCTCGACGACACGGGCTTCGCGCAGTTCGGCTGCTACGGCTCCGACATCGACACGCCGAACGTGGACGCGCTCGCTGCCGACGGGCTCCAGTTCACCAACTTCCACGTGACGCCCCTCTGCTCGCCGACGCGGGCCGCGCTGCTGACCGGACGATCTCAGCATGCCGTCGGAATGCGCGCGGTCTCGAACTTCCGAACCGGCTTCCCCAACATGCTCGGGCACATCACCAACCATGCGGCGACCGTGGCCGAGGTGCTGCGCGACCGCGGCTACGCGACGTTCTGCGTCGGCAAGTGGCATCTGGCGCCGATGGAGCAGTGCTCGCAGGCGGGTCCGTTCGACCAGTGGCCCATCGCGCGTGGGTTCGACCGCTTCTACGGCTTTCTCGAAGGGGAGACGGACCAGTTCCACCCGGAGCTCGTATGCGACAACCACCCTGTCGACCCGCCGGCGACGCCCGAGGAGGGCTACCACCTCTCGGAAGACATGATCGATCAGGCGCTGCGGATGGTCGCGGATTCGAAGGGCGTACGACCGGATCGCCCCTTCTTCCTGTACGTCCCGTTCGGCGCGACGCATGCGCCGCACCAGGCGCCCGCCGACTACCTCGCGAAGTATCGGGGCAAGTACGACGAAGGATGGGACGTGGTGCGCGAGCGATGGTACGGGAGGCAGCTCGAGCGCGGCGTGATCCCTCCCGGAACCGAGCTCGCGCCGCGAAACCCGGGCGTCGATGCGTGGGACACCCTCCCCGAGAACCAGCAGAAGTTCGCCTGCCGTCTGCAAGAGGCTTTCGCCGCGTTCCTCGATCACACCGACGATCAGATCGGCCGGCTGGTCGAAGGGCTGCGTGCGCTCGGGGAGCTCGACGACACGATTCTCGTGGTGATGGCCGACAACGGCGCCTCCCAGGAGGGCGGGCCTCTCGGCGTGATGCACGAGATGAAGTTCTTCAACGGCCTCTTCGACTCGCCGGACGATGTCATCGCGCGCCTGGACGACATTGGCGGCCCGCACAGCCATACGAACTATCCATGGGGCTGGGCGCAGTGCGGCAACACGCCGTTCAAGTGGTACAAGCAGAACACGCACGAGGGCGGAGTCCACGTCCCGCTCGTCGTGCACTGGCCGAAAGGCATCCCCGCCGAGCAGCGGGGCACCCTGCGGAGCCAGTTCGTGAACGTCTCCGACATCGCGCCCACGCTCTACGAGCTCGTCGGCGTGACGCCTCCGGCGGTCTTTCGCGGCCTCGAACAGCTGCCGGTGACCGGGCACTCGTTCGCGAGCGTGCTCGAGAACCCAGACGCACCCGCGACGAACCAGCTTCAGTACTTCGAGATGTCGGGCAGCCGCGCGATCGTGGCTGGGGAGTGGAAGGCGGTGTGCCGGCACCAGCGTGGGGCCGACTACGAGACGGAGCCCTGGGAGCTCTACCACCTGGCGACCGACTGGTCGGAGTGCACGGACCTGTCCTCCAAGCATCCCGAGAAGCTGAAGGAGTTGATCGGTCTCTGGTGGCAGGAGGCCGAGAAGCATGGTGTCCTGCCCATCGACGAGCGCATGATCGAGCTCTTCGGCGCGCGCTTCCGGCCGAACTCACCACACCCTCCGAGCCGCCGGTACGTGTACCGCCCTCCGATGTCGCCGATCCCCTCCCAGGCGGCCGCGGCGATCGGCGGGCACAGCTTCGACGTGACGGCGAAGGTGACCCGGCGGCCCGGAGACGAGGGCGTGCTGTATGCGACCGGCAACGAGAACTCGGGCTTCACCGTCTTCGTCCAGAACGACCGGCTCGTCGTCGACTACAACTCGTTCGACGACCACGCGGTCGTCGAGTCCGACCGGGAGCTGCCTGCGGGCGAGTCCGAGCTCCGCGCGCGCTTCCGCCGCGGTGATGGACGCCGTGGCTCGGTCGAGCTCGAGGTCGATGGTGTCCCGGCGGGTCGCGTCGAGATTCCCGTCTACATGCGCATGATCTCCTCGATCGGTGCCAGCGTCGGCTACGACCACGGCTCGGCCGTCTCTCCCCGTTACAAGGCGCCCTTCGCATTCTCGGGGGATCTGCACGAGGTGGAGATCCAGCTCGTTTCGAGGCAGGACCCGACCGCCAGGGAGGTCGAGGCGCGCGCCGAGCTCGGCCGTCAGTAACCGCAGGCGCGAGCGCCAGGCGCGGACGTTCACCGTACCGAGGAGTCGGGATACGGCGGAGGAGGAAGGGAACACGTGGACGACGTTGAGCTCCGGCTCGGGACCAAGCTCTGGTACGGCTTCGGGCAGGTCTCGGAAGGCATCAAGAACTTTGCCTTCCAGCTCTATCTCCTCTATTTCTACAATCAGGTCCTGGGGGTTTCGGCGGCGCTGATCGGCACCGCCCTGCTGATCGCCCTGATCATCGATGCCGTCACCGACCCGATGGTAGCGTCGATCTCGGACAGCATGCGCAGCCGCTGGGGCCGGCGGCACGGCTTCATGTACGCCGCCGCCGTACCGATGGGCATCACGTTCTACCTCAGTTTCGCCCCCCCGACAGGCCTGTCAGAGACGGGCCTCTTGATCTGGGCCTTCGTCACGGTCGTGCTGGCTCGCGCGGCCATGACTCTCTACCACGTACCGCATCTGGCCCTGGGCGCGGAGCTGAGTTCGAGCTACCACCAGCGTACCACGGTGGTCGCCTTTCGCGTGTTCTTCGGCTACGTAGGCGCCGCACTGCTGATCGTGGCCTCGCGTGCTGTCTTCTTGCCGGCCACGGATGAGTATCCGATCGGGCAGGACAATCCCGCTGGATACCCCATGATGGGGCTCGCCATGGGCGCCTTGATGGCGGTCGCCATCTTCGCCTCCGCCCTCGGCACCCACGACCGCATCGCGCACCTGCCCAAGGCCGGACTCGGGGCGCCGCCCTTCTCCCTGAAACGACTTTGGGGCGAGCTCGTACAGGCGATGGGCAACCGCTCCTTCCGGGCGTTCTTCATGGGCCTGCTGCTATTCACGATCGGGCGCGGCGTCGATCTGGCGCTCTGGCTGTACGTCGGCAAGTTCTTCTTCAAGCTGGGCGACGCCACCCAGCTGGTGCCCCTGATGGGACTGATCGGGGTGATTCTCGGTACGCCCGTGTGGCCGCGCCTCGAGCTGGAGAAGCGTGCCATGTTCATGGCGGGGATCACTGGCTACGCAGTGCTCACGATGGGCCTGCCCATGGCCAAGCTGATCGGCATGTTCCCGGCGGAAGGAAGCGCGATCTACACACCGTTGATCTTCGGCACCGCATTGATCGCCTCCATGTTTGGTGCAGGGCCCATGCTGGCGGCCGGGTCGATGATCGCGGACATCAGCGACGAGCACGAGCTGACCACGGGCCGACGCCAGGAGGGCATCTTCTTCGGGGCCCTGTCCTTTTCGGTCAAGGCCGCGGCGGGCGTGGGCAACTGGCTCGGCGCCATGGCGCTCACCCTGATCGCCTTCCCCACGCAGGTCAAGGATCCTGCCGCGGTCGATCCCTGGACCGTGACCAAGCTGGCCCTGATCTATGGTCCGGCGGTGATGCTGCTGGTCGCCTGGGCGATCACCGTGGTGCGTGGCTACTCCCTCTCCGCCGATCGCCACTCCGAGATCCAGCGTGAGCTGGCCGCTCGCCGCAGCGCCGACCCGAGCGCCCCTCTCGAGGTGGAGGCGCGAGCCGCTGAGCTGGACCCGGGACCTGCCGGCTCGGTCTAGCCAGGATTCAGCATGTCGCGCGAGCGCGATGGGCGCTGAACACGCTCGATCGCCTCGAAGAGCACTTCGAGCATCACACCTACTTGTTTGGCGGGCGGCCGACGCCCGCCGACCATGGGTCCGCCCGCTGCGCTCGCCTTCGACGAGGCTTCGATCCGGGCGCTACTCCGGGATCTGCAGCACCCGCTTGGCGATCACGTTCAGCTGGACTTCGTTGGTGCCGCCCCAGATCGAGTCGGCCCGCGTCATCAGCCAGGCGCGCGTGCGCTCCAGCTGTCCCTGCTCGAAGCCGGGCCCCTTCCAGCCGAGTCCCTGCGTGCCCATGGCGAGCATCGCGATGTCCTGCTCGTTCTTCACCATGTTCGCCCAGCGATATTTACCGAGGGAGCCGATGTCGCGCGCCGTCTGATTGGCACGGGCTTCCAGGCCGGCCCGCATCATCGTGAGGGCGAGGCCCTTCATCTCGATCTCCTGAGAGGCCAGGCGGCGGCGCAGGTCCGGGTCGGCGAGGACCCCGTTCTCGATTCCGACCTCGCGCTTGACCAGGTCGACGAGGCTCTCCTTCTGGGTGCCGCTGAGACCCCCCTCGCTGCCGCCGTCGGTGCTCCGCTCGTGCTGGAGCAGGCGCTTCGCGACGGTCCAGCCGCCGTTGACCGGTCCGATGACGTGCTTCGCCTTCGCCCGGGCCCCGTCGAAGAACACCTGGGAGAAGTCCTGGCTGCCGTCGATGAGCCGCAGCGGCGCGACCTCGACGCCCGGCTGGTCCATCGGGAAGAGGATGAAGCTGATGCCGTCGTGCTTGGGGGCGTCCGGGTCGGTGCGCACGAGGCAGAAGATCCAATCGGCCACGTGGGCGCCCGTGGTCCAGATCTTCTGGCCCGTGATCACGTACTCGTCGCCCTCGAGCACGGCTCGCGTCTGCAGGCTGGCCAGGTCGGAGCCCGCGCCCGGCTCGCTGTAGCCCTGGCACCAGCGGACCTCGTTTCGCGAGATCGGCGGCAGGAACTCCTGCTTCTGCTCCTCGGTGCCGAACTCGAGCAGCGTCGGGCCGAGCATGATGGTCCCGAACGACGCGACACGCGGCGCCCGGAAGGCCTTCAGCTCGGCCGAAAGCAAGGCGGCATGCTTGCGGTCGAGACCCCCGCCTCCGTACTCCTTCGGCCAGGTCGGCGTGATCCAGCCGCGATCGCCGAGGGCCTTGACCCACTTCCTGTAGAGCTCGCCGGGAATATCGCGGCGGTTGCCGACCCGGATCTCCTGCGGGAGATTCGCGTCGATCCAGTCGTGAACTTCCTGCTTGAACGATTCGAGCGATGACATGGGGCGGACCTCCCGGGTCAGTAGCCGCGCAGCGCGCCAAAACGGGCATGATGATAGTTCGCGTCGCCGAGGCTCAGCTCGGCGGCCTTCAGGCGCTTGAAGAAG
>CAYWGW010000081.1:0-15703 GCA_964457385.1 uncultured Spirochaetaceae bacterium
AGGCGAAGGCAGGGGCGGAGGGGACGGTGGACGCTGAAGGCCGCGGCCCGTCAGGCCCGAATCGGGACGAACGCGGCAGCGGGCTCCCGAAGGTGGATTTCGCGACCTTCGTGCTGTCCCTCGGTACGACGGCTCTCTACCAGATGGGCCTGGCGCCCGATCCCGCCACGGGCGAGTCCCGGGAGGCCGATCTGCTGGTGGCCCGGCAGACCGTGGACACCCTCGAGATGCTGCGGGAGAAGACCCGGGGCAACCTGGAGGACGAGGAGCGGAAGCTGATCGACTCGTTGCTCTACGAGCTCCGTATGCGCTTCGTCGAGCTCCGACGATGATGGCGACCGATTCCGCTTCGGCCGGAAAGCTGTCGTTGCGGGCGCCGGCGAAGCTGAACCTGGGCCTGCGTCTGCTCGGCGTGCGGCCGGATGGCTACCACCTGATCGAGAGCCTCTTCGCTCCGATCGAGATCTGGGACGACGTCGAGGTCGAGCTCTGGCCGGGGTCTCACGGGATCGAGGTCGAGGTCGAGATCGCATCCGACGCGGGGCTGCCGCTCGTACTGGCTCAGGTGCCGTCGGGTCCGGAAAACCTCGCCTTTCGGGCGGCCGCTGCCTTCTGCGCCGTCCATGACGTGCGGGATCGGGTCCGGATTCGGATGCGCAAGCGGATTCCCGCGGCGGCGGGTCTCGGCGGCGGCTCGAGCGATGCGGCCGCGGTCCTGATGGCTCTCGCCAGCCTGACCCGACCCGACGACGGGCCCGGCGATCGGGCGAAGCTGGCGAAGCTGGCCGGGGAGCTGGGAGCCGACGTGCCTTTCTTCCTGCAGCCCGACCCCGCGATCGTCCAGGGCATCGGGGAGCAGATCGAGCCCGTCGCCGATCTGCCCGGCCTCGATGTGGTGGTCGCCAACCCTGCGATCTGTCTGTCGACGGCCGAGGTCTACCGGGCGGCCGATGCGCTCGGGAGCGCGTTGACGCCATCGGGGGCAGGCTCTACGATGCGAGCGTTTTCAAGACTTTGCGCCTCCAAGAAGATCGCGCCGCATCCGGACCAGGACCAGGATCGGGACTGGGTTGACGCCCTCGGAGATCTGCTGGTCAACGATCTGGAGCCGGCCGCGCGTCGGCTCTGTCCGCCTGTCGGGCGCCTGCTTGCAGAGCTGCGTGGGCTCGGCGCGTTGGGGGCGTCCATGACCGGAAGCGGGGCCACCGTGTTCGGGGTCTTCGCCTCCGCGACGGAGGCCGAGTTGGCGGTGGCGGAGCTTGCGGCGGCCGCCGATGGCTCGACGGGTGGCCCGACGGATGGGGTACGCTGGGTCCAGGCGACCCGCCTCGGTGGATCCCACTTCGATCGTCGGGTTGCCGAAGGGTGAGCGAAGCCGGCGCGAAAAGAGCGGTTCGAACGAGCAGGAGAGTTTTCTTGGGGCGTCGCCAAATGGTAAGGCAGCGGCCTTTGGAGCCGCCATTTGTAGGTTCGAGTCCTACCGCCCCAGCCAGATCGATTCGAGACTCCGGCTTCGTCGGGCCAGACGTGAGGCTCGCGACCGGGGGGCGTCGGCGATGAGCACGTCCGTGAGCATGCCCGTGAGCATGAAAGAACCCCGACCTCGCCAGGAGAGTCGGGATGAGGCCCGAGGTCAGAGCGGTTTTTCAATGCAGGATCTGAAGCTATTCAGCGGCAATGCCAACGTGGCCCTGGCTCGATCGGTGGCCCGATATCTTGACATCGAGCTCGGCCGGGCCGAGGTCGGCACTTTCAGTGACGGCGAGTGCGCGATCGAGATCGGCGAGAACGTCCGGGGCCTGGACTGCTTCGCGCTGCAGTCGACCTGTGCTCCACAGAATACGCATCTGATGGAGCTGCTGATCATGTTGGACGCGCTGAAGCGGGCCTCCGCGCGGCGCATCACCGCCGTCATCCCCTACTACGGATACGCACGTCAGGATCGCAAGGTCAGGCCCCGGGTCCCGATCACCGCCAAGCTGGTCGCCGACCTGGTCCAGACGGCGGGTGCGGATCGCGTCCTCTGCATGGACCTGCACTCCGGCCAGATCCAGGGCTTCTTCAACATCCCGGTGGACAACCTCTACTCCACCCGCCTGCTGCTCGACGCGATCGAGCGCCGGATCGGGAGCGATGTCACGATCATCTCCCCCGACGCCGGCGGGACCGAGCGCGCTCGCGCCTACGCCAAACGACTGGGCGCACGGCTGGCGATCATCGACAAGCGGCGCGAGGTCGCCAATGTGGCCAAGGTGATGAACATCATCGGCCAGGTGGAGGGCCAGATCTGCGTGATCGTGGACGACATGGTCGATACCGCAGGGACGCTCTGTGAGGCCGCCCGCAGCCTGATGGACAATGGCGCTACCGCCGTGCACGCCGCCATCACCCATCCGGTGCTCTCGGGGCCGGCTCTCAAGCGCATCGAGGAGTCGCCTCTGGATCAGGTCATCGTGACCGACACGATTCCACTGCGTCCGGATGCAGTCGACGTGGGGAAGTTACACGTCGTGTCCGTCGCCGTCCCGATCGGCGAGGCCATTCGACGCATCAACAACGAGGAGAGCGTGAGCTCCCTCTTCTGAAGACCCGGGACAGCGGGCTCGCGCGTTGGGCAGCCGGCCCAGCCATCCCCGAGATTCCCACTGAACGCGCCATGATGAGCCCCTGCGCCCCCCGACTGATCAGCTAGACGGGTAGGCGGGGACTTCGGAAACGGCGAGGAGATAGAGACGATGGGCGAGGCGAAGCTGACAGTGGAGGCCCGTGAAGGTCGGGGCAAGGGTGTCGCGCGTCGACTGCGCATGCAGGGGATGGCGCCCGGTGTGGTCTACGGGGCCGGTCGCGAGGCGACTCCAATCGCCGTGCAGGTGGCGGATTTCGAGCGGCTGCTCGACACCAGTCATGGCGGGATCAACACCCTGATCGATCTCGAGGGCAGCTCGGCCGTCTCGGGTCGGACGGTGATCGCGAAGGAGCTTCAGCGGGAGTCCATTCGGGGCGGCCTGCTGCACGTCGACTTCTACGAGGTGAATCTGAGGGAGAAGATCGAGGTCTCGGTGCCCGTCCATCTCGACGGCACGCCGCAGGGTGTGGTGCTCGGTGGCGTGCTCGACCAACAGCTGCGGGAGGTCGATCTGCTGTGTCTGCCCGGTGGCATCCCGGACGATCTTCGTGCCGACGTGAGTGGTCTCGCCCTGGGCGACTCGCTCCATGTCTCCGAGCTGGTGCTGCCGGAGGGTGTCGAGATTCTGACCGACGCCGAGCTGCCCATCGCGACCGTGCTGATCCCCCGTGGCCTGCGCGACGCGGAGGAGGAGTCGGAGGACGAGGCTGAGGCGAGCGACGCCGCCAAGGCGAAGACGGACGAGGGCAGTGGCGATTAGGCTTTCCGGTCGAGGCGTCGCCACGCTGATTGGGAGGACACGGGAGACGACACGGGGCGTCTGGGCTTGCTGAGTCGGCTTTGGATCCGCCTGCGCGCTGGCTTGCGAGGCAGCCTGCGAGCCGGTCTCCCGGAGAGCGAGATGGCGTCCTCGCCAGATCCGACTCCGACCCGGCTGATCGTGGGGCTCGGCAATCCCGGTGAGCAGTACGCTCCGACCCGACACAATGCCGGGTTCCGGGTCCTCGAGACCTGGGCGAGCCGCAGCGGCGCCCGCTGGCGACAGCATCCCGGCCTCGACGCGCGGGTGGCGAGCCTCGAGGTGGAGGGGGAGCCGATCCTGCTGGTGCAGCCGCAGACCTTCATGAACCGCTCGGGGGAGACCGTCCGGAGAGCCCTCGAACGTTGGCCCGGCCTGGCTCCAGCCAGCGATCTGATCATCGTCTATGACGACCTGGACCTGCCCGTGGGCCGCATCCGTCTGCGCCCCTCCGGCGGTAGCGGGGGCCATCGCGGTCTCGGGGACATTCTCGATCATCTCGAGACGAGGCAGCTGCCGCGCCTGCGCTTCGGGATCGGGCATCCGGGCCAGGCGTCGGGCGTGCTCGACTGGGTCCTACAGCCCTTCGACGATGCGGACGAGCGGGAGATCCTGCCCAGCGCCTTCGGCCGGGCCGTCGATGCCCTCGAGGCGGTCCTCCGAGAGGGCCTGACGGTGGCGATGGGACGGTTCAACGCGGCGCCGTCGCCGCCCGAGCCTCCTTTAGAACGCTAGAGACCGACGAGACCTGGCCGGACGGGCAAGATTGTCCGTATGGTCGGGTCTGTTTTCGGGCTGACAGACCGGACAATCTCCACTTGTCTGGTCATTGTCCGCCGGATAATCTCCGGCTCATGGGGATTGATTTTCGCAGCCTGGACCTCAGTCTGGACCCGACGTCCGGCCGGCCCGCCTACCAGCAGATTGCCGCAGGCTTCGTGCGCGCAATCGAGACGGGACGGCTGTTGCCGGGGGAGCGGCTGCCCGCGATCCGGAAGCTCGCCCTGGACCTCGGGCGGCATCGGGACACGGTCGCCCTGGCGTACGAGCAGCTGGCGCGGGAGGGCTGGGTGTCGGCGCAGGTGGGGCGAGGCACCTTCGTGGCGACCCGCGTGGCCACCCGCGTGGCGACCCGCGGATCGGACCGGGTGGAGGCCCGCCCCGCGCTGGGGAGGGAGGAGTCCGGGTCGAGGTCAGCGGCTGGGCTCGATCGGGAACTGGAAGCCGCCACAGCGGGCTCGATCGTCTCGATCGACTCGAGGGAGCGGCCCGCGCTGGACGCGGCGCGACGGCCGGGCCGGTCCGCGGGGATTCGCTCGCCGAGCGCATCGATCCGGCTGTCGGCACCCGTCGAGGCCCTGATCGCCTTGGAGAACACCCGGCCGCGCTATGCGACCGGCGACGACGTGGTCGCGCTCCACAAGCTGATTCCCGACGCGCGCTTCTATCCTGTCGAGGCGTTTCACGAGTGCATGGATACGGCACTCGCCGAGGACGGTCCCGAGCTCTTCTCCTACGCCTCGCCGGAGGGCGACCCCAGGCTGCGGCGGGCGATGGTCGAGCGCCTCCGAGGCCAGGGGCTCGCGCTCTCGCCGGACGAGCTCGTGCTCTGCCACGGGGCGAGCCAGGGCATCTCCCTGGCGCTGCGGCTCTTCACCTCACCCGGAGATCAGCTGGCGGTCGAGGTGCCGACGTATGCCAACGTGCTGTCGGCCTGCGCTGGACTCGGGTTGGGCACGGTCTGCGTCCCGATGGACGACGACGGCCCCGAGCCCGACGCACTCGATCGGGTCCTCGCCCGTCCCGAGGTGAAGGCCTTCTACACGATCCCCAGCTTCCACAATCCGCTCGGAACGACGAGCCCCCTCGCCCGGCGGCGCGAGGTGCTCGACATCGCTCGCCGGCATGGAGTGCCGGTGATCGAGGACGGCTTCGAGATGGATCTGCGGTTCCGGGGCGAGGAAATCCCGTCGTTGGCAGCCCTCGACGACGAGGGGCTGGTGCTGCTGCTCTTCTCGTTCTCGAAGTCGCTCTTCCCGGGTATCCGGGTGGGGTCGATCTCCGCGCGCGGGCGCGCTCTGGAGGGACTGGTCGCGCTCAAGCACGCGACGGACCTCTCGGATGCCCTGCCAATCCAGGCCGCGCTGGCGCGCTTCGTCGAGTCGGGCGCCTACGACGAGCATCTCGGTCGGATGCGAGGGGTGCTGCGAGCGCGTCACGAGGCGATGGATGCCGCGCTCGCCAGCGAGATGCCGGAGGGCACGCGCTGGACCCGGCCCGACGGCGGCTATCAGCTGTGGGTCGAGCTGCCCTTCGAGGTGGATACGCGAGACATCCTGGCGGATGCCGCCCGGGCGGGGGTGCTCTTCTCGCCGGGCACGCTCTTCACGCCGGATGCCCGACCGTCGCGCGGGATGCGGCTCACGGTGGCGTGTGCAGACGAGCAGGCGATTCGGCGCGGTGTCGCGGCACTGGCGACGGTCGTCCGGCGCTTCGGGGCGGTGGGATACGGGGCCGCGGGTCGCGCGGCGGGGATGCATCTCTGACCGATCGGCCGCCCGGCCCGCGCGGGCGGTCGCAATCATTCCAGGATCCACGGGCCGCGCGCCCGGGATCGAGAGGAGGAAAGAATGTCGGATTCGAATGGAGGCCCCACCAACGGTGGGGCACGGCGGGGCGCCGAGACCTACGAGCTGAAGGTCGGTCTGGCCGAGATGATGAAGAACGGTGTGATCATGGACGTAACCGACGCCGAGCAGGCAAAGATCGCCGAGGAGGCGGGCGCCTGCGCGGTGATGGCCTTGGAGCGGGTGCCCGCAGACATCCGCCGCGACGGAGGCGTCGCGCGCATGAGCAACGTCGAGATGATCGAGCAGATCCAGCGATCCGTCTCGATCCCGGTGATGGCGAAGGTGCGCATCGGCCATATCGCCGAGGCCCGGGTGCTCGAGGCGATGGGCGTCGACTTCATCGACGAGAGCGAGGTCCTGACCCCGGCGGACGATCAGCACCACATCGTGAAGCACGACTTCCGCGTCCCCTTCGTCTGCGGCGCGCGCAACCTCGGCGAGGCCCTGCGCCGGATCGGCGAGGGCGCGGCGATGATCCGGACCAAGGGCGAGGCGGGCAGTGGCAACATCGTCGAGGCGGTGCGCCATCTGCGCAGCGTCTGCGGCCAGATCCGGGCGATCCAGGCGATGCCGGCCGAGGAGCTGATGAGCACGGCGAAGGAGATGGGCGCGCCCTACGACCTCGTTCGCTACGTCCACGAGCACGGCCGGCTGCCAGTGCCGAACTTCGCCGCCGGTGGGATTGCGACGCCGCCCGACGCCGCGCTGTGTCGCCAGCTCGGGGCCGAGGCCGTTTTCGTCGGGTCGGGCATCTTCAAGAGCGCCGACCCCGCGGCGCGGGCCCGGGCGGTCGTGCATGCGACGACCCATTGGGACGATCCGGCGGAGGTGCTGAACGCCTGCCGCGGTCTCGGCAGCCCGATGGCGGGGCTCGAGATGTCGACCCTCGGCGAGAGCGAGCGGCTCGCGAACCGGGGCTGGTAGGCGGCGGCCGGGTGGCGGAGAGCGCGGGAACAGAGCGGGTCGTCGGCGTGCTCGGTCTGCAGGGCGATGTCGAGAAGCACCTCGCCGCCCTCGAACGCCTGGGCGTTCGGGGGCGGCGGGTGCGCGCGGTACGGGACCTCGAGGGGCTGACGGGGCTCATCCTGCCCGGAGGCGAGAGCACGACGATGGCCCGCGGACTCGCGAGCCACGATCTCGCGAAGCCGATCCAGGAGCTCGCGGCCGCGGGCGGCCAGCTGCTCGGCACCTGTGCCGGGGCGATCCTGCTCGCCCGGGAGTCGCGCAACCATCCGGTGCCCACCCTCGGCCTGCTCGACGTCACCGCCGAGCGCAACGCCTACGGCACGCAGCGCGATTCCTTCGTGGCCGCGGTGGATCCGGAGGAGGGCGTTCCCGAGCTGGGCGACCTGACGCGGGGGGCATCGCTCTTCGCGGGCATGGAGTGTGTGTTCATCCGCGCGCCGCGTCTGTGCGAGCCCGGGCCCGCCGTCGAGGTGCTCGCCCGGGTCGACGGCGCGCCGGTGCTGCTGCGCCAGGGCTCCATCTGGGCCTGCAGCTTCCACCCCGAGCTCACCGAAGACCTGAGGGTCTACCGCGCCTGGCTGGGCGCCGACGACGGACGGGGTTCGCCTCCGGGCCCGGGCAGGGACTGAGGGGCCACGCGCGCGTAACTCAGACACTCAGAAGTGGAGTCGCAGCCCTGCGACCACCTCATGGGCGTCGAACTCCGAGTCGAGCCGACGGGGGCCGAAGAAAGCGACCCGGGAGTTGATCTCGGGGTCGGTCGTGGCGAGGTAGCGGTAGCCCAGGGAGAGCTCGGTCGTCTTGCTGTAGCGAAAGCTGGCGCCCGCCAGCAGGTTCCAGGCGAAGACGCTGGCGTCGTCGTCGATTTGAACGAAGGTCGAGCTCTCCGCGTCGATTTCGAACAGGCCGTAACCGATGCCGATCCCCGCGTAGGGGACGAGTCGCCAGCCGAGATCCAGGTCGCCGATGACGTTTGCCATCGCCGCGAAGAGGCTGATCTCGCCCGACGCGCTCGCGGACCCCGGACTGACGCTCATGCTGTCCAGGTCGTTCTCGCGATAGCTCAGATTCAGCTCGGCCCGCAGGTAGTCGTGCACGCGAGCGCCGACGGCGCCGCCCACCGTGAAGCCCGGATCCGAGTCGACGCGTCCCCAGAGCCCGGCCCCGCTGGCATCGGCGCCGGTGAGGTTCTGGTTGGGGATGGCCGAAAAGCCGGCCTCGTAGGTCAGGTAGGGCTGGAACCTGAATCCCGAGCGGGTCTTTCCACCTTCTTCGTCTTCAGTCTGGTTGGCTCGGGCGGTGCCGGGTGCGAGCCCAAGGGCGAGGCCCAGCGGAACCAGGATGAGCGCAATGAAAGCCAGACGGTGCATGGAAACCCCTCCCCGTTTCGTTCGCGCGACGGAAGATCGCCGCAACGAGACCATCCAATCATACCCCTGCTGGCCCGCGGATTGGCCCTGGATCTGATCCCTGCTGCCCCCTTCTCCCAGGCGGGGCGGGTCTGGCCGCACCGGCCTCCCGGCCCGCTTCGTCATTTGCCGTGAGGCGCACTCCTGTGGTAAAAACCAGCTTCCGAAACCGGGGCCTTGCCCCTCAACCTCGAACCTCGGTGCTCAGGATCCGGGCCGCGGTGACCCGCCACGGTCCGACTTCCCTGGTTGGCTCCTTTGAGCCCGTCGGCGGATGGGATCCGCTGAGAGCGCCCGGATGCCCGTCGGCGGCATCCGTCCAGGAGGAAAGTCTTGCGGGAATACGAAACGACGTTCATCGTCCAGCCCGAGATCTCCGAGGAGGGCAATCAGGCCCTGCTCGCGAAGCTCGATGGCATCCTCGAGTCGGGTGGCGCCACGCGCCTGATGTGCGAGGACCACGGCAAGCGCAAGCTCGCCTACGAGATCAAGAAGTTCCACAAGGGCCACTACTACACCCTGATGTTCCTCGACTCGGGCAAGGTCGTTCCGGAGATCGAGCGGGCATTGCGGCTCGATGAGTCCGTGCTCCGATTCCTGACGATCCAGGCTGACGCCGAGGTCACGGACATCGAAAAGCGTAAGCTCGACGCGGCCGAGAAGGAGGTCGAGCAGGCGAAGCGCGCTGCGGAGCGGGCGGCTCGAGAGGCCGAGGAGGCCCAGGCACGTCGGGAGGCGGACGAGGCCGCCGAACAGGAGGCGGCGGAGCGAGCGGATCGGGACGACGAGGATTCGAGCGACGACGAGACGGACTCCCGGGCGCGGTATGCAGACTCGGACGACGATTCGGACGATTCGGACGATTCGGACGATGACGACGATGAAGAGGGAGGCCGGTCGTGAGCGACGAGACCAACGACAAGTCCGCGGAGAAGCCCGCAGAGCAGACAGCGTCCACCCCCCAGCCGCCGCGAGGTCCGGCCGCGGGTACACCGCCGTCGGGGCCTGCCGCGGGCGGTGATGGCCCGCCGCGAGGGCCGCGTGCCGATCGGGATCGCCCTCCCTCGGACCGGGCTCCCGCTGGCCCGGCCGGCCCGGCGGGAGATCGCGGCCCCCGCTTCGATCGCGGACCGGGCGGCCCGCCCGGAGATCGAGGCGATCGGGGAGATCGGGGCGGTCGACCGTCCCGCGGAGATCGCGACGATCGGCCGCCGCGGGCGCCGCTCACGGTCAAGGGTCGGCTGCGCGCCGCGGCTCGCAAGAAGGCTCGCAAGCAGGCCAAGAGCAAGGGCATGTTCCAGCGGCGCAAGGTCTGTCGCTTCTGTGCGGACAAGACCCTGGAGCTGTCGTACAAGGACGTGAAGACGCTGCGGCTATTCATCACCGAGACGGGAAAGATGACACCGCGGCGGATCTCCGGAACCTGCGCGAAGCATCAGCGACCGCTCTCGCTCGAGATCAAGCGTGCCCGGCAGCTGGCGATGCTGCCGTACGCGCCGTCGCATTTTTGATCCGGTTCCGGTCCGAGGACCGGGCGAGGAGGTTTCAGGATGGGATCGGTTCAGGTCATCCTCAGGGAAGACGTCCATGCCCTCGGCGAGGCGGGAGACGTCGTGAACGTCAAGCCCGGCTACGCCCGCAATTATCTCGTGCCCCAGGGCAAGGCCCTGCCTGCTACCGCGGAACGAGTGAACGAAGTCGAGCACCAGAAGCGGGTGATTGCCGAGAAGCGGGCGCGCGAGCTGAAGGATCTCGAGGCCGTGAAGGCGAAGCTCGAAGGGCTGGCGCTCGAGATCGCGGCGCAGGCCGGTGAAGAGGGCAAGCTATTCGGGTCCGTGACGGCCCAGCATCTCTCGGACCTGCTCTCGCAGAAGGGCCTCGAGGTGGATCGCCGCAAGATCGTGCTCGCGGAGCCGATCAAGACCCTGGGCGAGCATACGGTCGCGATCCGCCTGCGCAGCGACGTGGTGGCCGAGTTCAAGGTGAAGGTCACGCCGGCTGCGTAGCCTGCCTGTCCTGCTCCGCGACGGGTGGGACGGTCCCGTCCGGTTCCGGATGGGGTCGGGATGATATGATGGAGGGGTCCCGGCGCGCTGCCGCTGTGCCGGAACCTCTGTGTCATTCCGTGCAGGATCGGGGGCGTCTTGGGCGAGCTCAGGCAGAGCAGGGAGAGTACGGGGCGGGTGCCGCCCCACGACATCGAGGCCGAGAAGGCGGTTCTCTCGGCGATCCTGCTCGACAACGATGCGCTCCACGCGGTCGTGACCGAGGTCCGGGACGAGGACTTCTACCATCCCTCGCATCAGATCCTCTACCGCTCGATGGTGCGGCTGCGCGACGGCAACCAACCCGTCGACCTCACGACCCTGGCCGCCTACCTGAAAGGCGAGAGCCTGCTCGACGGCATCGGCGGTCCCGTCATCCTGGCCGAGATCGCGGACTACGAGGCCACTCCCGCCCACATCCTCCATTACGCCCGGATCGTCCGCGACCGCTCGATCAAGCGCCATCTGATCAGCACCGCCAGCGAGATCGTGGGCCTCGGCTACGAGCCGGGCGAGCCGGCGGACAAGCTGCTCGACGAGGCCGAGAGCCGCATCTTCGCGCTCTCGACCGAGAAGGCCAATACGAGCCTCTCCAGCATCGCCGTCGAGATGCACGACGCGGTCAATCACATCGACATGCTGATGAACCGAAGCGGCGAGCTGACCGGGCTCTCGACCGGTTATGCCAAGCTCGACGAGATCACGGGCGGGCTGCAGCCCGGCGATCTCTTCATCCTCGCCGCCCGGCCCTCGATGGGCAAGACCGCCTTCGCCCTGAATCTCGGGCGCAACGTCGCGATCGATTCCGGCGGCAAGGTGGCGGTCTTCTCGCTCGAGATGACGACCCGCTCGCTCGTGATGCGGATGCTCTCGAGCGAGGCGCACGTCGACTTCGGACTCTTCCGCAGCGGCCTGATCTCGACCGACGCCCACTCGCGCCTGATGGCGGCGGCGGGCCGGCTGGCCGAGGCCGGTGTCTGGATCGACGATACGGGCGCGGCGTCGGTGCTCGAGATGCGCGCCAAATGTCGACGCCTCCACTCGCAGCACGGGCTCGACCTCGTGATCGTCGACTACCTCCAGCTCGCCCGGGGTGATCGAAACACCCAGAGCCGGGAACAGGAGATCTCGGAGATCAGCCGCGGACTGAAGGGCCTCGCCAAGGAGCTGGACATCCCGGTGCTCGCCCTGTCCCAGCTGAACCGCGGCCCCGAGACGCGCAAGGACGACAAGCGCCCCCTGCTGGCGGATCTACGCGAGTCGGGCGCCATCGAGCAGGACGCCGACGTGATCGCCTTCATCTACCGGGACGTCGTCTACAACAAGGAGACCGAGTTCGAGAACATGGCCGAGCTGATCATCGCGAAGCAGCGCAACGGGCCCACGGGCACGGTCAAGCTCGAGTTCGAGGGACGTTATGCGCAGTTCCGGGACTGGCCGCTTTCGGACGATCCCTTCGATGGTGCGCCGGGGGCGGGGGGCTTCGGTGCCTCGTCGGCGGATTACGGAGCCGGTGGCTTCGGGCCCGAGACCGACCCGGACTCGGGTGGGTTCTAGTGTCGCGCTCCGGAGCAGGGCGTTAGGCATGCCGACGCTTCGAAGGCCCCGGGCGATCCGACCGGGGGCCCGCCTTGCGATTGCCGCACCGGCCGGCCCGATCGATCCGGAGGCTCTCGCCCGGGGACGCAAGGCGCTCGAGCGCCTGGGCTTCGAGACGGTCGTGCGCGACGACATCCTCGATCGCGACGGCTACCTGGCGGGCACCGACGAACGGCGCGCGGCGGAGCTGATGCAGCACGTCCGCGATCCGGAGGTCGACGCGGTCCTCTGTGCGCGCGGCGGCTACGGCTGTCATCGGATCGTCGAAGCCCTCGATCCCGAGGCCTTCCGGGCCGCAGCCAAGCCCCTGGTGGGCTACAGCGACATCACGACGCTGCTGCTCTGGCAGCGGCGTCGGGCGGGCCTGGTCGGTCTCCACGGCCCGATGCTCGAACGCCCGACCGGGCTCGAGGGGGAGTCCGCCTCGGCGCTGGTCCGCATGCTCCAGGGAACGGGCCCGCTGCCCCGCTACGCCGGCGAGAGCCTTGCGTCGGGCTGGGCCGAGGGGCGGCTGGTGGGGGGCTCGCTGTCGGTCTGCGTGGCGAGCCTCGGGACGCCCTGGGAGCTCGATACCCGCGACGCCATCCTGATGCTCGAGGACGTGACGGAGCTGCCCTACCGCATCGATCGCATGCTCCAGCAGCTGCGCGCCGCGGGCAAGCTCGACCGCGTCGCGGGCATCGCGCTCGGAGGCTTCACGGACTGCGAAGACGAGCGCTATCCCGAGAGGCCGCTGCGCCGGCTCTTCGACGAGCTGCTCGGCGGGCTCGGGATCCCCGTCATTCTGGGGCTGCCCTTCGGCCACGTGGACGACAATCGTCCCTGGCCGATGGGCGGTCGCGCCGCGCTCGATGGGGCGCGAGGAGAGCTCGAGCTGTTGGAATCGGCGGTGACGACGCGGTAGCGTGCGCGACGAGTCGGCGTGCCGATCGGCGTACTGGTCGGAACAGTCGCGCCAGTCGTATCGGTCGTCGTACTGGAGGGGGGGCGGGACCGGAATGAAGCGCAGTCTCATCGAGCGCAAGCTCGGCAAGGTCGAGCGCGCGCTCGAGAAAGCGATCGACGCGCAGGAGATCCCCGGCGCGGTCGTGTTGGCGCGTATGCCGCGGGAGGGCGAGCTGCTCGACTACGCCTGGGTCCGGGGGCTCGCGGCCGCCCGGCCCGAGCGCCTGCCGATGCGCCGGGACACGATCTTCGACCTCGCCTCCCTGACCAAGGTGATGGCGACGACGACCGCGATCATGCTGCTGGTCGAGGAGGGCTCGATCGCCCTCGACGACCCGGTGGCGAAGACGCTGCCCAGCTTCGCCGACCGTGGCAAGGAGGCCGTGACGATCCGTCATCTACTCTGCCACGCGGCGGGGCTGAAGCCCTGGCGGGGCTTCCACGAGCTGTTGATCCAGAAGGAGCGCAAGACCGGCGAGCGGCTGCTGGGGACGCCCGAGGGCCGGGAGTGGATCCTCGATCGCGTGCTGCGCTCGGGGCTCGTGCACGAGCCGGGGCAGGCCGCGGTCTACGGTGACCTCGACTTCATCGTGCTCGCCACCCTGGTCGAGGCCGTCTCGAAGCAGTCCTTCGACGCCTTCTGCGAGTCCCGCATCTTCACGCGCCTCGGCCTCGCGGATACGCGCTTCTTTCCGATTCCGGTCGACGGCTCCCAGGCGGCGCCCGACACAGTCCGGCGTCGCGTGGCGGCGACCGAGAACTGCCCCTGGCGCGAGCGCATCGTCTGGGGCGAGGTCCACGATCCCAACGCCTCGGCGATGGGCGGCGTGGCGGGGCATGCGGGGCTCTTCTCGACGGCCGACGACGTGATGCGCTTCGCACGCTGCTTCGTCGACGCCTGGCACGGCCGCAGCGACGCGCTGCCGCCCGCCCGGGTCCGCGAGTTCAGCGAGCGCCAGCATCTGCCCGAGACCTCGGATTGGGCACTGGGCTGGGATACGCCGACGCCCGGCGCCTCGTCCTCCGGCCGGCATTTCTCCGCCCACTCGGTCGGCCATCTCGGCTTCACGGGCACCTCGCTCTGGATCGACCTCGAGCGCGAGGCGATCGTCGTGATCCTGACCAACCGTATCCATCAGGTCGCCAAGCGCAGCCGCTTCGAGCTCCGGCCGATCCTGCACGACGCGATTCTCGAGGCCTTCACGGCGGGATGAGCGAAGACGCGTCCTCAGATCGCTCCTTCGATCGTCCCTGCGACGCCGACGCCCTGCGCCACGTCCACTTCATCGCCATCGGCGGCACCGGGATGGGCTCGCTCGCCGGCCTCGTGAAGGCGCGGGGCATCCGGGTGACGGGCTCGGACAAGAAGCTCTACCCGCCCATGAGCACGGCCCTGGCCGACTGGGGCATCGACGTCCAGGAGGGCTTCGATCCCGCCCACGTCCTCGACGACCCGCCCGACCTGGTCGTAATCGGCAACGCCGTGCGAGCGGACAATCCCGAGGCCCGGGCCGCGATCGATTCGAGTCTGCCCTACCGCTCCTTCTCCGACGCGCTCTACGAGCTGGCCCTCGCGCACCGACACTGCATCACCGTCAGCGGCACCCACGGCAAGACGACGACCACGAACCTGTTCGCCCAGCTCCTGCACGCGACCGGCCGCGATCCCTCGCTGCTCGTCGGCGGCATCAGCCTCGACTTCGACGGCTCCTTCCGGGAGGGCGGGGGGCCGCATTTCGTGGTGGAAGGCGACGAGTACGATACGGCCTTCTTCGACAAGACCCCGAAGTTCCTCCACTACCATCCCGACACGCTGATCCTCACCTCCGTCGAGTTCGACCACGCCGACATCTACCGCGACCTCGAACATGTGAAGTCCGCCTTCCGGGCCCTCGTCTCGTCGATGCCGTCCGCCGGCCGGATCGTGGCGGCGGTGGGCCATGCCGGCGTGCGCGACGTGCTCCGACAGGCTTCCTGTCCGGTCGTGGGCTACGCGGTCGAGCGCGAGCCCGGCGACCGGCCGCCGGAGGGCACGCGTTGGTGGGCGTCGGCGCTCTTTCCGGAGTCCCGGGGCCTGCGCTTCGCCCTCGAGGATCGGGAGGCCGGTCGTCACTACGAGGTGGAGAGTCCGCTTTTCGGCGCGCATAACGTCGAGAACGTGACGGCGGCGCTCGCGACGGCCGAGCTCGTCGGCGTGCCGGTCGAGGAGGCCCTCGGGCCGCTGCGGGCCCATCGCGGCGTGAAGCGCCGTCAGGAGATTCGCGGTGTGGCGGCGGGCGTCACGGTGATCGACGACTTCGCCCATCATCCGACGGCGGTGGCGGGCACGATCGAGGCGATCGCCCAGCGCCATCCCGGCGGCCGGGTGGTGGCGCTGCTCGACCCGCGCACGAATACCAGCCGCCGGGCGCTCTTCCAGGACGACTACGTCCGCGCCCTCGAGCGGGCCGACCGGATCGCCGTCTTCGACGTCGGCGACGAGCCGATCTACAGCGCCACCGGCGAGGTGACCGAACGCCTCTCGGTTTCGGCCGTGGCAGCCGCCCTGCGCACCCGCGGTCGCGACGCGGCCGACTTTGCAGAGATCGACGAGATCGTCGACTGGGTGGTGTCCGGGCGGCGCGAGGGAGACGTCGTGCTCGTCATGAGCAACGGCGCCTTCGGCGGGATCTGGGAGAAGCTGC
>CAYWGW010000082.1:0-15556 GCA_964457385.1 uncultured Spirochaetaceae bacterium
CAGGCCGCCCAGGGTGAGGCCGATGAAGAAGCTGTAGGTCAAGGAGCGATGCTCCACGACCAGATCGCGAGTCGGCCCGGCCAACAGTCCGATTGCCGCCACGGCCGCGCCCCCGATCGTCGCCAGGACGATCAGGGGCCGCGGCTGGATCCGGAGCCGCGTCAGCTCCGCGATCGAGTGGATGAAGCTGGGATAGACGCCGGCCGCGAGCAGCATCGTGCCCCCGCTGATGCCGGGGACCAGATTGGCGAGGCCCATCAAGACGCCGCCCAACAGGCCCCGCGGCACGAAGGCGGCCAGCGACATCTCCGTCATGCGGGCCTCGAGCTTTCCGGATGCCTTCGTCTGCGACACGCGCGAATCCTCCGTGGGCTATCCTAGCAGGCGCAGACGTTTCGGGAGCCGGGGCGTCGCTCGTGTAGGGGATGGACGCAGGTGTTCGCTCGGCGAAGGCTTCTCTGCTTGATCGGTATCGGCATCCTCTACGGATTGTCGATTCCGTGGTATCGCGACGGCGAGGCCTCGCTCCGGATCTGGCTCGGGCTGCCCGACTGGGTGACGGTCGCGATTCTTTGTTATTTCGGGGTGGCGATCCTCAACGGTCTGGCCTGGCGCTGGACCGAGATCCCCGGTGACGACCCGGACGGGCCTTCATGAGCTTCGGGGCCTGGGGTGTCGTCGGGCTGGTCGTGTATCTCGTCGCCCTTCTCGGAGTCGCGGAGGTCGCTCGCGGTTTCCGTCGGGATGCATCTCCGAGTGATCATTTCCTGGCGGGTCGTTCGCTCGGGACCTTCGTGCTCTTCTTGACGCTCTACGCGACGGCCTACAGCGGGAACTCGCTGCTCGGCTATCCCGGACGAGCCTATCGCAGCGGCTTCTCCTTCGTGATGGCGACGGGCTTCATGATGGCGATCGTCGTCGTCTTTCATGCGCTGGTGCCTCGACTGCGGCCGCTGGCGGCCCGGTACGGCTTCGTGACGCCGGGTGATTGGCTGCGGCTGCGCTTCGACGGGCCGTGGTCACGCCCGCTTCGACTCACGGTCGCGGGGCTGATGAGCATCGCGCTCGCCAACTTCCTGCTGGCCCAGCTGAAGGCGATGGGCGAGGTGGCCAGTCTCGTGACCGACGGCCGGGTGCCCTACGAGGCGGGCGTGGTGGGTCTCGCCGGGGTCATCCTCGTCTACGAGACCCGCGGCGGGATGCGAGCGGTCGCGTGGACGGACGCCGCCCAGGGACTCGCGATGCTGGCGGGTCTGGCAGCGTTGCTCTCATGGCTGATGTCCCAGGTCGGTGGGCTCGAGGGCATCACCCTCGCCGTGGCCCGGGAACGACCCGAGGCGGTGGCGGTGCCCGATGCGATCACGTGCCTGAACTGGCTGAGCACGATCCTATTGATGGGATTGGCGAGCGTGCTTTATCCCCAGGCGATCCAACGGGTGTTCGCCGCCGAGAGCGGGCAGGCGCTGCGGCGGTCGTTCATGGGGATGACGTTCATGCCGCTGGCGACCACGCTGGTCGTGACGTTGATCGGCGTCGCGGCGATTCCGCTGCTCGACCTCGAGGGCGGGGTCGCGAGCGATGGAGTCGTGCCCCTGTTGCTCCGGGAGTGGGGTGAGCAGGGGGGGTGGTCGGCGACTCTGGCGCTGCTGGTCTTCCTCGGGGCGCTGTCGGCCATCATGTCGACGGCCGACTCGTGTCTGCTCTCGCTCGGATCGCTTCTCTCCCGGGACCTTCTCGGGGATACGAGCGCGGGTGCGGAGGCCACCCGGCTGGGCAAACGACTGGCGGCGGCGATGCTGCTCGCGACGATTCCGATTGCGCTCTTGCGGGAGCTCACGCTCTGGCGGTTGATCGAGCTCAAGATGGAGCTGCTGATCCAATGCGTGCCGGCCTTCCTGATCGCGCTGCATTGGTCTCGCCTGCGGGCGGGACCGGTCCTGGCTGGGATCGCGGTGGGCTCGCTGTTCGCGGTCGGTCTCACACTCGCCGGGACGCCGCGCCTGGCCGGCATGCATGTGGGTGTGCTGGGCTGCCTGCTGAACGGCCTCGTCGCGGTCGTCGGCTCCTGGGCAATCCGGGATCGGGCATCGACCGCCGTGTCCGGAGGCCCGGTCCGCTCCATGCGCTAGTCGCCCTCGCGGCAGTGAGCCGCTCTCGGCGACGGCAGGGAGCACGCAGCTCGACGCAGCACGGCGATTTTTCTGCGAGATCCGTGAAATCGACGCCACTCGTTCGGGAAGAGGGAGCTTCCTCCCCGTCGCCGAGAGGTGCGAGGGCGCAACGGCTCGAACGCGCGAGAGCAAACGAGTCCGGCGCCGGGTCGCGGGGTGACGGGAAGCCGGGAGATCGGAGTCGGATGCTGGAGCTGCTGGGCACGGCCTGTGTGGGATGGACGCTCTTCGAGCTCAGCGGATTCCTGCACTCGGCTCGGGACCGCTCCGTCGGCAGCGGCGATCGCTGCCGTGCGCGCCCCCGGGACCCCGCGGCTTCGTCGCCCCGATCCTCCGCTCGAGGCGATGCCCCTCGCCGGGCGCCCCCCCACCGGCCCGAGCGCGCGCGTCGATTCAGGGCCTGGGACGAGCAGGGCAATCGGATCATCGTCGAGGATCTCGGACTTCGCTGATCCACCCCGCAGTGCCGCCGCGTCGCGGTCCCGCGTCGTGGGTCGGCTACGCTCCCGGCGGGATCCTGCAACGGCGAGGGGTAGGCATGGGATCGGCCGCATCCGACCGGAATCCGCTTCATCGCGACGGCGAGCTGCCGCGCTTCGACCGTCTCGAGGTGGCCGAGATCGAGCCCGGCATGCGCAGCCTGCTGGCGGAACTCGAGGACGATCTCGCCCGGCTCGAGACCACGCTCGAGCCGACCTGGTCGGGCCTGATCGAGCCGCTCGAGGAGATCGCCGAGCGCTTCGCCTTTGCCTGGGGCTGGGTCGCCCACCTGATGGGTGTTCAGAACAGCGAGGCCCTCCGCGAGGCGCACGCGGCCCTGCAGCCAGCGGTCGTGGCCTTCGGACTCCGTCAGGCCCAGAGCCGACCGATTTTCGAGGGGCTGGAGGCGCTCCGGCGCGGTCCCGATTTCGAGTCCCTCGAGCCCGTACAGCGTCGCATCGTCGAGAGCCTGCTGCGGGAGGCACGGCACGCCGGTGTCGGGCTGCCGGAGGCCGAGCGCTCGCGCTTCAACGGGATCCAGGCGGAGCTGGCCGACCTCGGCACCCGCTTCAGCAACCACGTGCTCGACGCGACCCGGGCATTCTCGATGACGTTGCGCTCACCCCAGGAGATCGCCGGCGCACCGGCGAGCCTGCGTCAGCTGGCGGCCCAGTACGCGGTCGAGGCGGGCGAGTCGGAGGCGACGGCGGAGACGGGACCCTGGCGGATCACGCTGGATGCGCCCTGCCTGGTCCCCTTCCTGGAGCACGCCGAGCGGCGAGACCTGCGCGAGCAGCTCTACCGGGCGCATATCACCCGGGCCAGCGAGGGCGAGCTCGACAACACCCCGATCATCCTGCGGATTCTCGTCCTGCGCCACGAGATGGCCCGGCTGCTGGGCTTCGAATGCTATGCGGCGCTCTCGCTCGACTCGAAGATGGCGCCCGATGTCGCGGCGGTGGACGCGTTGCTCGAGGATCTGCGGATGACCTCGCTGGAGGCGGCGCGGCGCGATCTCGAGATCCTGGGCCGGTTCGCCCGGGAACGGGGGCACGAGGGAGACCTCGCGCTCTGGGACATGGCCTACTGGGCCGAGCGTCGGAGGGAGCAGCTCTTCGATTACAGCGAGGAGGATCTGCGGCCGTACTTTCCGCTGCCCCGCGTGCTGGAGGGGCTCTTCGAGCTGGCGAGGAGGCTCTTCGGGATCACGGTCGAGGCGGCGGATGGGGAGGCCCCCGTCTGGCATCCGGACGTGCGCTTCTTCCGGGTCCGCAGCGAGACCGGCGAGCCCCTGGCGGCGTTCTTTCTCGACCCCTACAGCCGTCCGGGCGAGAAGCGGGGCGGTGCCTGGATGGGGGAGTGTCTCGGGCGTCGACGGCGTCGGCAGGCCAGCGGTTCCGAGCTGCGGTTGCCCGTCGCCTATCTGGTCTGCAACCAGGCCCCGCCGACGCCCGGCCGTCCGGCGCTGATGGCCTTCGACGAGGTCCTGACCCTCTTTCACGAGTTCGGCCACGGACTGCAGCACATGCTCACGCGGGTCGATCACGCGCTGGCCTCGGGCATCCGCAACATCGAGTGGGATGCGGTGGAGCTGCCCAGTCAGTTCATGGAGAACTGGTGCTATCACCGGGAGACGCTGCTCGGGCTCTCGCGACACGTCGACACCGGCGCACCGCTGCCTGACACGCTCTTCGAGAAGCTCGAGGCCGCGCGCAGCTACCGGGCGGGGACCCAGATGCTGCGCCAGATCTACTTCGCGACGCTGGATCTCGAGCTCCATCGCGGAGATCCCGACCGGCGCGGGGAGTCGATCTTCGAGATCCAACGCCGGGTCGCCGAGCGCACGACGGTCCTGCCCCCGCTGCTCGAGGATCGCTTTCTCTGCAGCTTCGGCCACATCTTCGCCGGGGGCTATGCGGCGGGCTACTACAGCTACAAATGGGCCGAGGTGCTGTCGGCAGATGCTTTCTCGGCCTTCGAGGAAGCGGGCCTCGAGGACGCGGCGGCGGTGACCGAGATCGGGAGACGTTTCCGGGACACGGTGCTCGCCCTCGGCGGGGGCGTGGCGCCGATGGAAGTCTTCGAGTCCTTCCGCGGTCGTCCGCCGTCGGTCGAGGCGTTGCTTCGCCACTCGGGCCTGCAGTCACGGCCGCCGGTACCCGCCTGAATGGGCTGGGAGGAGGTATATCGGGTCGTGCGGGAGATCCCGATGGGCCGCGTCCGGACCTACGGGCAGGTGGCGGCGGAGGCTGGGATGGCCGGTGCGGCGAGACAGGTGGGCTGGGCGCTGGCGGCCCTCGGCGCGCGGGATGACGTACCCTGGCAGCGGGTGATCAACGCGCGGGGAGAGATCAGCGCTCGCGCCGAGTCCGAATGGACGGACCTGCAGCGCAGTCTCCTCGAGTCCGAGGGCGTCGAGTTCGATGCGCGGGGGCGCGTGGATCTGGAACGCTTCGGATGGATGCCGCCGACGGCTGTGACGCGGAATCCGGGGCGGAGCCCTGCGAGTCCGAGGAGGAAGCCGCTGAAGAAGCTGATGAGGAAAGGAGCAGGAGGACGATGATCAAGCTCGCGATCGACTTCGAGAATCCGGGCAAGCGGTGGTGGGCCAGCGGGGGGCGGGAGCTCTGGGATTCGATCACCGAGGGCTTCGACAACAACGACGTCGCGGTGGACGAATCGATCGCTCGTTCCTGGCTGGAGGAGGCGGCTCGCATTCCCGGCTGGGAGGACGGGCCGGAGTGGGCGCCCCATCCCGTCTGTCTGAAGGAAGTCGACGAGGACGAGATCCTTTGACACGTGGCCCAGGGCGAAGCGAGCCGACCGACCCGGTGTCCGACTCGCTGGCCGGCGTCCTGGCGGAGGCGATCGCGGCGGCCGGCGGACGTGCGCTGGTGGTCGGCGGCTGGCCGCGCGATCGGCTTCTGGGGCGTCCTTGCAAGGATCTCGATCTCGAGATCTTCGGACTCGAGCCGGATCGGCTGGGCGGGATCCTGGCCGGGCTCGGGGCGAAGGCGCCGGTGGGCCGTCGCTTCCCGGTCTGGCGCTTCGGGCGGGCCGGGGTGGACGTGGCCTATCCACGCGAGGGCGCGCTTGCCTATCATCCGGATCGCCCCGACTCGCTGGAGGCCGGCTTCCGGCTGGCCGCGCGCCATCGCGATCTCACGATCAACGCCCTCGCCTGGGATCCACTCGACGGCCGCTGGATCGATCCGGTTGGAGGCCGCGCGGATCTCGCGGCCCGTCGGCTGCGCGCGGTGGATCGGGAGACCTTCGTCGAGGATCCCCTGCGGCTGCTCCGGGTGGCCCGGTTCACGGCCTGCCTGGACGCGCAGCCCGACCCGGAGCTGCTCGCGATCTGTCGCGAGATGTCCTTCGAGGATGTGCCGCCGGAGCGCGTCGGAGAGGAGCTGCGGCGAATGCTCCGGAGCGCCGAGCGGCCGTCCCGTGGCTTCGAATTCCTGGTGCAGGTGGAGCGGCTCGCCGTGCTGCCGCCGATCGAGGTCCTGCGCGGAGTGCCCCAGGATCCGGTCTGGCATCCGGAGGGCGACGTCTTCGTGCATACGATGAAGGTGATCGACAGCGCCGCTCGAATCGCGAGAGGGCTCTCGGACGAGGATGGCGAGATCCTGCTCTGGGCGGCCCTCTGTCATGATCTCGGCAAGCCGGAGACGACCACGAACGAGGGCGGTCGCATCCGCTCGCTGCGCCACGAGCAGGCGGGCGCCCGGATCACGCGGGAGTGGCTGGAGCTCCTGCGGCTGCCTCGGCGTCGGGTGCGCGCCGTCGAAGCGCTGGTCCGTCATCATCTGGCACCCTCCCAGCTCGTCTCGGGTGGGGCAGGGCCGCGGGCCTATCGTCGGCTGGCGCGTCGGCTGGCGGCGGCCGGCCGGACGATGGTCGACCTCGAACACCTGGCGAGGGCGGATCATCTCGGTCGCACGACCGAGGCTGCGCGCCAGGGACTCTACGAGTCGGGGCCGCGCTTCCTGGCCGCCGCGCGGGCGGCGGGGGTCGAGTCGGGGCCGCGGTCCGATTTCGTCTCGGCCCGGCGACTCATGGCAGCGGGGGTCGAAGAGGGCGAGGGGCTGGGATGGGCGCTCTCCCGTTGTCGGACGCTCGAAGACGGGCAGGAGGATCCCGACCGGGACGCGATCGTCGCCATCGTCACGCGCGAGCTGCGGGAGCGGGATGCCGGGGGTGGATCGACCGGTGGGCCGCAGCCGCCGGATCCATCGGGACCGCCGAAGCTGAATCGGGGTTCGTGAAGAGCGGGCGCCGATCGGGTGTCGGGTCGGCCCTCGTCGGTCTCATTGCCGGGACCGCCGCGGGTCCGTCGCGGGCGCGGGGCCGTTCTTGCGTTGATGGAGCTGGCAGGGCCGTCCCGAGGAAGCCAGCACGACGTCCGAGGGAAGGCCCGAGGACTTGAACCCGTAGGCCCGGCAGCCTCGGGGCTGATCGGGCTCCCAGGTCACGAAGTAATGCCGGCAATGGACGCAGGCCGGTCGCGCCTCGTCCCGACTCATCCCCCGTGCGGCCTGCAGCTGCCTGCAATGGCAAGCAGAGCCGCCCTTGCCCCGGAATCGCTCAATTTTTCCCCCGCGCGGCCGATAACGCTCTGCACTGACACCGAGGGGGACGCATGTCGAGCACTCCGTTGGCCCGGGTGGCCTATCGCGAAGCCGGTCGGGCAACGATCTGTGAGATTCTCTACGGCCCGAACGTGCTCAAACACGCGATCATCGACGCCGAGGCCGGGGAGGGCGAGGTGGTCACCTTCTCGGGGTTGCCCCTGCCGATCGATTGTCGGCCGCCTGCGGGCCGCCGTCGCGGCGAACAGGTGGGCGTCGTGCCAGAGCGGCTGATCGATGCCCACGGCATCTTCGCCTACGCCGGGGTGGCGGCCGAACGGCTCGCCCTGCGCAAGGGACGCTTCGTCGGGCTCGACGTCGTAGCCGAGTTGGCCTGGGAGCGCTGGCTCGGGGCGGCCCGCCGCGGCCGCGAAGAGCTGGCCCGGATCGCGAAGCTTCTCGGCCTGGCGAGGCCGGCCGAGGACTTCTACCAGGCCTACTGCGAGGAGGCCGAGCGCCTGCTGGAGCCCGTCTGGAATACGGTCGAGGAGCTCGCCGAAGCGCTGCTCGATCGCCGCGAGCTCATGGGCCATCACGTCGACCGCCTGGTCCACGGCGAAGAAGTGCTCGAGCGACCCGCTCCTCCGATCTGAGCGACCGGCATCTGCGGATCGGAGTCGCCCGAACGCTGCCTCCACGGCTTCTCCACCGCCGCTCCATCGCGGTCTCCGGCTCCATCCGGATGCCCGCTCAGGCCTCGACGAGGCCCGTGCGGATCGCGAACCGGACCAGCCCCGACACCTTGTGGATGTCGAGCTTCTCCATCAGGTTCGAGCGATGGGAATCGACCGTCTTGAGGGAGACCCCGAGCTCCGAGGCGATCTCCTTGCTCGAGAGCCCCTCGGCGATCAGCTTCAGGACCTCCCGCTCACGATCGGTGAGCATCGCGACGCCCGAGGGTCCGCTTTCTCCCGGACGCGCGATGGCGTCCACGACCTGCTGAGTGATGGCCGGCGAGAGATAGGAGGCCCCGGCCCGAACGGCGTCGATCGCGTCGTGCACGTCCTTCGAGGCCGAGTTCTTGACGACGTAGCCGGAGGCACCCGCACGCAGCACCTCCTCCACGTAGGCGCGGCTCTCGTGCATCGAGAGCACGAGGATCTTGCTCTGGCAGCCGGCCTTCCCGAGCTGCCGCGTCGCGTCGATGCCGGAGAGCTTGGGCATGTTGATGTCCATCAGGACGACGTCGGGACGCCGTTCCATCACCAGCGCCACCGCCTCCTCCCCGTTGGCCGCCTCTCCGATCACCTGGAAGTCCGCTCGCGACTCGAGCAGACGGATCAACCCTTCGCGAACGATCTTGTGATCGTCCGCGACGATGATGCTCACCATTGCCTTCACCCCCTGAGAACCTGTCCCATTGAATCAATGGCATCAAAGTAGGCCGCGGCCTCCGGCCCGGTATCCGAGGAAAGCCCGATATTCCCGATTAGAAACCCGGGGTCCGGGCCTCCGGCGGCGTCCCGCTCAGGGCGCGAGCCCGCAGGCCTGCATGCGGGCGTAGACGGCGCTGCGGATGTCGCGCGAGAAGCCCAGGGCGCCCTCGATCCATTCGCTGCCGTCGAAGCCGTAGTTGCGGCTCAGGGAGAGTCCGAGCCCCCCCTCGTCGAAATCCCCTTCGATCTCCTGCCAGATCGCGCAGGGGATGGCCTCGCTCTCCTCCACACGGTCGATCCGGCCCGATCCGTCGGCGTCGAAACGGCCGACCATCAGACTCGAGACGGCGTCGTGCCAGGTGGTCGAGCCACCCCGCGGTCGGTTGCCGCGACCGTCCTCGAGAAAGAGCAGGCGATTGGGCCGGGCCAGGGGCGGCAGATCCAGGTCGAGATCGAGGGGCGGCGCCACCTGATCGGCGGCGGCGTCATCCAGCACGTTCGAGCGCGGCGGGGGCGTCGGGGTCTGGCGCTCGACGGGCAGGGGCCGCCCCTGCCTCTTCAGCCTCTCCTCGGTGGGTTTCAGTACCGCGCGGACCTCGAGTTCCTCGTCCGGCGCGAGCCGGACCTTACCCTCGAAAGGCTGATGGCCCTCCTTGTCGACGCGAATCGTATGGTCGCCCACCGGCAGGACATGGGGCTCGGCGCCGGTGGCGCCGTAGTCGTAGCCATCGATCCGGAGCCGATCCTCCGTCACGTTCGATCGAACGACGAGCCGTGCCTCGCCGCGACAGAGAATCGGCTCGAAGTGACGAGTCTCGCCGGCGTCGATCTCGACCGTCCGGGTCCAGGAGTCGGGACAATCCTCGCGGGTCACCTCGAGGTCGTAGCGGCCCTGCTGGATCTCGAGCCGCACCCCCTCGGCAGGAATCTTCCAGAGCAGCTCGTCGCTCTCCGGAATCCGGATCCGCAGCTGGCCGCCCCGCGGCCGACTCTCGACGATCAGCCGTCCGGTCGTCGAGGCCGCGGAGGCGGCGGACTCCACGCGCGGGCCGGGGGCCAGGATCCCCAGCATCCATAGGCCCGCCAGCACGACCCCAAGGAAGAAGACAAGCAGCGTCAGCATCTGTCCGACTCGGGTCGCCCCGCCGCGGCCCGCCCCGTTTTCCGCCCCGCGGCCCGCGCGGCGGGATCGGCGGCCGTCGGAGCCGGCGGTCGACGGGGGGGCGGTCCAGAATTCCAGGCTGCGCTCGAGGACGCGCTGCTCCTCCTCGAGGGCCCGGACGCGATCCGAGTCGCCCGCGCCCGTCTCGTCGGACCCGCCCGGCCCTCCGCTCCGTCGTCGGCGTTCGAGCGCATCGCGCAGCCGATGGCCCGCGTGCAGCAGCTCGCCTCTCGAAGCGCCCTCGCGCAGGCCGAGGACCCGATAGAGTCGGGACAACGGGAGCATCGGGAGCTCGGACGGCATCTGGACACGCTAGCAGCGCGTTGAAGGGCTGCAGAGCGAGGCGGGGCCGGTTCGAGCGTGCGATGCTCGCAGAGGGCGGCGACCGGGCTCTGGAACGGGGCGTGAGGCAGGAACGCTGGAGAAGGAGAGCGGAGAAGAGATGCAGCTGGATTGTCCCTACTGCGATGCGAGCGCGCTCGAGCGGACCGAGGACAGCACTCTGCTTCGTTGCAGCGCCTGCGGCCGTTCCTCCCTGGTCGCTGCGGGTCGGGGCGCCCTGGACGGGGAAGGCAAGGAGGAGGGTGCGTCGCCCGTCGCGCCGTCCGCGTCCCCACCCTCCGAGTTCGTCCGCGCCCGCAAGCGCATCCGCAGCGCGCCGGGGGAGGTGCGGAGCCTGCCCCCGGCCCTGATCGGCCTGGCAGGGAGCGGATTCTTCTACGGCCTGCTGTATCTGCTGCCTCCCTCGCCGCTTTCCGAGCTCTTCACCGGACGGGGCTGGGTTCCCTATGTGATCACCGCGATCTCCGCCTGGGCCCTCGCGCTGCTCGCCGCCCGGCTGCGGCGGCTGCGGTTCGAGGGGAGCGTGCTGGATCGCGAGCTGATTCCCGCGACCGAGAGTGGTCGACTGCAACCCGACGACGCCGCGCGCGCGCTGGCCGCCCTGCGCGCCCAGCCCGCCCCGATCCGGGAGAGTTTTCTCGCCCGCCGCCTCGACCGTGCCCTGCGTCATTACGAATCCCGCCGGCGGGCGGTCGAGGTGGTCGACCATCTCGCCGCCGAGAGCCGCTCGGACGAGATCCGCGTCGACGCCAGCTATAGCCTCGTGCGGGTCTTCGTCTGGGTGGTGCCCACGCTCGGGTTCATCGGCACCGTGATCGGCATCGGTTCGGCGGTCGGTGGCTTCTCCGAGACGCTCGAAGCCGCTTCGTCCCTGGACGCCATGAAGGAGTCGATCGGCTCGGTGACGAGCGGGCTGGGCGTGGCCTTCGATACGACGCTGCTGGCCCTCGTGATGAGCATCCTCATCATGTTTCCCGCCAACGCGGTGCAGCGCATCGAGGAGGGTCTGCTCGGGGCGGTCGACGAGTACTGCTCGGACCATCTGGTGCAGCGGTTGGAGGATGAAACGAGCGCCGAGGCGAGCGGCGCGCTGATCGGGGCCCTGGCCGAGCGACTCGTCGCCGCGATGGGTGCGCAGGAAAGACTGCGCGAGCAGGGCTAGTCGATGCCGAGGGGCGACGGAGTCAGGCTCTCGCTGTTTCCCTTCATGAGCGTTCTCGCCTGCACGATCGGGGTGCTGACGCTGCTGCTGCTGTCGCTTTCGCTCACCTCGGTGGGAGGGAGCCGGCTGGCACAGGACGCGGCCGGGCCGCTCGAGGAGGAGATGGCGCTCGAGGCGGAGGCGGTGCGCGTCGACGAGCGGGCGGCCACCGAGCTCGCGAGCCTCGAGCAGGAGCGGGAGCGCCTGAGGCAGGTCGCCGCTCGCTGGGCGAGACTGGACAGGCAGCTGGAGGCCCGCGGCCTGCCCGCCGGCGGCGATCTCGAGACGATCCGGCGGGCCATCGATCGTCGTGAGGTCCGGAGCCAGCGGAGCGAGGAACTCGAACGCATCGAGGCCCGGCTGGCCGAGATCCAGAGTGAACGCGAGGGGATCGAGGCCTCGATCGAGGCGCTCGAGAGTCGGCGGAAGACGCTGCCGATCCTGATCGATCCGACCGGGCTCTCGCGCGACCAGAAGCCCTACTTCATGGAAGCCGATGCCGGCGGGCTCACCGCCTATCGCGCGACCGACGATCTCGAGTACTTCATTCCGCTCGAGGCCGTGGGAAGCCATGGCGATTTCGCGCGCTACCTGCGCCGGGTGCGGGCGACACCGGGGGCGCTGCTTGTGCTGCTCGTCCGGCCGGGCGGGGTGAAGGCGATGGAGCAAGCGCACGCACTGGCGCGCAACGCCGGCATCCGTGTGGCCCGGATGCCGCTGCCGGGTGAGGGTGAGCTCGACTGGCGACTGCTGCGGGAGGCGGAGGCCGCCCGCCCGATCGAAGGACTGCGCTGATCATGGCGTCTTCGCGCCGAGGGATTCCCGACAATCTCGATCCGCTCGTCGACACGCTGTCGAACGTGGTGGGCATCCTGGTGATGGTGGTGGCGCTCGCGCAGATCCAGGTCGGCGACGCGGTGGATCGGTTGCTGTCCCAGGAGACGCGGGAGGCCGCGGCGCCCGCAGCGACGGTGCCGGCGACCGCGCCCGCAGCGAGCCTGCTGAGCGCACGCCGGGCGGAGGTCGCCCGGCTTCGGCAAGCGCTCGTCGACCGCGGTAGCGAGCGCTTCGAGGAGTCGATCGAGGCGGCGGAGACGGCCTTGTCGCGCGCCGCGGCGCTGCCGCCGGCTGCCAACGGTGATCGCGCGGCTCCGGATGCGTCCGACGGGCAGGGCGGTCCCTCGCTCGCAGCCCGGCTCGCCGAGGGGCGGGCCGCCCTCGAGCAGGCTCGGATGGCCCTCGAGCAGCGCGAAGCCCACGCGGAGAGTCTCCAACGGGTGCCGCGGGAGCTCGTGGCGCGATTGCCCGATCCCGAGATCCTCACGGGTCGGGAGCAGTGGATGCTGTGCCGCTACGGACGCTGCTTTCTCGTGGACCAGCCGAAGCTCGTCGGCGAGGGTGAGCAGGCGATCGGACGCATCCTCATCCATCATCGCGACGCGCGCAGCGTGCGGGACGACGAGTACGAGATGCTGGCGAAGTATCTTCGAAAGAAGGACGTGGGCGACGGGCCCTTCGTCTGGCGCTTCGTGACGCGCCCCGAGCCCCTCGCGCGCCTGTTCTGGAAGACCCGCGATGGAGGCCTCGAGGCCTCGCGACTCGAGAGCTCGCCGGTGCTGCAGCAATGGCTCGCGGCGCGGGATTCCGAGAAGGATTTCATCCGCTTCCACGTCTGGAGCGACAGCTTCGAGACCTATCTCGAAGCCCGTCGGGTTGTGGAGGCGGCCGGCTTCCGCGCGGGCTGGAAGCCCTATGAAACGGACTCGGAGCTCGACCTTCCGGTCACCTTCGGCGCACCGCGCCCGAAGGAGCGCGCCGTCGAGGTCGACTGAGTCGACACGGCCCTTCGTGCCGAGACCGTCGCGTCCCGGCTGCGGACGAGGGTGAGTGCTCGCGAGCGGCTCCCCACGCGGGACCGGTCCGCCGCGGCTGGGCAGCCTGCGCGAACTCGCCTATACACTCTGATCCGCGAATTCCGATGGACCCGTCGGAGCCACGACATGCGGGGATGGTGGAGGGCATGGGAGATCGTCCCAATGAGGTCGTGGTGGAGGAGCTGGCTGCTCTCGAGCGGGTCCGGTCGCAGCTCGTCGAGATCCCCCCTGCTCGGACGGCGAGCGAGGCGCCCATCCTCCGCGAGCTCGAGCGCCTGCGGGAGCGGCTGCTCGCCGGTGACGAGAGCAAGGATGTCTCCGCCCTCAGCGAGCAGTACCACAATCAATCCGCGATCCTGAGTCAGCTTCGGCGCGCCGGTCCCGCCGTGCAGGTCGATCTTGCCTCGCCCTACTTCGCGCATCTGCGACTCGAGGAAGAGGGCCGCCGGCGCGACCTCTTCCTGGGGCGGGCAACGTGTCTGGAGAAAGGCGTGCGCATCATCGATTGGCGCGATGCCCCGATCTCCAAGATCTTCTACGGCTATCGGCAGGGCGAGGAGTACGACGAGGAGATCGCCGGCCGCGAGCGCCAGGGCCTCGTGCTCGCCCGGCGCATGGTCCGCATCCGCGACGGCGTGCTCGAGCGGGTGCAGGCACCGGAGGGCGACTTCGTGATCGACCCCGCCGAGCCGACGGGCTGGCGGGAGAGCGCGCAGGGGGCCCCACGACTGGCCGGTGCGTCGGCGGCCGCGCTGCACTTCAGCCAGGGCGGCGAGGGCGGGCAAGGTGGGGAGGGCGGCGAGAGCGCCCGGGGCGGGGACGGTGAGAGCCCGAAGGGCGAGGGGCTGCGGGAGGCCCTGCTCGCCCGGCGGCTGGGGCAGGGACTCGCCGGCGAGTCGATGCGCGCGGACAAGCGCCTGCCCGAGATCACGAGCCTGATCGATCCCGCCCAGTTCGGCTTGATCACCCGTCCCGCCCGGGGCTTCCTGGTGATCCGCGGGAGCGCGGGCTCGGGCAAGACGACGGTGGCGTTGCATCGCATCGCCTACCTGGCCTACGAGGATCCGCGGATCGACGGTCCGGAGACGCTCGTCGTCGTCTTTTCGCGTGCCCTGGCACGTTATGTCGAGCACGTCCTGCCCTCGTTGGGACTCGAGCAGGTCCGGATCGTCACCTATCGCGAGTGGGCCCACGAGCTGCGCCGAAGCCATTATCCGCGGCTTCCGGCGGAGCAGCGCGACGATACGCCGGCGTTTGTACAGCGGCTGAAGCTCCACGCCGGGCTCGAGAGCGCGCTCGAGCGCCAGGTCGCCCGGGTCCCGGGCCCCCGCCGCGCCGAGCAGGCCTACGACGACTGGGCCAGCGTCCTGACCGGCCGCCCACTGCTGGCGGAGGTCTTCGAGGAGATCGCGTCCGGCGAGATCAGCGACCGCGATCTCGACCGCTTCGTCGACTGGAACCGGCGTCGGCTCGAAGCGATCGAGGCGGCGCGCGCAGGGGAGGCCGACGCCGACGCCGGGCTCGATGCCGAGGACGATGCACTGCTGCTGCGGGCCTGGCAGCTTCGGGTCGGCAAGCTGATGGGCCGCTCCCAGCGCCCGCTGGGGTACCGCCACGTGGTGATCGACGAGGTCCAGGACTTTGCGCCCCTCGAGGTCCGCGTGCTGCTCGAGAGCCTCCAGCACGAGGCCGGCATCACGCTCGCGGGCGACACCCAACAGCATCTGATGGAGCATTCGGGATTCACGTCCTGGCCGGCCTTCTTCCGGCGCCTCGGGCTCGAAGGCGCCGAGATCGAGACCCTGCGCGTGAGCTATCGATCCTCGGCGGAGGTGATGGAGTTCGCGACCTCGTTGCTCGGAGACCTGCAGGAGGACGAGCGGGTCGTGGCGGCGCGCTCGGGCCCTCCGGTCGAGCTCTTCCGTTGGACCGATCGGGGCGCCTGCGTGGTCTTCCTGGCCGACGTGTTGCGCGACCTGATGGCGAGCGAGCCGATGGCCTCGGTGGCGATCCTGACCCCGAGCCCGGCGGCGAGCGATACCTATTTTGCGGGGCTCGAGCGGGCGGAGCTTCCTCGGCTGCGGCGCATCCGCGATGGCGAGTTTCCCTTCGAGGCGGGCATCGAGGTGACCGAGGTCGCCCAGGTGAAGGGGCTCGAGTTCGACTACGTCGTCGTGCTCGATGTCGACGCCACGAGCTATCCTGATACTCCGACAGCCCGCCGCCTGTTGCACGTGGCGGCGACCCGGGCCGTGCATCAGCTCTGGTTCATGAGCGTCGGCACGCCGTCGCCGTTGTTGGCGACGGTGGCGTCCCGCT
>CAYWGW010000083.1:0-15519 GCA_964457385.1 uncultured Spirochaetaceae bacterium
GAACTCGGGCTTGCACATCGTGGCGTGATAGGCGAAACGCATGCAGGTCTCCTCGGCTGGGCTCGGGTCGGTTTGATACGGGACGCTGCGGAGCCCCTTCGACGCCGGACGGAGTCTAACCCCCGGGACGTCGCCGTGGGAGAGCGCGCGAAGCCGCTAGAAGACCCGGAACCGCTTCTGGACGTGGCGGGCGCGCAGGGCGATCGCGCGCCGTCGCTGATCAGTCGTCACATGGGGCGTCGACTCCGGCAGATGCGCCCGCAGCTCCGCGAAGGGCACCCGCTTCGCGCTGATCCGGGGCCATCGATCCGGTGGCGGCGTCTCGCTGTAGGCCCAGCGCGGCGACATGAAGCCCTGGGGATGGCCCGTCGTGTCGATCCAGTTCGGGACGCCGGGATCCTCGTGGGCGATGACGAGCCGGATCACGCCGTCGGGATCGACCCGACTCTGATGACCGTTGCGCGAGCTCACGCGATGGGCGTACTCGAGCGACTCGCCCCATAGGTTGGCGAGCTGGAAGCCGATGTACTGGGGCGCGAGATCGATCCGGTTCTCGACGATCAGCGCCTCGTCCGGCGCCAGGTCGTAGACGCCCCCTGCGTAGAGGTTCGTGCTCATCCCGCCGCCCGTGGCACCCGAGGCCGCGTTGATCTGGTTGAAGGCGTTGCGCGGGAAGGCGACGCCGGGGAGGCTGCCCGGGCGTTCGCCGTAGGTGCCCATCGGGATCGTCCAGAAGGCGTTCCAGAAATGCATCTGGCTCTTCACGATCTCACCGAAGCGCCGGATCTCGCGAGCGGCCTGCTCGGGGTCGTAGGGCTCGGGATGGCTGCCCTCTGCGCCGAGCTGCCGGATCTCGAAGTGGATCGCGTCCTCCCGCTCCCAGTCGTAGAAAAGCTGGCGTCCGCTCACGTAGTTCGCATGACGCTCCGGCGGCACGCTCGGATCCGTGGGATGGGGATGCGACACGATCTTCGACGTGGAGACGAAGTTGCCGCGGTAGCCGACGGGGCGCTCCGGTGCGAAGAGGATCTCGAAGTGGCCATCGGGATCCACCTCGATGCTCGAGCTGTCGAGGCGACCGGTCTGGGTCTTCATGCCGGGTCGCAGCTCCGAGAGGTCGCCCGAGTCCCCGGCCAGCCCGCCCCAGCTCGCCTCGAAGATCAGGTAGTGGGGCGCCTTGCGACCCGTCGGTGCCGCCTCCTCGCCCTTCCCATGGCGCGCGTCCCCGATCTCGCCGCGCAGGAGGTAGCTCTGCCGACCGTCGATCGGCGCGTAGAAGTAGACCGCGTCTGGATTGTCGATCGTGCTGCGCGTGATGATGCTGAGGGCGTTCCGGAAGTGGGGGCGCACGGGATCCGCGTGGAAGGCGCGCTCGACGGCGCTGTGGACGAAGCCCATGAGGTAGCGATAGCCCTCGGCCAGGTTGCGCTCCGTCGGCGGCGGAGGCATCCGATCCGGGACGTCGATGCCGTCGCGGGCCTGCTGCAGCAGATCGATCATCTCGTCCCAGGCTGCGCGCAGCCGCTCCCTAGCCTCGCTCGATTCGGCACTCATGATGCTGTGTCTCCTCCGCGTTCCTCGGCGTCCCAACCAAAGCGCTCGAATAGGCTGGCGAGCTCGGTGCGGATGGCGTCCGGCTCCAGACCGAACTCCTCGAGGCTGTAGGCGTGGCGGGTCCGATGACTTCGTGCGCGCTGTCCTTCGGTCGCGAGCGTCGCCCGGTAGGCGTCACTCATCGTCCAACCGAGGTCCCGGTAGATCTTCTCGACTGTCGCCGCTGGATCCGTGACCAGATCACGATAGTCGACGATCGACCCGGGCACCTCGGGATGGGCATCCAGGAACTCGATCGGATGGAGGTAGGTATGCCAGGACTGCTCGGCCAGGATCCGCAGGCAGCGCTGCTGTCGTTCCGCGTCCCAGCCGAGCTGCTTCCAGCCCGCCCGCATCAGCTTCAGCAGACTCGGGATCGTCTCCTCGGGATCACGGACGTTCACGATGATCTTCGCGTCGGGAAAGGCCTCGAGCAACGAAGCCACCCGGCCCGAGTACATCGGGTTCTTGCTGAGATGCGTTTTCTCGGGCCCATTCAGATAGAGCTGCCGGCGGACGCACTCGCGGTACATGTCGTTGTAGCGCCGACGTTTGCGCGCAGGCCAGTCGTTCATGTGATAGAAGTCGAGGTCGCCCATGTAGGGCATCTTCGTGATCCAGTAGCCCGCGGCCATCGAGTAGTAGAGCACGATGTCGTCCTCCTCGGGCTCGCCGAGGCTCATGCTATGGATGTGTCGGGAAGGCCCGTAGCGCCATTCCTCCCAGGCCCGGACCTGCCCGGCCAGCAGTCCGCGAAGCTTCTCGGCATCCCAGCGCGCGATCGCCCGGATCACCTTCTTCTGCAGCAGCGAGGGGAAGTAGAGCTCGTAGAGGCGGAAGGAGCTGAAGCGACCCTCGTCTCGGCTGAGCAGACGATGGGTGAGCGTCGTTCCGCTTCGGGCATGACCAACCATGAAGACGGGCTCCCGGACCTCGACCTTCTTCAGGTCCGGATAGAGGATCCAGTCGAGGGCGAAGCAGATCGCGTGGAAGACTGCGACGATCGGAACCCAGAGCAGCAGGACCGCCAGATAGTAGTGGCGGGCCTTCGCAACCCGCTCGTGCCACGCGAGGCGCAGCATCCGGAGGTAGTTGTCGAAGTCGAAGTAGAACCACATCCCGACTCTCCCGACCGATCCCAGCCTTCGATTCCCGCTTCCCGATTCATGGCTTCGCGATGACCGATCCGGGACCCGATCCCCGTTCGGCCCGGACACGGGGCGGCTCCTGATTGGAACACGGTATCCTCTCACAGGCAATCCTCGTCGGAGGCGAAGGCGACGTCAGCGGGACCGGATCCCTGGCGCGACCCCGGGTCGGAAGATGAGCGGGAAGGTCGGAATGGACGAGAGCGATCGGTTCGGCGGCAGGAAGATCCCGGGGCCCGCAATCGGGCGGCCGTGGACGAGGCTGCCCCTGCTGCTCGCGACGCTGCTCATCGGCTACGCGCTCTATCAGTGGATCGGTCCCGACACGGTCCGCGAGAGCCTGGCGGCGAGCTGGAATTGGCTCGAGGCGGCCCCGCCACTCGTCTTCTTCGGATCGATGTCCCTTCTCTGCCTGCTGCCGGTCCCGATCACGCTCTTCTACGTGAGTGCAGGCCCGATCTACGGAATCGTCCCGGCGCTCCTTTGGATCCTGCCGGCGGTGGCCCTGAACCAGTTCCTGGGACATCGGCTCGCGAACGGGATCCTGCGCCCCCGGATCGAGCGTTTGATCGAGAGCCACGGCTACACCGTCCCGACCGTGCATGGCCGGACTGCGCAGTCGCTGTTCACCACCGTCATCCGCATCACGCCGGGCTTCCCCTACTTCCTCCAGAACCTGATCCTCGGGATCGCCGGGGTCGAGTGGAGGCGACATCTGTTGATCTCGCTTCCGATCCAGATGTTCTACGCCACCGGATTCGTGGTGCTCGGCCGCTCCGCCGTCGAAGGTCGGATCGGGGTCGCAGCCGGAGCGCTGGCGCTGCTCGTGGCGGCCTCTGTGGTGGCGCGGCTCGTTCATGCGCGACTGCGGAGCCGGGCTCCATCCGTGTCCGTGGAGGAGGGAGAGCCGGCGGGAGCGCCTTCAACGGCACTCCCCCCGGCCAGGGCCCAGCGGGAATGAGTCAGCTCGCGGCGAGCATCCGACGCGCCAGCGCCTGGCCGCTCCGGAAGGCGTCTTCGACGCGGCAACCGAGCATCCAGTCCCCGCATAGACCAATCGTTTCTCGAGGCCGCCACTCGCACACCCGTTCAGCCGGAGTCCGCGTCCGGGCGTAGAGCCAACGATGGCTGCCGACGTAGCGCGTCTCGGGTAGCGGTCGACCCATCGCCTCTTCGAAGGCCGTGAGCAGTCGGACGGAGACCTCCTCCGGCGTGGTCTCGACCTGAGCCCGACTCCATTCGGGGCTGCCGTGAAGCACCCAACACTCGCCCTCCGGACGTCCCGGTTTGCTGCCGTTGCGTGCGATCCAGGAGAGCGGCGAGTCGGCGACGAAGGCCGCGTCGAACGGGGGCGACAGCCGCTCCCGGAAGCTCACGAGCACCGCCTGGCAGGGATCGATCTCGATCGTTCCGGCCCAGGCCCGCAGATCCGCGAGAGACTCCGCTTCGGCGAGCAGGGGCGGAACCTGGGGCGGCGGGATCGCGACGACGAGCGCGGCGAAGGGGCCGAGCCCGAGGCCGTCGCGGGTCTCGAGCCGCCAGCCTTCGGGACCCGGTCGGGCGGCGGCGATCTGTGCGCCGCAGTGGATCTCGAGACGGTCGTCGAGGCCATGCGCCAGATCCCGAGCCAGGACGCTCATCTTCGGAACGCCGACATGACGCACTTCGGGAGCACTTTCGGAGACCGTCCCGTCGCTCGCCAACCGCACCACCCGTCCGTCCCAGGGTGCCGCCAGCCCCCGCGCCTGCCAATCCGCGACCTGCGCCTCGAACTCGGAGGAGCGCGCCGTGAAGTACTGCGCGCCGTGGTCGAAGGCGCCGGTCTCGTGCCGACGCGTGGCCATTCGGCCACCGACGCCCCGTGCCTTGTCGAAGACCTGGACCCGGCTTCCCGCCCGCGCCAGATCCCGGGCGGCGGACATGCCCGCGATCCCCGCTCCGATCACGGCGACCGTCGCGCTCTTCATCTACAGGCCGAGCACCTTGCGCGTCGCCTCGAACGTGCGCCGCGCCATCTCGACCGGCCCCTTCTCGAGCAGCTCGACGTTGAAGACCTCGGGCGACCAGATGGGATCGGCACCGATCTCGTCGAGCGCCTCGAGCAGAGCCGGGAAGTCGACCTCGCCCTCGCCCGGCAGCAGCCGCTGGGTCATCGACTCCATCATCGGATCGTCGCCCGAAGCCGACGCGGTGGTGTCGTCGAGCTGGACCACGTGGATGCGCTCGCCGGCGATCGTCCGCAGGGTCTCGAAATCCGGTCCGCCCGGCTGACGAAGCCAATGCCAGGTATCGAGGACGAGCCCCACGTGCGCCTGGCCGACATCCCCGACGAGCTTCCAGGCGCTGGCGAGATCCGGCAGCCCCGACCAGGGAAGCCACTCGATGCAGATCTTCAGTCCACGCTCGTCGGCTCGCTTCGCGAGATGGGCCAGTCCCGCCCGGGCCGCGTCGGGGGACTCGATCTCGGCCGACATCACGACGCCGGCCACGGTCTCCGCCCCGTAGAACTGCGCGATGTCGAGGACCGGCACGCATTGGAGGTCGATCGCGGCGAGATCTCCACCCTCCCAGCCGATCAGCGACTCGACGACCGGGACCGATAGACCGCGATCCGTATGCCAGGCCTTCACCTGCTCGGGCGAGACCCCACCGGCCACCGCAGCCTGATGATGGAAGGCCCACAGCGAAACGCCCGCAAAGCCCGCGTCGGCGGTCGCATCAACGATCTGCTTCAGCTGCGGAGGCGCGATCTCCAGGGCACCCCCGACGAGCGGGGCGTTGCAGAATACCAGCCTCTCTTCACGAATATTGCGCGCGGCGCCCATGTCTTCTCGACCTCCTCGAGTCCGGGATGGATCCGACACCTCCGGCCCGGACGCGACCCGCTCGTTCCGGATCGTTCACGCGCGCAGGGGCGGAGCCGCGAGTCTAGTCAGGTTCGCGCCGCTTCGCCTCGGCCCCGGGGAGCGGCGATTCGCGCACCGCGCCGCGGAAGGCTGCCGCGTTGCGCCCTCACGGCCCTGGCGAGGGGCGGAATCGGCGGACGACCGGTGTACCCTCCCGACCGATGACGGGAGCCCTCGAACGCAGACGTTTTCTCGGCTTGCTCGCCGGAGCCATGGCGGGGCTCGCCTCCGGCGCCTGCACCCGCGACCCAGCCGGACGCGAGACGGCCGAAGACGTCGCACGGCTCGCCGCCCAGCAGGAGCGGGAGCGCGCGCTGTCCGGGACGGGGCCCTTCGGTCCCCAACGCTACCGTGGCTACCGCGGACTCGCGGAGCTGCCCTGGTTCGAGATCGACTCCGGGGGAACACTGCGTTGCGTCGACGAGAGCGTGCCGCGGTCCATCGACTGTCATGCCCACCTCGGCATGTCCGTGCTCTTCGAGCCGACGCTCGATCTGCAGGCGAGCACCCCCCGCGTTCGCCATCTGCTCGATTGCGACGGCACCGAGCCGGGCTGTGAGCTCGACCTCGACGTCTACATCAACGCGAACTTCACGGAATCCGACCTCTCGTCGCTGCGCTGGAACACGATCACCCAGGGACTCTGGGGCAACGAGGTCGTCCGCTCGCATACGATTCCCAACCTGCTCGACGAGATGGACGCCATGCGGGTCGAGGAGGCCTGGATCCTACCGATCGCCTTTGGGCTCCCCTTCGGCGATTCGCTCAGCGGGGATTGGACCCGGGCGGTCGAAGAGGCGGGCCAGGGAGACCGGCTGCGGGTCGGCTGCTCCGTCCATCCGCGCGACGAGCGCCGCATCGAGCGCCTCGAAGCCTACGCCCGCGACGGTGCCCGCATCCTGAAGCTCCACCCGACGATGCAGCGCTTCTACCCGGACGAGCCGGACATGATGCCCCTCTACGAGGCCGCCGAGCGGCTGGGCCTGATCGTCTTCTTCCACGGCGGTCGCGCAGGCATCGAGCCAGAATCGAGTCGGCGCTACGCCCTGCCCCGCCACTACGAAGGCGCCTTCTCGAGCTTTCCGAAGCTGCCCTTCGTAATCGGACACGGTGGGGCGCGGGACGGCGAGGCGATGGTCGACCTCGCCCTCCGTTTCGAGAACGTCTGGCTGGGCACCCATGGTCAGAGCGTGACGCGCCTCGACGACATGATCCTGAAGACGGGCGGCGAGAGGCTGCTTTTCGGAACGGACTGGCCCTTCTACCATCTAGCGGCCTCGCTCGCGAAGATCCTGCTGGTGACCCAGGATCCGGGCCGCGAGACGGTCCGCGCCGCGATCCTCCGAGACAATGCCCGGCGTCTGATGAGCGTGGGACCGTCCCGAGGCGATGGAGCCCACCACGATCAGGCGGCCACGATCAGGCGGCCACGATCAGGTGATGGCGATCAGGCGATGATGCGATGAGGGAGACGCAGACGGGATGACGACATCGATCGAAGGACGTTGCGAGCCGCGATTCGCAACCGTGCGCGAGGCGTTCGAGAAGGCCTTCTCGGCGAACCGCGAGGTGGGTGCCGCCATCGCCTTCATGCTGGATGGCGAGATGGTCGTCGATCTCTGGGGCGGTCGGATGACGGCGGATGACGAGCGCCCCTGGGCCGAGAATACGATCGTCAATACCTACTCGACCACGAAGGGCATGACGGCGATCTGTGCCCATCGTCTCGTCGAGCGGGGCCTCATCGACCTCGACGCGCCGGTGGCGGAGTACTGGCCGGAGTTTGCCCAGGCCGGCAAGGAACGGATCCCGGTGCGCTGGTTGCTCTCCCATCAGGCGGGGCTACCCGCCGTTCGCGAGCCCCTGCCCGGGGAGACGCTCTATGACTGGAAGGCGATGACCCAGGCGCTGGCCGCGGAGACGCCCTGGTGGGAGCCCGGGACGGACCACGGCTACCACCCCGTCAGCTTCGGATTTCTGGTGGGCGAGGTGATCCGCCGGGTCAGTGGGAAGACCGTCGGCACCTTCTTCCGCGAAGAGGTGGCCGAGCCCCTCGACGCGGACTTCCACATCGGCCTGCCGGCCGAGGACGACGCACGGGTGGCCGAGATGATCGGCGGTCTGGTTCCGCCGCCTCGCGCCTCGAAGGATGCACCGCAGCCTCGTCTCAAGGGACCCCTCGCGCAGTTCACGAGGGACATGGCCGATCCCACCACCATGGTCGGCGCGGCCTTCAACAATCCGAAGCTCGCTCGGGACGCCGTCAATACGAGGGCCTGGCGCGCGGCGGAGATCCCGGCCGCCAACGGCCATGGCCACGCCCGCGCCCTGGCGCGCGTCTACGGAGCGCTTGCCCGCGGCGGAGAGCTCGGCGGGGTGCGGATCCTCGAGCCGGAGACGATCCGGCGGGCACGCGGCGAGCAGGCCTCGGGACCCGACGCGACGCTCGGCCGCATGCCGATCCGCTACGGCCTGGGATTCATGCTGCGCAGTGATTTCATGCCGCTCTCTCCCAACGCGGATGCCTTCGGCCATCCGGGAGCCGGCGGCTCGATCGGCATGGCCGACCCCGAGACCCGCACGGGCTTCGGCTTCGTGATGAACAAGATGAGCCTGGGTCTGGTCGGCGGACCGACGGGGTTCGCGGTCTTGAAGGCCTTCTTCGAGACGCTTCGGCGCTAGCGCATACCGAAGTCGATCCTCGATCGCCCTCTTCCTGGAAAGCGCACGGAACACTCCCCCCAAAGACTCCAATACACCCCATCACGCCCGAACACACACTCACACGAAAGGGACTCCGTCGTGTCCGACTTCTCGAGCTGGGATCCCTCCCAGGACACGTTGATGCAGACGCTCGGCTTCGTGAAGTTCCTCGAAACGGAAGCCGAGGCGGGCCGGGTCGTCATCCAGTACGAGGCGAAGCCCGAGCAATGCCATTCGGGCAACATCGTCCAGGGCGGCTTCGTGACGGCCTGGATCGACAATGCGATGGCCACCGCCGTGATGTTGAAGACGCAGATGGAGCTGACCCCGCTCTCCCTGGACATCAAGATCGCCTTCTACGACGCGGCCCATCCAGGCCCGGTCTTCGCCGAGGGCTGGATCGAGCGGATGGGGCGCAAGACGGCGTTCGTCGAAGGAGTCCTGCGCACCGGAGACGGTCGGGTGGTCGCCAAGGGCATGTCGACCGTCAAGCTCGTCTCCCCCCGGCGTTGAGGAAAGGAACCCCATGGCCCAGAATCCGATGACCGAAAAGGAGTTCCGACGGCTCCGTCAGTTCATCAAGCCCTTCTCGAACCTGAACGCCTTGGTCTACCGGCTCACCGGCGGACGCCTGATGGGGAGGTTCCAGGGAAGGGAGGTCTGCCTCGTCACGATGAAGGGCGCAAAGAGCGGCCAGATGCGCACGGTGCCGCTGATGTACGTCCCCTATCACCCTCGGGACCACTCGCAGGCGGGCGAGGGGGTGATCATCGTCGCCTCCCAGGGCGGCGCCCCGAAATCACCCGTCTGGTACAAGAACCTGATCGCCCATCCCGACATCGAGGTCCAGTACCGAAGCCGCAAGATGAAGCTTCGCGCGCGACAGGCCGAGGACGCCGAGAAGGCGCGGGTCTGGCCGATCTGCGTCGAGCATTACCCGCCCTTCGACGACTACCAGAAACGGACCGATCGCAACATCCCGGTCTTCGTCTGCGAGCCTCGCTAGGCAGAACGCGAAGTCACCGGCGCCCCGCGACTACGCGGACTCGGCCGATTCGACTCGGCTACTCCGGCTCGGCGCCCCATCGTCCGAGATAGTGGGCGTGGAACTTCGGCTCGGACTCGAGGCGCTCGCTGCGCTCGTAGATCCGCTCGTAGCTCGTCGTCTTGATGAGCCAGCGACCGTCGACCTTCTCGTAGCGATCCCAGTAGAGAGCCGTTCCGGTGGTGTAGCTCCGATGGTTCATGATCCACATATGGTCCGCGAGATACCAGATCCCCGTCGCCTCGGTGGCGCTCAGGACGTCGATCTCGGGATGGTGGGCGTTGTGGTGCCCCACGGAGCGGGCGTGGAAGGACTTCATCACCGAGGCGACGTACTCGTCCCGGCCCTCGAGCTTCCACTCGTAGCTGCCGCCCTTGAAATGGACCTTCACCTCGGGATGGAAGAGCGTCGCGAGCTCCTCGAAGTTGCCCGTATCGATGCAACGGAAGTAGGCGTGCTTGGTGCGCTTGATCGCCTCGATGTCGAGAAGGAGCTGCAGGGCGGACCGCAGCGCCCCGGGACTCTCGTCCGCAATCTCCAGAGGCAGACCGGGCCGCAGCCCCATGGCCTCCCGCGTCAGGCCAGGCCCCTCGGACTCCACTGCCTTCGACATCATCGAGTCTCCCACTGCATCGCCGCTCCTCGGCGCCACGACTGATCCGCCAACCCGTCCACGACGGCGCGGCAGCTACTTCTTTTTCTTCTTCGCCTTTGCGCCGGCGACGGGACGACTGCGCTTTCGCCTGGCGGCATCGGAGGGGACGGGCCGTGCCCCCTGCCTGGCGGTTGACGGCCGGGAGCCCCGGGCGGGTCCGCTCGGCGGGCGGCGACCGGTCCCGGTCGACGCGCCCGGACCGCGCTGAGCCCTACGCCGCACGTCCTCGGCGGGACCCGTTGCCGGGTGGATCAGGATGCCGGGATCCCGCTCGTCCGGTCGCCGGGTCCTCGTCTCGAATGCACGGGCCATGTCCGTCGCCACCTCCACCGTCGAGGTCTCGGCATCGATCCGGATCGCGCCCACCTGGCGACTGGAGAGTCCTCCACGCCGACAAACATGCGAGAGCAGCCGGCTGGCGGTCGCCCCCGATCGTTCGCCCCAGCTCACGACGAAGCGGGTGAAGTCGTTCGTCCTTTTCTCGTTTCGCTCTTCGCCTCGCCCTTCGTGCCGAGAGTCCCGACGACCGGAAGTCCGCCCTGCGGATCGACCGTCGGATCGCCCGGGATGATGCTCGGCGAAGGGGTCGAGCCCGACCACCTCCTGCGGCTCGATCGGAGGGCTCGGCATCGCCATCGCGAGCAGGGTGGCCACCAGATGCGCGGGATCCTGCTCCTCGAGGAGCTTCTTGGCATAGGTGAGCCGACCATCGTCCGGCGCGGCCTCGCTGGACTCGACGGCGAGACGCTCGTGAAGATCCCGCCGTGCCTGCTTCGTCAGTGCCTTGCGGACCTTTTCGGGGCCCGGGATCGGCTGCCAGGAAGCCTCCACCCGCGCGCTGCGGAGCAGTCTCGTCACGCGCTGCGACTCCGGGCCGACGACCAACAGGATGCTGCGCCCGGCCTGGCCCGCCCGACCCGTACGACCGCTGCGATGGGTGTAGGCGTCCGCCGTTCTCGGGGGATCGACGTGGATCACGGTCGAGATGTCGGGCACGTCGATTCCGCGCGCGGCGACGTCGGTCGAGACCAGGATGTTGAAGGTCCCGCTGCGGAAGGCGTTCAGCGTCCGGGTACGCTGGGCCTGGGGCAGCTCACCGCTGAAGGGTGCGGCCGCAAAGCCGTCGCTGGCGAGCTTCTCCGCCAGCTCGACGGCATCGACTCGACGGTTCACGAAGAGTAGACAGCGCGAGTCGCCCGCGAGCAGCAATACGTTTACCAGGGCCGGATAGGTCTCGTGGCGTCGGATTGCGTAGGCGATGTGCTGGATGTCGACGTTGGCGACACCGAGTCGTGTGCCCTCGAGCGCGAGGGGATTCTTCTGGAAACGCCCCGCCAGCTCGAGCACGGCGCGGGGGAACGTGGCCGAGACCAGATGGCTGGCGCGCGACGCCGGCAGGGCGTCGACGATCGCCTCGAGCTCCTCGCGGAAGCCCATGTCGAGCATCTGATCCGCCTCGTCGAGCACCACGTGGGCGATCGCGTCGCAGGCCAGCGCTCCGTTGCGCATGTGGTCGAGCAGCCGACCGGGCGTGCCGACGACCAGCGCGGGCCGACGCGCCAGGGCGCGGCGCTCCATCGGGATCGAGGTTCCTCCGGTCACGACCTCGACCTTCAGGTCGGGCAGGCCGGCGTAGAGCCAGCCCAGCTCGTCCCGGACCTGCGCCGCCAGCTCACGGGTCGGCACGATCACCAGCGCAGTCGGCCGCGCCGCGAAATCGCCCACGACCGTGGGCGGCCGTGAACCAGTCGATCCCTCGCTCGGCTGGAAATGCGAGGCCAACGCCAGCCCGATGGCCACGGTCTTGCCGGAGCCGGTCTGGGAGGAGATCCGAAGGTCACGCGCGGTCGAGCCGTCTTCCGATCGGATCAGCTCGAGGACGCTGCGCTGGATCGCCGTCAGCTCGCGGAAGCCGCGCTTCTCGAGGGCGGCGGCGATGGCCGCGGGCAGGTGGGCGAACGGGGCTTCGCTCTCCGGGATCGGGGGGCTCGTGGTCGACATGAAGGATGGAGCTCGTCGTGGATTCGTGGCTCGGGCGCAGTAGGCCAGGATCTGGCCGGGCGCTGCCCGCGATACGCGCCTCGGCGGCCGCTCGAGGCAGGCGCGCCGATGCATCTACGCACCCTCGCGCCCCCGAGATCGTCACGCCACCGGGGCTGGTTGACGCGACACGGTAGCATAGAAGGAATGGCGGCGTCGGGCGCCTTCGTCCGTCTGCAGGCCGTGGCCTCGCTCCCGACGACGTCCGGAGGTTACCCTCGGCCGACGGCACGAAGGGAGACGCGGGGGAAGATGGCGAATCAGGCAGCGGTCGAGGACCGGGCAGCCGACGGGTCGAGTGGACCCGAGGATGCGGACCAGCCCTGGCATGGCCTCGATCACGCGGGTTGCGCCCGGCTCCTGGAGACGGATCCGGACCAGGGGCTGAGCGTCGAGGAAGCCCACGCCCGCCTCGCGCGCGTGGGCGAGAATCGTCTGGCCGAAGGATCCCGACGCTCCGCCTGGCAGGCTTTCCGCGATCAGTTCAAGAGCCTGCTGATCCTGGTGCTGATCGGTGCGGCGATCCTGGCCGGGGCGATCGGCGATCTCAAGGACGCCGCAGTGATCCTGGTCGTCGTCCTCTTCAATGCCCTGCTCGGCTTCTGGCAGGAGCACCGCGCCGAGCAGACCCTGGCCGCCCTGAAGAAAATGATCTCGCCCCGCGCCCGGGTGCGGCGTTCGGGGCGGGTCCTCGAGATCCCCTCGACCCAGCTCGTGCCCGGCGATCTCGTGCTGCTCGAGGCGGGCGACCGGGTACCCGCGGACGGTCGTCTTTGCACCAGCCACGACGTGGAAATCGACGAATCGACATTGACTGGGGAGTCCCAGCCGATCGCGAAGGACGCCGAGGCCCGGCTCGATCCCGCAACCCCGCTGGCCGAGCGGACGAACATGGCCTTCATGAATACCGCCCTGACACGCGGGCGTGTCGAGATGTGGGTGACCGCGACGGGCATGTCGACCGAGATGGGGCGGCTCTCCGGACTCCTCGGCGCGTCCGAATCCGGGCCGACCCCCCTGCAGGCCCAGCTCGACGATCTCGGCCAGCGGCTCGCCTGGGTGGCCGGCGTGGTCATCTCCCTGATCTTCGCCCTGGGCATGCTGCGCGGCGCTCCTCTGGTCCAGACCATCATGGAATCGATCGCGTTGGCGGTGGCGGCCATTCCGGAGGGCCTGCCTGCGGTGGTGACGGTGACCCTCGCCCTGGGCATGCATCGCATGGCACAACATCGCGCCATCGTGAAGCGGTTGGCCGCCGTCGAGACCCTCGGCTGCACGACGGTCATCTGCTCGGACAAGACGGGGACGCTCACCCTGAACCAGATGACGGCGCGGGCGGTGATCTTCCAGGGCAGGCGATTCTCGGTCTCCGGGGACGGCTACGACGGCGACGGCGAGATCGTGCCCGACGACGGCGGCGAGGCGGCCGACCTGGGCCCCCTCCTGCAGGCCGCGGCGCTCGCCAACGACAGCCGGATCCGCGACGGCGAGCTGATCGGGGACCCCACCGAGGGCGCGCTGCTGGCGCTGGCCGCGCGCAGCGAACTGGATCCCGAGGCACTCGTGGCTCGACATCCACGCATCGCGGAGGTTCCGTTCGACTCCGCGACGCGGTTGCAGGCGAGCTTCCACCGGGAGGGCGATCGCGTCCGAATCCACGTGAAGGGCGCACCGGACGTCCTGCTGACGCGTTCGACGCGCCAGCTCACGGCAGAAGGAGAGACGCCCATCGACGACGCGGCCCGAAGCGATTGGGGCGGCCGGAACGAGCAGCTCGCCGCGCAGGCCATGCGGGTGCTGGCCTTCGCCGGCAAGACGATTTCCCGACGCGACTTCGAGGCGGCCGCCACCCCAGCGGACCACCTGCAGGACCTGACCTGGATCGGGCTGGTCGGCATCCACGATCCGCCGCGGCCCGAGGCGCGCGCGGCCATCGAGCTCTGCCGCCGCGCGGGCATCGACGTCAAGATGATCACCGGGGACCACCGGACCACCGCCGCCGCCATCGCCGAGGCCCTGGGACTCGGAGGCCGCATCATGGAGGGACGCGAGCTCGACTCGCTCGATCCGGCCGAGCTCGCCGCCTGCGTCGAGGAGACCAGCGTCTTCGCCCGCGTGGTCCCCGAACACAAGGTGCGGATCGTGAAGGCGCTCGAGGAGCGCGGTCAGGTGGTGGCGATGACCGGTGATGGGGTCAACGACGCACCGGCGGTGAAGATCGCCGACATCGGGATCGCCATGGGCAGGAACGGCACGGAGGTGACCCGGGAGGCGGCCGACATGGTCTTGACCGACGACAACTTCGCCACCATCGTGCACGCGGTCCAGGAAGGCCGCGGCATCTACGACAACCTGGTGAAGTTCGTCCGCTTCCAGCTCTCCACCAACATGGGCGCGATCCAGGCGGTTCTCGGCGCGAGCCTGCTCGGCTGGCCGACCCCCTTCACCGCCATCCAGATCCTCTGGATCAACATCATCATGGACGGTCCGCCCGCCATGAGTCTCGGGGTCGAGCCCGCCCGTCCCGGCATCATGGACGAGCCGCCCCGGCGAGTCGAGTCGCAGGTGCTGACCGGAGGGAGGCTGCTGCGGCTCTTCCTCCTGGGCTTCACGATGGCCGTCGGGACACTCGGGCTCTACCTCCACGCCCGTAGCGAAGGTCCGGCATACGCCCTCAGCCTGTCCTTCACGACCTTCGTGTTATTCCAGTTCTTCAACATCTTCAACGCCCGCGCGGAGACCGGCTCGGCCTTCAACGCGCGCTTCTTCCACAACGGCTGGCTCTGGCTCTCCCTGATCGCCGTCGTCGGCCTTCAGGTCCTGGTCGTGCACTGGCCGCCGGCGCAGGCGGTCTTCCGCACGACCGCCCTCCGCCTCGAGGACTGGGGCCTCGCTACGCTCGTCGCCTCGAGCGTATTGATCCTGGAAGAGGCCCGGAAGCTCGGCGCGAGGCTCTTCGTCCGAGGCACGTGAGACCGTCGCGAAGGAGCCTCGGCTCGCGCCGGATGCGTCGAATGTGCAGTCGTGCGGCCCCGGAAGCACGGCCGGAAGTGCTCAGAGCGGCAGGTCGCCGGTGGCCGCCTTCATGCTGCCCGTGCGGGTCCAGGCCTGGATCGTGCGCTCGGCGATCCGCCATTGATGGACCTCGTCGGCACCGTCGGCGAAGCGCGCCCAACGCGCCTGGGTCGCCATCTTCGCCAGCGGCGTATCCGTCGAGTAGCCGAGGGCGCCGTGCACCTGGATCGCCCGATCGACGATGCGGTTGAGGGCGTTCGCCACGAAATGCTTCGCCATCGAGACCTCGCTCTTGAAGTCCTCGCCCCGATCGATCTTGTAGGCGGCGTGGAGCACCATCAGCTTCGACTGGTAGAGCTCCATCGTGCTGTCGGCGATCATCCACTGGATGCCCTGCTTCTCGGCCAGCAGCGA